>DASPOT010000163.1:0-51810 GCA_035625875.1 Mycobacterium sp. | reverse complement strand
CCCGGCCGGGTATCGCAATGGCTACCAACCGCCGTCGACGGTGAAGACGACGATGGGCCCGGTCGAGCTGCAGCGCCCCAAGCTACGGGACACCGACCAGCGGTTTTGCTCTCGCCTGTTCGGTGCCGGGTGACCCGCACCCACGCCCTCGAAGCCTTGGTGATCTCGGGTTGGGTGCGGGGCCTGTCGGACCGCGACATCGAGGCGGCCCTGGCCGAGGTGCTGGGCGGCCCTGTCCCGCTCGAGTGTGAGCCGGATTTGCTCGGCTATCAGGGACGAGTTTGCCGCCTGGTGCGCCCGCCGGCTGGATGACATCGTCTTGGATTACTTGTTCTTGGATGCCTCGAACTTCCGCATGCATCCCAACGCTCCGGCCGAGCCGGTGCTGGCCACCTGGGGCATCACCACCGGCGGCAAGCCGGTCTTCATCGGCCTGGCCCCGGCGGGATCGGAGTCCACCGACGCGTGGGCCGACTTCCTCGGCGAGCTCAAGGATCGGGGGCTACGCCCGTCGCTGCTGGGCATCTGTGACGGCGCCCCGGGCCTGATCTCGGCGTTGGAGGCTGCTTTGCGATCGCGGCCTCCAATTCCCGTACTAGCCCAGATTTTTCGCGAAACTCTGCGTGACACGGTGTTGAGTTAGCGAAAGTGCCTGTCCTGCAAGGGATAATGAGATTTCTCTACGATCCATTATTCCGAGCGGCGGCACTTTATAGGCCGAAGTTGCGACGGGTTGGCGGGCGGAAATGTGGTGTGACCTGAGGTTACAGGCGTGGTGGTCGCTCGCGTGTAGCCAGAATTATGCGTGTCGTAACACCAGGAATCGTAGTGAAAGGCATATCATGTAGCGTATGCGGCGAAGCGCCGGGGTAGCGCACACGTAGCCAGAGTTAAGAAGACTCATGTGGACAGTCAGGGCCGCCGCCGCACCTACGAGTGGGGTTGGCGGACTGCCCGGTGATCAGTCGGGCGCTGGTCAGGTTCAACGCCGGATGCAGGCGGCCGTCGACCAGCACATAGATCGCCCCGGTGGCCCGGTCGGCCAAAATGTTGGACTGGCCGACCTGCCCGGCGGGTTTGAACCACGACAGGATGAACATCAACGCTACGGCCAGCAGCGTGAACGTGAAGCCCAAAAGCAGCGTTGCGGCGCGCGCTGCTCGGGGTCATACTCCAAGCGCACCCCGTGATGGCTCAGGGCGGCGGCGTTGCGGCGGTTCCAGAAATAGTGGGCCGTCACTTGCAGTCGCGACGTCAGGTTCAGCGCCATGGCGGTTACCTTACCGGCGGGTATGACGGTAAATCGGCACGAATTACGTGCTGGGTAGTTTAGGCTGTTGGCCACGCTGACAGCAGCACGTCAGGGTGTTGAAATCGTTGCTAGTGAATGCACTGGTCGGAACTGTTGCGGACGATCTGCTGACGCCGGCCCGGCAATCCCTGTGGACGGGGAGGCTTTCGCCACCTCATCAGAGCCAGCCGATGGTTAATCCCGGGCAGATGTTTTGCATCGCCGCGTCCATCATCTGGTCGGCGATCTGTTTGCTGGTGCCTAGGTGGGCGGCCAGGTCGGTGACCACATTTCCGGTGGGGTACCCGGTTTTCAGTAGGATGCAGATGCCGCGGCCGGTTTGCCACACCGCCATGTCGCCGCCGGACGCTGCCAGGTCGGGGACGAGGGGCCGGGTGTCGCGCACGAAGCGCTGCTCGCCCGCATTCGGGTTGGCGGGATTGTCAACACAGTCGAGCGGGTCGGCGTTGCCGCAGCCGTGGGTAGCAAGGATGTCGCGTGCCGCTTCGGCGCAGCCGTCGAGGAAGGCGCGCGAATCATCAGGCCGGGGGCCGTCATTCAGGGTAGCGGCGGAGATCACCCCCTGCAATTCGATATCGCACAGCGAAGCACCGTTGTCGTTTTTCCCTAATCTGAGTGGGGCTGAGAGGGGTTCGTGCATTTTCGCGCTCATGTCGCGCATGTCTTTCATCAACGTGGCGTAGCCCGACTGGTAGGACGGGCCGAGGGACGGGGATGGGCTGGGGGTGGGTGACGGGGAGGCATGAGCGACCGCCGAGCCTCCGAACAGCGCGACCGTAGCCGCCACCAGCGTGCCGATCTTCGTCGTCATGTCGTCACCAGCCTCACAAATAGCGTGGTTCTGAACATCCTCTGGCACTGCACCGCCTGAGAGGGCCGAAATGCCCAAAATGGCGGCGACGGATCGCGTTGACGACGGTGGGACCGGGGGTCGCCTCGGGACCTCGGGCTCGTCTCTCCCGGTTGTCCAGCCTGGTCCGCAGTATCGGAAGGTTGTTCATCCGTGTGGCTCCCAGCGTGGCTCCCAGCCTGAGCCGCGCCGCGCACTGTTAGTGGTTTTCAAGAGCGTTCCCGGTTTTCGGCCCGTCATCGTTTCTATCTGTCTGTTTGGACTCGGGGATGGTCCGCATAGCAAGATCATCCCGCATGATATCCCGCGCCTTGGCTGCCGCTGTCAGTTATCGTCCGTGGACGGGGTGGTGGCAGTCCCTTGTCTTGACACACTACGGACCAAGGTGTTGCGTGGGTCACATTCAGCAAGGTTCCGGTCCGGGAGCCGCGACCACCGATTTGTCTTCCGCGCCCATGACCACCGTCACCTCTGCAATCACCGACCAGGCACCGACCAGATGAAGCCAAGACCAGTAGGCGAATACCCGCAAACCATCGCTCACCTGCGAAAACACGAGTGCCCCCGGCAGGATTCGAACCTGCGACACCGGCTTTAGGAGAGCCGTGCTCTATCCCCTGAGCTACGAGGGCCGGGGACGTCTTCGAATACCTGACTAAAACCTTGCCGGTCGGCTCGCTGTGCGGGTTTGAGCGGTGTTCTTGGCGTCCTGGTGCCGTTCCCGGCGCTTGGGCTGGTCGTCGGGGTGCAACCGGGTGTGAGTTTAGCGGGCACGGCATAGGCCACGCGACGCGTGGGCGTGCGTGGTCGGCGTTAGGTGGACCTGGTCGTGGTCGCGGGCGTTAGGCGGCTCGCTGTCGGGATTGTCGTCGTCGATGTAGGTAGGCCGCTATAGTGTTGCGGCTCAACGCGAATCCACGCATCACCTCAGTTGGCGAACGGCGCTGTAGGCGATCATGTGGCCGCCATACAGGGCGCGGTCGAGGGCGTTGTTGAGGCTTTCACTGTCTTTGCGCCAGCCGTAGCACCGGTCGTAGACACTGTGGCCGTCGTCGGTCTCGATGTGCTGGCGAAGATGCTCGGCCCGGCCGAAGCAAACCCAGACGGGTCTCCGACTGCGTCTAGGTGTGCGGTCTTGTCGAGGATGGTTAGGTGATGAGACGGAGCCGCTCGACCGGTTGCCCCGTGATCTCTGCTATCAGCTCAAAGTCCTTGTCCAGGGCCAAAACTGTCAGGTTGGATACTTCGGCGGCGGCCGCGATGAGAAGGTCAGGGATGGACGGCGCACGATGCCGGCCGCGGTCGGCCAGCAACAGCTGCACCTCAACTGCGCGATCTTCCACTGCCGGGGTGAGGTATGCCACCGGCATGAGGACAAGCGGTGGTGAGACTGATTCGTTGCGTGCTTGCGCGGCGGTCCGAAACGAATACCCAAGTTCGAGTCGGGTGATGGTGCTGATTCGCACCATGCCGCGCTCGATGCGGTCGATCCATGCCAGCGCATCGGGAGATTCCACTAAGTGGGTATATGCCGACTTGTCGATGAGCCACGTGGTTACCGCCACGCGGCCTCCATCACCTGCGGATTATTGAGATCCTTGGCGGCTTCAGCCGCGCGGCGCAGGTCTTCGATGGTGAGTTGCCCGCCCGTCGCGGAGGGCGATCGCTCGGCTTCGAATTTGCGGCGCAAATACTCGTTGCGAGAAAGTCTTTGGGCTGTGGCGTCGGCGTCAATACGGGCAACTGCGGCTTCGGACAAACCTCTGATCAGTATATCTGGCATTCGCCCACTCCTGATATCGATGCTATCACCATATCTCATGTCGTTTGGGGTCCGGCGCCCGCCACGACGACGTGTGTTTGGCGCCCTACCGCGCGAAGCACTGGCACCCCAGAAGAGCGCATCGTGTCGCGGCGCCGGCATAACGCACACCGTCCGCCCGCACCAGGGGCTCTCGCTGACGAGGCTCCCCGCACCGCCGACAACCGGCCTGCCACTGGCATAGAACTCCCGCCCAGCGGCGCTACTTAAGAGCCGGATCTCGGCCGGATTTGATGACGCGGCCCGCGAGTGGGTCCTGCGTCAGATGATGCTGCACGCGACAAGAACACCGATGATCAAAAGCACGACGGCGGCGATCAAGTTGGCGCTCTTGTCGACCCAGGCACCGCGCAACTGATAGCCAGCGATGGCACCGAGCATGGTCAATCCGACAACTGTGCCGAGGGTGACCAAGGAGAACGCGATCAGCGTGCCGGTCGCGGCGGCCAGTCCCACCGCGCTGGCCGCCAGAAAGACTGGCAAGATCGTCAGGTCCGGTGAGGCGGCGGCGCCGAACGGCACCGCGAAAGCGAGCAGCCGAGCGGTACGACTTCGGCTGTGCTCATGCGGGGTCGGGGCGCTCGTCGCCACATCGACGATTCCTGCTGCGCGCTGGTGATCAAGGTCATGCGCGCCATCGTGGTCGTGGTGGCTGTGGTCATATCCCTGGCTATGGTGCCCATGATCATGGCCATGCCCATCGCCGTGCCCGTGTCCATGACTGTGTCCGCCGTGCTCGTCGTGGCTGTGTCCATGACCGCGTCCGAGGAGTTCGAAGACCAAGAACACGGCTCCGGTCGCGATCAACAGGCCGCCCACGATCAAGCTTTCGCGGCGCTCGACGATGGAGCGGAATTGCAGGCCGACACCGATGACGATCGCGCCCAGGATCAGCGACAGTGCGACATGGGCCAGACCCGCCAGACCGGACAACCGCAGCACCCGACGCAGCGGGTAGCGCTGGGTTCGAGCGATCACCGACAAGGGAACCCAGTGATCTGGAAGGACGGCGTGGCCGAAACCGACGCCGGCCGCGGCGGCGAGCAGTGCAGGGGTGGTGAAACTCATACCCGCCAATATACACTCATCTTCGCATTCGTGAAGATGAGAAGGTGATGACAACCGGTGCCACGAACAGCTCGGTGTCACACTGGGTGGGCAGAGCCGTGAGAAAAGGACGACGTGATGACCAGCAGCAAGGCGACTGCACAGACCAGGCCAGCGGGGCATGACGAGCGGTTGACCGACGCGCAGGTGGCCCAAGCCGTACTGATGTTGTCGATGCTGGCCGAACCCACGCGTCTGCGGCTGTTGTGGGCGCTGCGTGACGGTGAACTCGGAGTGAGCGCATTAGCGGAAGCGGCCGAATGCACCCCGACCGTGGCCAGCCAGCACCTAGGGAAGCTACGCATGGTCGGACTGGTTCAGCAACGCGCCGACGGCCGCGCACGACTGTATCGCCTCTCGGGCGGGCACGTGCTGCGCCTGCTCGCCGAAGCCCTCGCGCAAGCCGATCACACCGTGTCCGGGATTCCCCACCACGGCTGACACCGAGCACCAACCAGAGTCGAAACATGAGCAATCGAGTCCACATTGAACACGCTCATCGGCATGAGCGTGGGTTCGGAGCCCCCGTCCACCTGGTGGGGCGTGCATCGTCGGCCGATTCACTTGCTGATCGCTGAAACGGCTGTCCATCATGGGCTCGGGAGTGGTGCACGTCGACGGCGACTATGCTGGTATCGCCGAATTCGGCCCCTCACTGTTCGCCGCCTCGGCTAGACCGTCTTGGATCCCGGTCAAGTCAGGATCGTCCACACGGACCGCGGTCACTCAGCTCTGGTCCCGGCCCGTCGGCCATCCACACTTGATCTGAATCCGGCACGTGCCCTTGATGATTCGCCCCGACCAGTGTTCGTCGCCGTCGGCCATAGGTTTGAGTTACCCAGGGACGTCGGGTTGGCTTTCCGTACTCTGCCTGGTGATGGCTCGAATCGATTAGAGACCGGCATCCAAGAGTTTTCGTCAGGTCCCCGAGGGCGGGCCAGCCGGCAGCGTTACCGCAGCTCCGCAATCACTTTGGCGAAACTCTCGGCGTGGCCGTCCTGCACGGTGAAAGATGTCAGCCCGTACGTCTCGCGGTAGCCGCGCAACGTGTCGGCCATGTCACGCGGTGACCCGGTCAGCACCGACGGCATCGCCAACAACTCCTCATGAGACAGGGTGGGCGCATACCTGCGGGTCAGCGACAGGTCGGGGATCCCGGAATTGTCAGCTGGCACCGCCGTGATGGCCAGGTTCAACTCGAGGTCAGCAAACCGGTCACCGGCCGCGTTGCGCACGAACTCGATGCGCTCGGCCAGGGGATCGACGATCGCCCGAGGGTTGGCGCCCGTCAGCCCGACGATGTCGGCGTGCCGAGCGGCCACAGTCAGCAACCGATCGCCGTTGCCCGCAATAAGGATCGGGACGCTGGGGTGGTGCTTCTTCAGATAGGTTGTTACGTGCTCGAGGTAGTCGACGCGGCGCCCGGCGCTCGGGTATGGCAGCTCCGCGGCCTCGAATTCTTCCCGTGCGTAGCCAGCACCGAGGCCGACTTCGAGACGACCGCCGCTCAGCACATCCAGTTCGGCGACGTCACGCGCCAGCAAAGCCGGCTTGTAGAAGCACGCGTTGAGCACATACGTCCCCACCCGGATCGTCGTGGTGGCCAGGGCGATCGCGGTCAGCGTGGGAAACGGCGCCGGCGCGCCCAGGTGATCTGGCACATAGAGGACATCGAAGCCGAAGCCCTCCAGGCGCCGTGCCTTCTGCTGTAGGGCAGCAGTTGACTTGACTGACCGGATACCCACTCCGAAGCGAAACTCCTTGGCCACCAGCCACCTCCGATCATCGGTCGCTTCGATGCTACGCGCGGCATCGCAACGCGACCGTGACGGTTCAGCCCCAGGCCTGGGCCGCGGCTACCAGGTCCTGCACCAGGGCGGAGGTCACCGGGGATAGTCCGTCGTCGCCGGGTAGTGGACTGCGCGGGCTGATGCCCCGAACCCGCGATGACAGTTCCAGCTGTGCGCCACCGCCGCGCACCCGGTTGACCGGGTTATTCGGATGCAAGCCCCGCAGCTCGAGCGGGATCGCGTCGAGATCGGTGACGACCTGATACCCGGGCACGTCGATATGCCGGGCCAGGTGCGCGGCCAGTGTGCGGTTGCGGCCCCCGGCCAACAGCTGCGTGCTGCGCCCGAACCGGCCGTAGCCGTGCAGCGAGACCGCGACGTCGACATGGTCGAGGAACTCAGCGAGCCGCGGCGACTCGTCGGCGCGGAAGCGAACCGAGGACAGGTGATGCGGATACCGATCGGGATGCCGCACCAAATACAGCGACGCCTCGGCGGCCTCGGCGGCACGTTCCGCGATCGCATCGGTCATCTGTTCCAGGCCGCCGCCGTGAATGGCCAGAAAGCCGAAACGCGACCGCAGCCGGCTGACTTCGAGCACCCCGGGTTCGGAGACTAATGCGGAAAGCGTTTGTGGCGCAGGCGTAGACCGTGACGCCGGGCGTGGCCACTGGGCGGGATCCCATCGGCGCAGAAAGTCGATCCAGCGTTGCGGCAGCCCGTGGTGGAGTGCGCCGTCGATGATCCGCTCGAGGTAACCGGGCCGCGGTGCACCCGGAGTCACGCGGTGGTCGATGTAGATCCAGGCGTGCGACGGCCCGTCGTCGGTGTGCACGATCAGCCGGTCGCGCCGATAGCGCAACGGCACCCCCTCGGCGATGTCCGAGGTGGCCAGATCGTGGTCCGAAAGCTGCCACAGCACCCCGTGAACCTGGCCCCCGGCGAACGGGTCGACGGTGGCCACTCCGCGTTGGTTGATCAGCCAATCGTGATCGGTGAGCACCGCTGGTCGCGGATTGCGGGCGGCGGGACAGCGTTGCGCCATCTGCCTGACGCACAGGTTCGACCCGTACGCGAAGTAGGCATGCCGGCCGGCGGACATTCAGCCGGTCACTGTCAGAAAAATCAGGGTCACATTAAGCAGGCTAATCATCACGGCGATCACCCACCCGGCAGCGGTGGTGATGCGACGGTTGGTGTCGGTACCCATCAGCGCAGCGTTGCTGGTCAGCCGGACCAGCGGAAGCACCGCGAACGGTAAGCCGAACGACAGCACGACCTGCGACAGCACCAGCGCTCGGGTCGGGTCGAAACCACTCGCCAGAACCACCAACGCGGGGCTCAGCGTGACCAAACGGCGTACCAGCATGGGAACCGACCGGTGCAGCAATCCCTGCATGATCACGGCGCCGGCATAGGCGCCCACCGAAGCGGACGCCAAGCCGGATGCGAGCAACCCAATGGCGAAGAACAGCGCGATCGTCGGACTCAGGATGTCGTGGACAGCGGCGTAGGCGCCCTCGATGGAGCCGGTGCCGCCGCGGCCTTGCATGTTTAGCGCAGCAACCAACAGCATCGCCGCATTGACCGCGCCGGCGACCATCATGGCCAGCCCGACGTCCCAGCGGGTGACTCGCAGCAGCCGCCGCCGCCGCGGTCCCGTGGCGGGATGTCCATGCCGGTCAAGGGCCAGGCCTGAGTGCAGATACACCGCGTGCGGCATGACGGTGGCGCCCAGAATGGCGGCGGCCAGCAGCACGCTTTCGGTGCCGTGAAAGCGGGGGACCAGGCCGCCGAGCACGTCATTGGGGGGCGGTGTGGCGACAAAGAAGCTGGCCGCGAACCCGACCGCGATGACAAGCAGAAATCCGGTGATGACGCGCTCGAACCAGAGCTGGCCGCGTCGGTCTTGGATCGTCAGCAGCAACAGCGACACCACACCGGTGATCACACCGCCGATCAGCAGCGGCAGGTTGAAAAGGATGCGCAGCGCGATAGCTCCGCCCACCACCTCGGCCAAATCGGTTGCCATTGCCACCAATTCGGCCTGCGCCCAATACGCCAGCCGTCCCGGGCGGTTCAGCTGGCGACCGACCACCTCAGGCAGCGAGCGCCCGGTCACCAGCCCGAGCTTCGCCGACAGGTACTGCACCAAGCCGGCCATCGCATTGGCGGTGAGGACGACCCACAGCAGCAGGAAGCCGAACTGCGCGCCGGCGCTGACGTTGGCCGCTACGTTGCCGGGATCGACATAAGCGATAGCTGCGACGAATGCCGGTCCGAGCAGATACCAGCCCGTCTGGGGCGGGGCCTGGGTGTCCTGCGCCAACTCACCGACCTTCGATCCGCAACGTCGAATAAGAAAGTTAGGTTAAGCGAAGCTCTCCGAAGCACGCTCAGCGGGCGCGACGTTGTTGTGGCGTTGTGTCAGCCCGGCGCGTACAACCCCCGACCGGTGATTAGGGGCAGGTCGAGGGTCGTCCGGATACCGGGCGCAGCGGCCACCACCGCCGGGATCGCGTTGACGATCCGCATCGCGGTGGCGACCAGCCCGGCATGGTTGTGATCGCCCCGGCGGCTGCTCAAACAGACGTCCACGGCGTACGAGGGTTCGCCGGTGATCTCGATGCGATACGAGCCCCCGGGCTGCGCGGGCTGCGGCCAGTCCGGGCACAGGTCCTCCCGTAACCGGGTGACATGCTCGAGCACGACGGCTGGCACGCCGTCCGCCATCCCGAGCACCTCGAACCGCAACGCCGCAGCACTGCCCTTGGGGATATGCCCGGAGGCGATGTCGAAGTCCGCGGGTGCCGGCTCACGGATGTACATCTCGGCCACCTCGTCGAGCGAAATGCCCAGGCCCGCAGCAATTTGTCGCACAACCGATCCCCATGCCATGCTCAGCACACCCGATTGCAGCAGCATCGGTATCTCGTCGATCGGCTTACCGAATCCCATGACATCGAACATGACGACAGGACTGTTGTAGGTGGCGTAGTCGACGATCTCCATACACCGCACCTGCTCGATGCTCTGGCAGGTGCCGGCCAATGCCAGCGGCAGCAAGTCATTGGCGAAGCCCGGGTCGATGCCGTTCACGTACAGGCTCGAATTGCCTTCGCGCGCAGCATCTTCTAGTGGCACAATGAGCTCGTCGGGGATGACCTGCCACGGGTACTGCAAGAAAACCGGGCCGCTGCCGACGACGTTGACCCCGGCGGCCAGGATGCGCCGGTAATCCTCCAGCGCCTCCTGCAGCCGGTTGTCGGCCATGGCGTTGTAGACCGCGCACTGCGGCCCGGTGCCGATCACGGCATCCAGATCGGTGCTGGCCCGCACACCGGTCGAATCCTCAAGTCCGGCAAGCTCTGCCGCGTCCTTGCCGGCCTTGGCGTCCGACGACACCCAGACCCCGGTGAGCTGGAATTCCGGGTTGCTGATCAGCGCCCTCAACGCATGCACGCCGACGTTGCCGGTGCCGATCTGCACGACGGGAATGGCCATGGCTGGCTCCTCACAGGTCCGGGATGGGGAGGTCGAGATTGGGGAAGGTGAGTCCACCGTCGACCTCGAGTGTCTTGCCAGTCAGGTAGCCGGCCGCCGGGGACGCCAAATACACTGCGGCCGCGGCGATATCGACTGGGTCGCCCAGGCGGCGCAGCGGCGTCACCTTCTCCATCGGTTTGCGCAGCTCGTCGTTGGAGGCCACTACATCCAGCGCTGAGGTGACGATCGCCCCCGGTGCGATGGCGTTGACCCGGATACGCGGGCACAGGTCCAGGGCGGCCAGCCGGGTGTAGTGGGCGAGCGCCCCTTTGGCGGTGCCGTAGGCGGCGAAACCCCGTCCGGCCAGCCGGCCCATGGTGGAGGTGATGTTGATGATGCTGCCGCCGCCGGAGTGCTCGAGCATCAAGGGCACGGCCGCGGTGGTCAACGCGTGGGCGGTCCCGACGTTGAAGGTGAAGGCGTCTTTGAGGTCCTTGGTGGAGGTGGTCAGCAGTGTGTTGGGCATGGTACCGCCGACGTTGTTGACGACAATGTCTAGTTTCCCGAAGGCTTCGACAGCCTGCGCGGCCAGCTGCGCGGTCGCCTCGGGGTGGGCGAGGTCGGCGGCGACGACATGGGCGCGGCGGCCAGCGCTTTGGACCTGTTCGGCGACGGCCTCTAGTTCGGATTGCGTTCGCGACGCGATGAGGACGTCCGCGCCGACTTCGGCGAAGGCCACCGCGATGGCCGCACCCAGCCCGCGGCCACCGCCGGTGATGACGGCGACTTTGTCGTCGAGTCGGAATCTGTCCAGGATCATTGCGGCCTTTCTTTCGGTTGTCGGGCGCAACCGTAACAAGCCTTGCGGGCTCGGGCGGCCGCGCGAACAAGTCCTTGCGGCGGCATCAGGACTTGATCACACCGATCTCGCCGCCAATGTTGTACGTGGCGCCGACTTCACCGGTCCACAGCACTGTGCCCGATGCGCCCGCCTCGATCTCCTGTTCCGCCTTCTCGGTTGCGATGACATAGATCGGCGTGGACGTGCTGGCCGTTTTCGACGAGCAGGTCCACGAGCTCGGCTTCAGAGACCGCGACGGAGACTCGCGGGATGCGAATGACGAAGTCACCCACGCGCATTCACCGGCCGCAAGGTGCGCTGGGCGGCCGCAACGATCCGTGCCGGTGATGGGTATACCTGCGCCTCCAGGGCCGGCTCGGCCGGGGCCGGGACGAACCTCGCGCCCACCCGCTCGATCGGTGCGGCGAGCTCACCGAACAGCTCCGACTGCAGGATCGCGGTGATCTCCGCTCCCGGCCCGCCGAATTGGACCGCGTCGTGCACGACCACGACTCTTCGGATACGCCGGGCGGACTCCAACATCGTCTCGACGTCGAGTGGCACCAGGGTGCGCAGATCGACGACCTCGGCGCTCACGCCCTGCTCCTGCAGCGTTGTCGCGGCGGCGAGCGCGTCGTGCACGCTGCGCCCGTAGCTGATCAGGGTCACATCGGTGCCTGGCCGCTTGATGTCGGCGCGACCGAGGGGGATCGAGAAAGCGGGATCGACTGGGACCGGCCCGCGTTTGCCCTGCAGGCGGATCGTCTCGAGGATGCGCTGGCCGCGGTCCGCATCCAGTAGCGCAGCGTCCATCTCCTCGACAAGCTTCTGGTCCTGGGCGTTTGCCTTCTCGGGCCAGTTCAGCGTGACGCGCGCGATGGGGCCTTTCTTTTCGTAAATGATCCTTTCGCGGGTGTCCTCGAGATCCATGTCACCTCCAAATAGTGGGGAACGAACACTACGCATGCGAGTCAGGTTCATCGCGACCGACAAAATCCCGCGGCTTCAGACCGGACTTTCTGAGCTCGGCTCGCCGGGCCTGGACGTCGGATGCCGCGCCGACCAGGTTGGTCAAGATGTGGCTGACCTGCAGGTGAACCCGCATTCCCATCAACTCCCAGGCCCGCTTCACGTTGTTCTTCAACATCAACGTCGTCAATGGGATTTGCCCGATTCTGCGAGCCATCTCCTCAACGGTCTCCTCGAGGTCGTCTCGCGGTACCACCTTGTTGAGAAGTCCCCAGTCGAGTGCTTGCTGGGCGCTGAGGGTAGGAGCCAGCAGCAGCCAGTCCATGGTGCGATGCCAGTTCATCATCAACCACGGCTCGATCATGGTGTGCCCACCGGGCTCCCCGAGGCTCTGCGCAAGCGGCATCTGGAAATACGCATCCTCGGATGCGACGCAGAAGTCGGTCAGCAGGCCCAGATAGATCCCACCTCCCATGCAATAGCCGTGGATCTGGGAGATCGTCGGCTTCGGGAACTCCCACAGGTACAGCGTCGGCCACAGAAACAGGTCGGCGGTGCCCTTGTACAGTTCCTCGAATGTAGTGCCGAACTCGGGATAAGGGTTCTCGTCCGGGCCCCAGCCAGCCACGTGCCCGGCGCAGAAGCCGTTGCCGTTGGCTTTGAGGATCACCACCTTGATCTCGTTGTCCCGGTCGGCCTCGTGAAGACAATCGTCGACTTCCCGAACCAAGCGTGAGTCCTTGGTGTTGGCCTTGTCAGGCCGGTTGAGGATGATCCGCGCAATCGGCGGATCGCGTTCATAGATGACCGCTTCGAGGGTGCGCCGCTTCATGTCGTGACCATACCGACGATGCCACGATCAGGACTTGGATCCCGCCTTCGCCGGGGTCTTTTTGGCGGGCGCCTTCTTCGCGGGTGCCTTTTTGGCGGGCGCCTTTTTGGCCGGTGTCTTCTTCGCGGGCGGCTTGCCGCCGTCCGAGCGCGCCTTCACGCTGGCCTCCAGCTTGGCGAGCAGGTCGGAGACATCCTCGGTCTCGTCCAGCTCGGTCGATTGTTCCTCGACGGTAAACGCTTCCCCGCCTTCGAGTTTGGCCTTGATCAGCTCGTGCAGCTGGTCCTGGTAGGTGTCGTGATAGCGTTCCGGGTTGAACTCTTCGGCCATCGATTCGACCACTTGCCCCGCCATTTTGAGCTCGGCCGGCTTGATCTCGACTTTCTTGTCGAGCACCGGGAAGTCGGGGTCGCGGATCTCGTCGGGCCACAACAAGGTGTGCACCACCATCACGCCGCGCTTGCTGAAATCCTTGACTCGCAACGCCGCAAGCCGGGTTTTGTTGCGCAGCGCGAAGTGCACGATTGCCACCCGGTCGGTCTCAGATAGCGTCTTGGCAAGCAGCACATACGATTTGGACGATTGGCCATCGGGCTCCAGGAAGTAGCTGCGGTCATACATCATCGGGTCGAGGTCACTGGCGGGGACGAACTCCAGCACTTCGATCTCACGGCTGCGCTCCTCCGGCAGCGTCGCAATGTCGTCGTCGGTGATCACCACCATCTGGCCGTCGTCGGATTCGTATGCCCTCGCGACATCGGGGTACTCGACCACCTCGCCGCACACCTCGCACACCCGCTTGTACCGGATGCGGCCGTTGTCCTTGGCGTGCACCTGATGGAACTTGATGTCGTGGTCCTCGGTGGCGGAGTACACCTTGACCGGGACGTTGACCAGCCCGAAGGAGATCGAGCCCTTCCAGATGGAACGCATAGAGCCAGTATGCCCACATCGTCGGTCCGCGTACTCGTCTACCGGAATGGGCGGCGTTCTCGATCAGCACGGGCCGGACGATGGATCAAGGCTCAGCGGTCGCTCGCCAGCCCGCTTCCTTCCGGTTACGCACCACGTATCGACGCGGCCCGCCCCCTTGACCTCGATCGTCCCCCGGGCCTCGCAGTCGAATTCATCGCCGACGAGGTCGAAGGTGTTGCGCGTGATTTGGATGACGCCGCTTTGGCCGTGCGACTCCATGCGGCTAGCCATGTTTACGGTCTCGCCCCAGAGGTCGTATATGAACTTTTTGTGGCCGATGACGCCCGCGACGACCGGGCCGGAGTTGATGCCGATGCGGAAGGCGAGTCTTCGCCCGCCGAACGTCCGCCGGCCGATCTCGTCCTGCATGTCGAGCGCGAAGTTGACCAGGGCCTGGGCGTGATCGGCGCGCGGGCGCGGCACCCAGGCGGCGACCATGTAGCAGTCGCCGATCGTCTTGATCTTCTCCAGGTCGTACTTGTCGACGAGTGCGTCGAAGCACTGGAACACCTCGTTGAGCAGATCGACCAGGCTTAGCGGCGTCATGGTCGCCGCTATCGGGGTGAACTCGACGATGTCGGCGAACAGGATGCTGGCGCCGTCATAGTGGGCGGCGATCGCGCGCGGTTCCGTCTTCAGCGCCTCAGAGATTTCCTTCGGCAGGATGTTGAGCAGCAGCATCTCCGAGCGTTCCTGGAAGAAGTTGCGGCGGCCGAACGAAGTAATACAGAAGCCCGAACGCGATCGCGATCACCGATCCGACATTGAGCACGAAGAACCAGGTGACGAAGGCGTCGGGCAGGTCCGCTGGCACCAGATGGGGCTGCAGCAGCGCGGTCACGACTAGCAGCGCGACGAAGCCGACGATCCAGAGCAGTGTTCGCCTGAGTTCTTCGAGCAGAAGCGATCCCAGAGGACAGAGTGCGGCCCAGATGATGACCACGCTGGATTGCCTGAAGCCGCCGAGCGCGATCGTCACCAGCCACGGCAGGATCAGGACCAGGAGCAGTTGGGTGAAGCGATAGATTTCGAGATTGCGGGTCCAGGCGAAGAAGGCGGTGTTCACCAGGGTGAAGACCGAATAAAACGCCGGCACCGCGGCGGCAAACGGGACGTGCATCAGAAGGTAGATCCCGCTCCACAGCGCCGTGAGCGGCACGGTTCCCGCGAACAGCACGACGGCGAGGCGCTTCTGTAAAGCCGTTTCGCTGGTGTCGGTGGCGGTGGCACCGATGCGTCCCGCCCACGCGGCGACGTCGTGGGCACCACGGGGACGCCCGGACAGCAAACCAACACGCATCGGAATCCCCTCGCCGGCCTTCGCTATCGGGCGTCTGTCAACGCCGAAGGCAGCCGCGCCAATCGTCTGACATTCTGGCCGAGCGGCATCTGCGGCCCCTGAAGCGTTCCCTTCTGGTGCAACCGATAGGTTAGCTGACGGGGGCCGTTGTTAAGGCAGTTCAGACGGCTTGGCCCCCATTGTGGTGGACGCAGTGGCAGCATCCAGCGCGGCCCGATCAGGCAGGTCAGCACCGGCGCGGACGATCGTTAACGCTGACGACAGGCTGGCCACCTCGAGCGCGGCCGTCAGGGCATCGAGCCCTATCCGGCGAAGTTCGCCACGCCGGTCAGCGCCCAACAGGCTCGATCCCCACAGCGCGTCGATCAGGCCGACCATGAACGCGTCGCCGGCGCCGACGGTGTCCACCACCTGCACCGGCCGGGCCGCTACCCGGGCCTCACCCGCCGCGCATGCCGCCACCGCGCCCCGCTCACCCATCGTCACCGCGACGATCGAGGGTCCCAGCGCCAACCAGGTCCGGGCGAGTCGCTCAGGCGCACGGTCGGGATCGATCCAGCGCAGATCCTCGTCGCTGACCTTGACGATGTCGCTGCGTTCGACGAGGTGCTCGATGCGTTCGCGGGCCAAACCCCGGTCGGCGATCAGCGTTGGACGCACATTGGGGTCGAAGGTGACCGTGGCTGACACGCGGTAGGTGTCGATCAGGGCCGCGACCGCCAGACAGCCCGGCTCCCGCGTGGCGGCAATGGATCCGGTGTGTACGAAAAGCGGCGGCGCGGCCGCCGGTATACCGGAGAGCTGCCAGTCCAGATCGAACACGTAGGTGGCCGACCCGTCGTCGCTCACGGTAACTCGTGCGGTCGGTGTCCGGGTGTCGGTGATGCTTCCCGGAACAAGTTGTGCGCCTGAGGAATTGACGTAGTCAGTAATGAGCTGGCCGTGCGGGTCGTCACCGATGTGCGTCAGGAAATCGACATCGCGGCCCAGCCTCGCAAGTCCGACGGCGACGTTCAGCGGGCTGCCGCCGACATGTTCAGCGCTGACTTGGCCGCCGCGCTCGACGATGTCGATCAACGCTTCGCCGATCACCAGTCCGCGGGTCATGGAGCCACCGCCTTCGTGGCGCCGTGCAGCAACGCCTCCAACGTCGCCCGTGCCCCGCGGCGATGCAATGAATCCAGCGCCCAGCGATAGGCCTCGACGAAGCGAGGCACCTGCGCCAGCTCCCCGAACACCGCGGTGTTCTCGATGAAGGCTGTTGGATGCGCGCGCTGTGAGCGGGCGATCGGCACCAGCGAGTCGGCCAGCTGGTCGATGATCTCGATCGGTTCGCCGCGCTCGTCGACACCCTCGGCGTAGCGGGCCCAGCTGGCCACCGTCGCCGACGCCAGCCGAATGGGCGCCCCGGTGAGCAGGTTGGCGCGGATCACCGGAAGCAGCCATTTCGGGATGCGATCCGATGAGTAGGCGCACAGTCGCGCGACGGTGTCGCGGACCCCGGGGTTGGCGAACCGCTCGATCAGCGTGCGCTTGTAGGCAGCCAGGTCGATACCGGGCACCGGCCGCAGCGTCGGGGTGGCTTCGGAATCGAAGTACGCCATTAGGAATTCGGCGAATAGCGGGTCACGGGCCGCGTTGTGGACGAAGCGGTACCCGCAGAGGTAGGCGAAGTAGCACACGCACTGGTGGCCGGCGTTGAGCAGCCGCAGCTTCATCAGCTCGTACGGGCCCACATCGTCCACCAGCAGGACCCCCACATCTTCTAACGGCGGCCTGCCGTCGGAGAAGTCGTCCTCGAGCACCCAGGTGGTAAACGGCTCCGCCACCACCGGCCACTGGTCGGCGACACCGAAGTCACGTTCCACCGCGGCGATGACATCGGGTGTGGTGGCCGGGGTGATCCGGTCCACCATCGAACCCGGGAACCGGGTGTGTTCGGCCACCCAGGCGGCCAGGCCCGGATGCCGGCGTTCGGCATGCGCGGTGAGGGCCCCCCGTGCGACTTCGCCATTGCTCTCGATGTTGTCGCACGACACGATCGTCGGCGAGGCGATGCCGCGGTCACGGCGCCTGACCAGGGCCTCGCCGATCAATACGAACGCCGGCCCGTCAGGGTCGTGGTAGCCGCCCTCGGTGATGGTCAGCGAGATGATTTGGGTGGTCGGCGCGGCCAGCAGCTCGATGGTCGCCTCCGGATCGTCGGGCGCGTAGCGGTAGTCGACGATCGAGCCGATCACTCGCGCCTCCCGGCTGCCATCGGGGTTCTCCAGAATCAGCGTGTACAGCCCGTCTTGGGCACGCAGGACGTCTCTCATCCGGCGGTCGGCGGGCATGACCCCGACCCCGCAGATGCCCCATTCGCGCGCCAAACCGCGCTCGAGCAACCGGTCAATGTACATGGCCTGATGCGCTCGGTGAAATCCACCGACACCGATATGCGCGATGCCGACGCCGACGCTGTGGCGGTCATAGCTCGGCGTTGCGATCGGCAGCGCTGCCAGGGATGCATTGCTCAGTTTCATAGCCCGACTCGACGGTACGTTGACAACATGAATTCGGCGCCGGATCGGCCACGGGCGGCGGGGACAAGGACCGCGCAGCCGCGGGTGAAGCTGACCAACGCCGACAAAGTGCTATATCCCGCCACCGGAACTACCAAGGGAGACGTCTTCGACTACTACACCAACATCGCCGACGTGATGCTGCCGCACATCGCCGGTCGCCCGGCCACGCGCAAACGCTGGCCCAACGGCGTTGACCAGCCGTCGTTCTTCGAAAAGCAGCTGGCCTCGTCGGCGCCTGACTGGCTGCCCCGCGCCAGCGTGACGCACCGGTCCGGAACGACGACCTATCCGATCATCGACAGCCCCACCGCGCTGGCCTGGATCGCCCAGCAGGCGGCGCTGGAGGTGCACGTGCCGCAGTGGCGGTTCGTCGCCGAGTGGACGCGAAGCGGCGAAAAGCTAAAGCCTGGTCCGGCAACGCGATTGGTGTTCGACTTGGACCCAGGTGAAGGTGTGGCGATGGCCCAGCTGGCCGAGGTGGCACGTGCTGTCCGGGACCTGATCGCCGATATCGGGCTGATCACATTCCCGCTCACCAGCGGCAGTAAAGGGCTGCACCTCTACGCTCCACTGGACAAGCCGGTGAGCACCCGGGGCGCAACCGTGTTGGCCAAACACATTGCGCAGCAACTGGAAAAGGTGATGCCAAAGCTGGTCACGTCGACCATGACGAGGAGCTTGCGGGCAGGCAAGGTGTTCGTGGATTGGAGCCAGAACAACGGGTCGAAGACCACTGTCGCGCCGTACTCGCTGCGCGGCCGGGAGCAGCCGACGGTCGCCGCGGCACGCACCTGGGGGGAACTCGACGACGGCGGGCTTCGCCAATTGAGGTACGACGAGGTGCTTGCCCGCGTCGCCCGTGACGGCGACCTGCTGGCGCCCCTGGATCCGGATGTCCCAAGCCACGATCGGCTGACCAAATACCGCAGCATCCGCGATGCGGCGAAGACACCCGAGCCAGTACCCAGCGCGAAACCCACTACCGGTCACAACAATACGTTCGTCATCCAGGAGCACCACGCCCGTCGGCTGCACTATGACTTCCGGCTGGAACGCGACGGGGTGCTGGTGTCGTGGGCGGTGCCGAAGAACCTGCCCGACACCACATCGGTGAACCATCTGGCGGTACACACCGAGGACCATCCTTTGGAGTACGCCACGTTCGAGGGCACCATCCCCAGGGGCGAGTACGGTGCCGGCAAGGTGATCATCTGGGACTCAGGCACTTACGACGCCGAGAAGTTCCGCGACGACGAAGTCATTGTTACCCTGCACGGCAGCCGGATCTCCGGGCGCTACGCGCTGATTCAGACCAATGGTGACCAGTGGCTGGCCCACCGGATGAAAGACCAGAAGGTCTTCGACTTCGACGAGTTAACCCCCATGCTCGCCACCGAAGGCTCGGTGGCCAACATGAAATCCAGCCAATGGGCATTCGAAGGCAAATGGGACGGCTACCGGCTGCTGGTCGATGCCGACCACGGCGATGTGCGGCTGCGGTCGCGCAGCGGACGCGACGTCACTCGGGAGTATCGCGAACTACGTTCGGTCGCAGCCGATCTCGCTGGCCACCACGTCGTATTCGACGGGGAGGTGGTTGCTCTCGACGAATCCGGGGTACCGAGATTCACCGAAATGCAAAACCGCGTCCGCGCCACCCGCGTCGAGTTCTGGGCGTTCGACCTGCTCTACCTGGATGGCCGCTCGCTGCTGCGGGCCAAGTACAGCGACCGCCGGCAACTCTTGGAAACGCTGGCCAGCGGCCGTAACCTCATCGTTCCCGATCTACTGCCCGGCGACGGCGTCGAGGCGCTGGAGTTCTCCCGCAAGCATGGTTGGGAGGGTGTGGTCGCCAAGAAACGCGACTCCACCTATCAGCCGGGCCGGCGCTCGGCGTCGTGGGTCAAAGACAAACATTGGAACACCCAGGAAGTCGTCATCGGCGGCTGGCGCGCCGGCGAAGGAGGGCGCACCAGCGGCATCGGCTCGCTGTTGATGGGTATCCCCGATGCGGGCGGGCTGCATTTCGCCGGGCGGGTCGGCACCGGCTTCACTGAGCGTGCGCTTGCCAACCTCAAGAGGATGCTGGCGCCGCTGCGCACCGACGAATCCCCTTTCAGCGCACCGCTTCCCACCCGCGACGCCAAGGGCGTGATGTTCGTCAAGCCGGCGCTGGTCGGGGAGGTGCGCTACAGCGAGTGGACCTCCGATGGCCGGCTGCGCCAACCCAGCTGGCGGGGGCTGCGGCCGGACAAGAAGCCCGACGAGGTGGTGGTCGAACAGTGAGGAGTGAATGGGTATGCGGTGGGTGACGTTTCGAAGAGATGACGGCGAACGCACCGGAGTCCTCTCCGGCGATGCGATACATGCGATGCCGCCCGGAGTAACGCTGCTGGAGTTGATCGGGCGCGGGGCTACCGGACTGCGCCTCGCCGGCGAGGAAGCGCTGCGCTCGCCCGACGCGGTGGTGCGTCTCGGCCAGGTGACGCTGATGGCGCCGATCCCGCGACCACCGTCGGTCCGCGATTGCCTGTGCTTTTTAGATCACATGCGCGGCTGCCAGGCGGCGGCCGGCGGTGGTCGGGTGCTCAACGACACCTGGTACCGGATTCCCGCGTTTTACTTCGCGTGTCCGTCAACGGTTCTCGGGCCCTACGACGACGCACCGATGGCTCCCGGAAGTGCTTGGCAGGACTTCGAATTGGAGATCGCCGCAGTCATCGGGACGAGCGGCAAAGACCTGTCGGTCGAGCAAGCCGAACAGGCGATCATCGGGTACACGATCTTCAACGACTGGTCCGCGCGGGACCTGCAACGTCTGGAGGGCCAGCTGGCAATCGGGCAGGCCAAGGGCAAAGACAGCGGAGTCACGCTGGGGCCGTATCTGGTCACACCGGACGAGCTCGAGCCATACCGCCGTGACGGCAAGCTGAGCCTGCAGGTGACCGCACTGGTCAACGACAAGGTGATCGGTTCGGGGTCCACCGGCACGATGGACTGGAGCTTCGGTGAAGTCATCTCCTACGCCTCGCGCGGGGTGACGCTGACCCCTGGCGACGTCTTCGGCTCCGGCACGGTGCCCACCTGCACGCTTGTCGAGCATCTCAGCCCGACCGCGCTGGAGTCGTTCCCAGGCTGGTTGCACGACGGCGACGTGGTCACTCTCAGGGTGCAGGAGCTGGGCGAAACCCGGCAGACCGTGCATGCGACTCCGCCGCCACATCGGTTGGCGGCCCGGCCCAACCCGGACGCCAAACCTGATCCGCTCCGCGCCAACCGGGCATCGGCGAAGGTGCCCTATACCCGCGGGCTGCACGAGGTCGGCGATCGGGTGTGGGCGTGGACGCTACCCGACGGGGGATACGGCTGGAGTAACGCCGGGCTGGTCGCCGGCGACAGCGCGTCACTGCTCGTCGATACCCTGTTCGACCTCGCATTGACCCGCGAAATGCTGGCCGCGATGCGGCCCATCACCGACCACGCGCCCATCAGCGACGCCGTGATCACCCACTCCAACGGCGACCACACCCACGGCAACCAACTGCTGGACGCTTCGGTCCGGATCATCGCCGCCAAGGGCACGGCCGAGGAGATCGCCCACGGGATGGCTCCGGAAATGCTGGCCATGACGCAGACCGCCGACCTCGGCCCGGTCGCGACACGCTATGCGCGAGACCGCTTCGGGCACTTCGACTTCAGCGGCATCACGCTACGCAACGCCGACCTGACGTTCGACCACGACCTCACCATCGACGTCGGTGGCCGACAGATCCGCCTGCTGAATCTGGGCCCCGCCCACACCGCCGCGGACTCCGTCATCCACGTTCCCGACGCCGGCGTGCTGTTCGCCGGGGATCTGCTGTTCATCGGCTGCACGCCGATCGTGTGGACCGGCCCGATCGCGAACTGGATCGCCGCGTGTGACGCGATGATCGCGCTCGATGCGCCGACGGTGGTGCCAGGGCACGGTCCGGTCACCGATCCGGATGGAATTCGCGCGGTCCGTGGATATTTCGTGCATATCGCCGACCAAGCCGAGGCCGCCTACCGCAAGGGCCTGTCGTTCGCCGAGGCCGCCGACAACATCGACCTCGGGGAATACCTGAGTTGGCTGGACGCCGAACGGGTCGTCGTCAACGTCTATCAGCGTTACCGCGAACTCGACCCCGACACACCGCAGCTGGACATGCTGGCGCTGATGGTGATGCAGGCCGAGTGGTTGGCCAGACGTGCCTGAGCTGACGGTCTACTTCCGATTGCCCGAGTCCTCCTGGGGCCCGCTCCGGCCCGCATCGTCGCCGGGCTACTTTCGGGTGGCGCGCACGTAGTCGATCGAGACGGGCGGACCGTCGAGGTCGGCACCTTCCAGCGGAGGCAGCCCGGCGGCGGCGAGGAGGTCTGCCATGGTGCTGCCGGTTGTGTCCCACCCGTACGCCTGCAGGTGTGCCGCGACGTCGGTGTGCTCACCGGGGTAGGTCAGGTCGGTGGCATCCAGATCCAGGCCGTGTTCTCGCCAGTGATCCGACAAGAGCTGCGCCTGTTGCTGGGCCGCCTCAGATTCACCCATGATCGATCCGTAGTCGGCGGCGAGCCGGCTGCCCGCGGCACTGAGCGCGGTGATGTTGTCCAGCAATCGAACTTCGGCCTCCGGCGGCAGAAACCCGATGAGCACCCCCTCGGCCAGCCAGGCGGTGGGTTGGGCGGTGTCAAAGCCCGCCCCTTGCAGCGCCGCCGGCCAATCGTCGCGAAGGTCGATACCCACGGGGCGATGCTCGGTGGCGGGTGCAGCGCCGAGTTTGGAAAGCGTCGCGGTTTTGAACGCGATCACCTCGGGTTGATCGATCTCATACACCGTCGTCCCCGTCGGCCAGGTCAGCCGGTACGGGCGGGCGTCCAGGCCGGAGGCCACGATCACCACCTGACGGATGCCCGCCGTGCCGGCATCGGCGAAGAACTCGTCGAAAAACCGGGCCCGGGCAGCGAACGTGTCGATCATTCGGGGAAATCCGACGCCGCCGTCGACGGCATCGTCCAGCTCACCGGCGGCCACCCGGGTGAACACATCCAGTCCGACCGCCCGGACCAACGGCTCCGCGAACGGGTCGGTGATCACCGGCCGCGGTCGCCTGGTCGCGGCGGCCCGGGCCGCGGCCACCATGGTCGCGGTGGCTCCGACGCTGGTCGCCAGGTCCCAGGTATCGTCATCGGTTCGTGCCATGTTCACTCCTTTGACCGCCTGTTCAACCGCGGAATGCCGCTCACCGCGTCGATGAAACCTGTTCGCCCGCGGCTAATCCCAACAGAATCCTCGCCCACCACCCTAACAACCGATGGTGACTTGACGGCGTCCGCGTCGACCGGGTCCATCGGGGCCTACGGTTGGGGAATGGCTGCTGTGGAACTGGGAGGTCGCGCGGGAACTGATGCTGACCGGCCGCATCATCGACGCCGCCGAGGCGTACCGCATCAAGCTGGTGCATGAAGTGGTGGCGCCGGACGAGCTGATGGCGGCCGCGTTGAAAATGGCGCGGTCGATCGTTGAGAACAACGCCTACGGCGTGTGGCAAACCAAGATCGGCCTCAACACCGCGCTGGACGCCCCCAGTCTGCGGCATGCCAAGCAGATCGAGAACCGCACCCAGATCCTGAGCGGGTTTACCAACAACCCGATCGAGGCCGCCACGGCACCCGGAAGAAGCGAGCGCCGGTGTGGGATCCGCCGTAGCGCTCAGACTTTCGCGATCACATTTTCGGCGAACGTCTCCAGATTGCGGATCTTCGTCTCCAGCGGTTCGGTATCGGGTCCCATGATGTAGGGGACACGGAAGCCGACGATGACGTCGGTGACGCCCTTGTCCTCCAAGCGCTTGATGCCGTCCACGGTGTAGCCGTCGGCGGAGATCACGTGAATCTCGAACGGTCCGGTTCCACCTTCCTCCTCCCGAAACCGCTTGAGCTTGGTGATAAGCCGGTCAAGCTCTGCAGGCTCGCCGCCGCCGTGCATCCAGCCGTCCGCGCGTGCTGCACGGCGCAGCGCGGCATCGACGTGCCCGCCGACCAGGATCGGTATCGGCCGTGTGGGAGCCGGGGTCATCTTTGTCTTGGGAATGTCGTAGAACTCGCCGTGAAACTCGAAGTAGTCGCCGGTGGTGAGCCCACGCACGATCTCGATGCACTCGTCAATCCGCTTGCCCCGCTTGGCGAACGGGACACCCATCAGCTGGTAATCCTCCGGCCACGGGCTGGTGCCCACCCCAAGCCCCACACGGTTGCCGATCAGCGCCGCCAGCGAACCGGCCTGTTTGGCCACCAGGGCCGGCGGCCGGATAGGCAGCTTGAGCACGAAGAAGTCGAACCGCAACCTCGTGGTCACCGCGCCTAGTGCCGCGGTCAGGACGAACGTCTCGATGAACGGCTTGTCGTCCAGAAATTCGCGACTGCCGTCGGGCGTGTACGGGTATTTCGCGTCGGACTCGAAGGGATAGGCGATGCTGTCGGGGATCGTCATGCTGGTGTAGCCGGCCGCCTCAGCCGCCTTCGCCAGTGGAATGTAGAACGCCGGGTCGGTCATCGCCTCCGCGTAGGTGAACCGCACGTTATCTCCTTGTGATCTGTCGCCGACACCACACACCAGGTCGTGTTCTGGCGCTTGCCAGTAATACCGAATGGCGAGAAGATGGCATGATCTCCATCGGCCCCTCGATCGGAGAAGAATTTATGACTGTGAACCTCCATAATGCGATCGTTCTCCAGATCGCCGAGTTGACGCGGCATCTTCAGGAACAACCACTCACCGACGACCTCGAGAGGCCGCTCGGCGAACTCGTCGCCACCGCTGCGAAGTCCGTTCCGGGAGCTGAGCACGCGGCAATCACGATCGTTGGGCGCGACGGCGCCCGGACGTTAGCGGCAACCGCGCGCTTCCCGAGGGTGCTCGAGAATTTTCATCGGCACCACAGCGCTGGCTCCTGCGAGGCTGCAACCTGGGATCACGAAGTCATCCGCATCGACGACGTAACGGCTGAGCAGCGCTGGCAGGGCTACTGCCGCGACATCACCGACGGAAGTCCGATCCGGTCCGTCATGTCGTTCCGGTTGTTCACCGATCGCCACAGCACGGGGCTGCTCAGTTTCTACTCGGAGCGCCCACACGCTTTCGACGGCGAATCCATGGAAGTCGGGTTGATCATGGCCACCCATACCGCGCTGGCGTGGAACATGCTGCGCCGCGACCAGCAATTCCGCAGTGCGCTAGCTTCCCGCGACGTCATCGGCCAGGCCAAAGGCATGATGATGGAACGCTTCCATATCGACGCCGTGCAGGCATTCGAGCTGCTCTCGCGGTTGTCGCAGAATTCGAACACACCGGTTGCCGAGATCGCGCGCCAGCTGGTCGAGGCGGAGTTTCCACACTCATGACCACGGTGCGGCAGGGTAACAACACCCAGGACTCTGCTTCGATCCGGGGCGAGGCAGCCCGAGCCCGCGCGGACGAACTTCGCCAACGGCGAACCGAGCTTGCGGAGGGTAGGCCGTCCACCGCCAAGACGGCCGAGACGGCACGGCTACGGGCCCAGCAGTCGCTGGAACGCGCCGTATCCGCGCATCACGCCGTCGCCGCCGCGCACACTGCTGCCGGACAAGCCCATCGGCGCGCCGCCGCCATCCACGAGCAAGCGGCTGTCGATGCGGGCGATGGCAGCGGGGAAGCACATCAGGACGCCGCTGAGAAGCACCGCGCCGCAGCAGCCATGCACGAAGCTGCGGCACTTCAGGAGCCGCACACCGGCGCCGCTGTTGGTTAGGGCTGGACCTCCATCAGCAATAGCGCGCCGTCGACGGCACTCTCGTCTGACCGGAAGCCGTTGCATGTCACCTTGATCCGGGTGGGCCGACCGCGCCGATTGACGGCATCGACCACCACCTCACCAGTGTTGTCGGGGTCGACGAACGCGTTGCCGATCAACGGTCGGATATCGGCCATCGGTAGCCCGGTGTCGAGTGCGGTGAATACGGCGCCGATCGCCTCGTCCGAGCGAACGCCCCACAGTTCTTCGCAGCCGCGGTTCCACACCGCGACCCGCATTTCCCGGTCGACCACCGCCATGCCACGGCCGACCGAGTTCACCAGCGAATCAAGGAACTTACGCGCGTCGTCGAGCTCCACACTGCGTTCGCCCAGCTCATCGTTGATGGTGCGCAGCTCGTCGTTGGTGGACTGCAGCTCCTCGTTCATCGTTTCGAGTTCTTCGTTGGTGGACTGCAATTCCTCGTTTGTGGTCTCCAGCTCCTCGACCGTGGACTGCAATTCCTCGTTGGTGGTCTCGAGTTCTTCGTTGGTGGACTGCAGCTCCTCGTAAGCCCCTTCCAGTTGCCGGTTCGTCTCGACCACCTTGTCCAGCAGCGCCCGGGTCGCCGTCACGTCGAAGAAGACAATCGACACCCCGAGCAGCCCGTTGTCGGCGTCGACGAGCGGGTTGGTGTGGATCTCGAACCACACGGTTTCCGCGCCGGGACGCTGCCAGCTGACATCTTGGATCCGCGACGACCGTCGTTCCACCTTCGCCTGTTCCAAGTAGGCTCGCAGTTCCACCGGCCGGTATGACACTTCGAGGTCGCGCAGTAGCCGCCCGATATCGCGCGCGGACAGGCCGAAGGTGGATTCGGCCTGCTGGTTGATCAGCGCGACGGTGTCGTCGCCGGTCACCACGATCTGGGCCACCGGGCTGGCTCGGAACGCGAATTCACGGAGCGCCATAACACCCTGCAGGTCGCCGTGCCGCTCATACATCGAGATGGCCGGGTCGTACCGTTCCAGACCGGCGTGGGAGCCGGCTGCCCTCCGGAAGACGCGGTGCTTAAGCTCTAGCGGCGTGAACCGGTCGCTGTGGTTCACCAGCATCTCAGCGTGTCCGAGGAAAAGTATTCCGTGGGCGGCCAACGCAAAGTGCAGGCGCTCCAAGACATTTCGTTGTGTCTCGGCATTCAGGTACATCAGTGTGTTGCGGCAGACCAGCAGGTCGACCCGCGATATGGGGGCATCCTTGACGAGATCATTGCGACCGAAGATCACCGCTCGGCGAAGATCCTTGTGAAACACATAGCGGCCGTTGATCTTTTCGAAGTATTTCGTCAGTAGGTCCGGGGGTACCGATTCGACCGCCTTGGCGTCGTACGAGGCAGCCCGGGCCTCGGTAAGCGCGTTCTCGTCGACGTCGGTTGCGTAGATCTTCACCCGCTGGCGGAAGTCCTCCGGTCCGAGGGCCTCGGCCAGCAGCATGGCCAGGCTGTAGGCCTCCTGACCAGAGGCACAGCCGGCGCTCCACACCCGGATCGGGTCGCTGGGCCCGCGCTCGGCAAGCATTGCGGGAATGATGTCGGTCCGGACGAACTCCCACGCATCGGGGTCCCGGAAGAAATCCGTCACGTTGATCAGGATGGTGTTGAACAAAGCGGTGAACTCGTCGGAGCTGGCCTGCAGCATGTCGAGGTACTCGTCGAATGTCTGGTAACCGGCCTGGTCCATGCGACGGCGTACCCGCCGCATCAGCGATGTGCGCTTGTACCCGGTGAAATCGAACCCGCGCGAGTCGCGCATGTATCGCAGCAACGTCTCGAAGGATTCGTCTGGTTCGTCGTTCATCTCGTTCCGTCCGCCCGCAGCAGGGGTTAAAGTTGAACACTACTCTGATTGCCCGGCTCCTCCTCGGGCCGTTGCGGCCCGCATCCTCGCCAGGCTAGGTCTGATTGCCTGGCTCCTCCTCGGGCCGTTGCGGCCCGCATCGTCGCCAGGCTAGAGCCGGTTCTCGGGACCGATGACCGCCCAAACCGTTTTGCCCGACGATGTGGGACTGTTACCCCAAGCACGCGACAACGCGGCGACGATAGCCAGGCCGGACACCGTATCAGCCCCACCACCCGGGCGCTCCCGTCGGTGCGCGGCCGCGCAGCTACCGTCCGCGACCGCGACCGTCACCGTCGCGCCGTCCGTTTCGAGCCGCAATCTCGGTGCACTTTGGGTGTGTTGCAGCACGTTTTCCACCAACGCGTTGACTATCACCATGGCGGTCGGAATGAGATCGGACTGCGACCAGATTGCGAGCACCTCCCGAACCAGCCGCCGCGATTCGGGAAGACTGGCCAAGGTCGCGGGCAGCTGCGCGTGGGCACGTTGACGACCACGCCGGCCTCCGACGTGCACGCCGTTCCACGCCGCCTCCACGGTGGGATACACCGGCACGTAGCGGGCGACGCCGCCGCGGGTGATCGCCTCCCGGACCGCAGCGTGGGCGCAGACGAGCGCGATGGGAACGTCAGGCCAGGTGCTGACATGCCAGCGTGCGCTGGTGAATACCGACCACGCCGACGCGGTGGGTACCTCGAGCGCGGTGACGTCGACGATGACGGCGGGTGGTTCCTCGAGCGCGACCTTGATGATGCGATTCCGCAGCGTCAGGTAGGTGCTGCTGTCCAGCACGCCGTCGATTGTCAGGACGGGCGTCGTGTGCAGCGTCCCGGTGAAAACCTCCAGCGGGCTCGGGAGCCTAGCCACCGCGCTCGCCCGACGCCGAGTGCGCTTTCGGGAGCCGATCGCCCAACACCGTCATGGCGTGCTCGGCCTCGTCGGCCAGTTGGATGTAGCGGCGCGCCATCATGCCCGCACCGGCCCTCTCGGCCAGCCGCCGCGACAGTGTGGCCTTTTCCTGCAGACTACGCAGAGCGACCCAGACGGCTCCTTCCACCTCTTCGTCGCGGGCGGACAGCAACGCGTCGGCCGTCCAGGCGTGCCCGACCCGGCAGCGGTAGTTACCGTCGCTGACGGCGATCAGTGACCCATTGCAGTCCGGGCAGGTGTATCCCGACGGCGGCCCGAGCACCTCGGCGTCGATCTCCGCCGAGAACCGCCGGGACATCGCGATCCGGTTTTCCACTTCCATTCGTTCGTCAGGATCCATCCCCGGCTCCTCGAACTCTCGCGTTGCCAACTCCTTGAGGACGCCACCCATCTCCGCGGCCAGCACCTCGCGGTCGGTCACGCCGGCTTCCAGCGCATTGAGCGGCATCGAAGCAAACAACGCGTCGGTGGGTGACTGGACGATCGTCGTTCCGCCCCGGGAACGGATCGCCGCTGACCCGAGCACACCGTCGTCGAGGACCCCGGACAGCAACACGCCGATCGCTCGCTGCCCGTAGACCAGCGCCACCGAACGGAACAGCGCGTTGACGGCGGGGCGGTGACCATTTTCGGTAGGTCCTTCTGAGAGCACGATACGGTGGTCGTCCACCAGCAGGTGGTGGTCCGGAACCGCCACGTGAATCGTTCCCGCCTGCAGACGGGCGCCGTGGACAGCGGTGACCGCAGGCAGCGGCCCCGCGCGGTCGACGATTCTGGCCAGCACGCTCGGTGCATTCGGCGGCATGTGCAAGACCACCAGAAACGCGTACGGCAGATCGCGCGCTAAGCCGGACGCGAATTGAGTAAGGGCCTCCACGCCGCCGGCCGAGGCGCCGACCGCCACTACGCCAAGCGTGCCGTTATCTGTCATCGCGCCCGCCATCCATACTGGTTACCCACAATGTGCGAGGGCAACCTCGATCATGGGGCTTTGCAATCAGCGTATCTGGATTCTCCCGGCGCGGACAGGGCCTAGGTGGCTGCTGGCGCGACAGCTGTCACGTCGTTCACGCCAAAAGGCGGTGCGCCCACGCCGACGACCGAATGGCCGCCCCACGGTGTTCGCTCGGTGATGCGCGCCGGGGCGCTGCGCGCACCAACCGCCAGCGTCACTGCTGCCGTCTGCTTTAGTGCGTCATCCGACAGCGGATCGAAAACCGTTCCCTGCCAATGATATTGGCCGTCAATCGGGTCGAAGTAGCCGGTCAACCGAACGCGCACCTGTTGGCTGGTGTCGGCTATCGTCAGCGTCGCCGCACCATCGTAGGCCGCGTCCTCGCCTGCGCCGGATGACAGGTCGAATGCTGATGGCACCACGTGATGCCGGGCGGCTCGCAGGTGGACGCGCTCATAGAAAACCTGCTGGCTGCTACGGCGCACCTCGATGCGGGTGCCGGCGGTGCGTTGCATCAGCTTCAGGCACTCGACGATGTAGCGTGCCTGCGCTTCGAGGCCGGGTCCGGTGAGCAGGAAGTAGTTGGGGAAACCGTGGACAGCGACGCCCAAGTAGGGCTCCATGCCGTCGTACCAGGCCTGCCGGATGGTCACTCCGTTCGCGCCGACCAGGGTCTCGTCCGCAATCCCATCGGGGATCGTGAAGCCGGTGCCGTAGATGATCGCGTCGACGTCGTGGTCGACGCCGTCGCGGGTGCGGATACCCGATGCCGTTATGGCCTCGATGGTCACCCTCACCAGTCCGGGCGTGCGTCGCTGCTGCGCCGCTGGTCGCGGCGGTGCACCCGGCGCGTGGCGCCGCAGCCAGCGTTTGGCGCGGGTGGCCGGCGGCGGCAGGCGCGGGATGACCCGGCGCGGTGGATGCGCGAAGACTGTCACCGAGGCCGCTGACTTGGTCAGCTGGCCGATGTACCGGCCGGCTGTGGCGTCGGCGCCGATCACGGCGACTCGCTTGCCGGCGGGATCGAAATCGTGGTCCCAAGCGGCCGCGTGAAACGACACGCCACGAAAGTCATTGCGCCCGGCCAAATCTGGTATCCACGGGACGTGCGGCGGCGTGTGCGCTGCGATGACGACGCGAGCGTGCCAGATCTGGCCGCCGCGGGTTTTCAGCGTCCAGGTGTCGGTGTCGTCATCGAAGACCGAGCCGATGACCTCGCGGCCGAGCCGCAGACGACCTGCCAGGGCAGGCGGGAAGGCGCGGCTGACCCGGGGTGCCTGCTCCAGGATTACGACGTCGGTGATGCCGGCTTTCAGCAACTCGGCCCCGGCGCTCACACCGCCGGCTCCGGCGCCGATGATGACGACGTGGTGGCGGGCCTCGGCAGCCGTCTGGGTCACAGAAACTTGCTGCGCTTCCACCCTCGGCGCGCGATCGGGCCCATCAGGCCGACTTCCGTCAAAAACGCCGCCAGCGAAGCGAAGCCGGCCACCTGGACATCGTGACGGTGCGGGCTGCTGCGCGCGGTTTCGCGTGCCTGCCGTACGTTCAGACCCGCCCGCGCGTACGTGACCGGATTGGTGAACAGGTAGCGGAAGAACCACCCGCCCACGCCGTTGATGTTGGCCACAAACCACTTGTTGAGCCGCGGCATCTCGGCCGCCCGCTTGCGCAGCCCATCACGCGCGAACTGGATGTGGCGGGCCTCTTCGGTGACGTGAATCCGCATCAGCCGCTGGACCATTGGCTGCAGTGCGGGGTCGTCCATCATCTGCCGCTGCAGCGCGTCGAAGATTTCTTCGCCGATCAGCGCGGCCACCCACAGCATCGCACCCCGGAACAGCAGCGGAAGGGTGTTGATGATCACGCGTTGGTACCGCCGTGGGCGTACCGGCCTGGCGCCGACCCGCTCGATCGCCTTGCCGAACATCACCATGTGCCGGGTTTCATCGCCCAGTTCGGTCAGCGCGTAGTGCGACTCCCGAGCCGTCGGGTCCTCGTGCATGAGCCGGCGCAACAACGCCTGGTTGAGGATGTTCTCGAACCAGATACCCGCCGAGAGCGTGTTGACGAACTCCTGGCGGGACAGCTCGATACGTTGCGCGCGGGTCATCTGATCCCACATCGGGGTGCCGTACAGCGACACCGTCTTGGGCGGCAGGTAGAACTTGTCCGGGTCGAGCGGCGCGTCCCAGTCGATGTCGACGATCGGCGCGTAGGACTTCTTGACCGAGCCCTTCAGCAAACGCTCCGAGAACTCTTCACGACTCGGTCCACTTGGCTGCACCGCTGTGGTCATCCTGGACGTTCCTTCATCGGTGTCGTGCTTGAGACGTTAGAGAGGGCGCGTGCAAGATGTCAATACCCATGGTACCGGGTACCTAGGGTCTCGACTACCGGCTCTTGAAGACGTTCCAAGTGGGTGAAGACGTTCCAAGTGGGCTTCGGCATGCACTCGCGGCACTATGTGCGGATAGTGCAATTCGAACGCGTGAAGAGGATCGCATGGCGACTCGGCATATCCACGTCATCGGCATCGGCGCCGGGAATCCTGATTACATCACCGTCGAGGCGATCCAGGCGCTCAACGACACCCAGGTGTTCTTCGCGATGGACAAAGGCGAGACCAAAAGCGACCTGGTGGCATTGCGACGTCAGATCTGCCAACGCTTCATCCGCGAGCCCGGCTACCGATTCGTCGAGCTGCCCGACCCGAAGCGGTCGACCGACGGCGATTACCGGGAGTCGGTATCGGACTGGCACGCGGCTCGCACGCGGGTGTGGGCCAGCGCCATCGCCGCGGAATTGGGCCCCGGCGGCGTGGGCGCGTTCCTGGCCTGGGGTGACCCGTCGCTCTACGACAGCACGCTGCGCATCCTCGACGCCGTCGCCGCCGACATCGACATCAGCTACGACGTCATCCCGGGTATCACCGCCGTACAAGCGCTGACGGCGCGGCATCGCATCCCGCTGAACGAAGTCGGCGAACCCGTCCTGATCACCACCGGCCGGCAGCTGCGCGCGCACGGCCTGTCCGGCTCGGCCGTGGTCATGCTCGACCCCGACTGCTCGTTTCGCACTTGCGCGCCGGACACTCGGATCTGGTGGGGTGCCTATCTCGGCACCGAGGACGAGCTGCTGGTGTCGGGCACGGTCCACGAGGTGGGGGAGCGGATTGCGGCGCTGCGCGCCGACGCCCGCGAGCGGCACGGCTGGATCATGGACACCTACCTGCTGCGATCGGCAGACTGAACAGCGTGCCCGAACTTCCCGAAGTCGAAGCGCTCGTCGATCACCTGCGCCGCCACGCCATCGGCATGACCATTGGGCGCGTCGACGTCGCCGCCTTCTCCGTGCTCAAAACCTTCGACCCGCCCATCAACGTGTTGCACGGCCAGACTGTCGTCGGAGCCGACCGGTGGGGCAAGTACTTGGGACTGCGAGCGGGAGAGCTATTTCTGATCACGCATTTATCGCGGGCGGGCTGGTTGCGCTGGTCCGAGAAGCTGACCGCTGCCCCACTGCGACCAGGCAAGGGGCCGATCGCGTTGCGCGTACACTTCGGCACACCGGGCGAGGCGCCCGGTTTCGACCTCACCGAAGCCGGTACCCAGAAGCGGCTGGCGGTGTGGCTGGTCGACGACCCGACGCAAGTGCCCGGGATCGCGGCCCTCGGGCCGGACGCGCTGGATGTCAGCGCCGACGACTTAGCCGGGCTGCTGGCCGGAAATAGCGGCCGGATCAAGACGGTCCTCACCGACCAGACGGTGATCGCCGGTATAGGCAACGCGTACAGCGACGAGATCCTGCACGTCGCCAAGATCTCGCCGTTCGCCACCGGCGGCAAGCTGACCGAGTCGCAGGTGGCTGCGCTACACGATGCGATGGTGTCGGTTCTCACCGACGCCATTACCCGTTCGGTCGGTCAACAGGCCGCCACGCTCAAGGGCGAAAAGCGTTCGGGGCTAAGGGTTCACGCGCGCACCGGGTTGCCGTGCCCGGTGTGCGGTGACACCGTTCGTGAAGTGTCGTTCGCCGACAAGTCCTTCCAGTACTGTCCGACTTGCCAGACCGGCGGCAAAGTGCTGGCCGACCGGCGGATGTCGCGGCTGCTGAAGTAGTTATGCTGCGCGAGTGACCCGTCAGAAAATTCTCATCACCGGCGCGAGTTCGGGCCTGGGTGCCGGGATGGCCCGGCAGTTCGCTGCCAAGGGCGCGACCTGGCGCTTTGCGCCCGTCGCACCGACCGCCTCGACGAGCTCAAAGCTGGGTTTTCGCAATAGTATCCGGATGTCAAGATCGCGGTCGCCGCGTTGGACCTGAACGACCACGAGCAGGTGCCGAAGGTGTTCGCTGAGCTGAGCGATGACCTCGGCGGGATCGACCGCGTCGTCGTCAACGCCGGCATCGGTAAGGGCGCACCGCTGGGCTCGGGCAAGCTGTGGGCGAACAAGGCGACCATCGAGACCAACCTGGTGGCCGCGTTGGTGCAGATCGAAACGGCGCTGGAGATGTTCAAGAAGGCTGGCTCCGGACATCTGGTGCTCATCTCCTCGGTGCTCGGCGCCAAGGGCGTACCCGGTGTCAAGGCCGCGTATGCCGCCAGCAAGGCAGGAGTGCGCTCGCTGGGCGAATCGCTGCGTGCCGAGTACGCCAAAGGCCCGATCAAGGTTTCCGTGATCGAGCCTGGTTATATCGAGTCGGAGATGAGCGCCAAGTCGGCGACCACGATGTTCTTGGTGGACAACGAAACTGGCGTGCGGGCGCTGGTCAGCGCCATCGAACGTGAGCCCGGCCGGGCCGCGGTGCCGTGGTGGCCGTGGGCGCCGGTGGTGCAGCTGATGCGGCTGCTTCCGCCGCCGCTGACCAAACGCTTCGCCTGAAATGTGTCGTCGAGCGTGTAACCACGTGAGTGCACGCGGGGCGCACGAATCAGCCGACCCGGCTGTGTTGATGGGCCGGGCCCGTCTTCGCCGGTGGCTCAGCCGACCCGGCTGTGTTGATGGGCCGGGCCCGTCTTCGCCGGTGGCTCAGCCGACCCGGCCACGCTCGACGCGGTAGTGGCGCACCAGCGCGTCGGTCGAGCTGTCCGACTGTTGCTCGGGCGGGGCGTCGCCGCTGATCACCGGGTACAGCGCCTTGGCCTGCGTCTTGCCCAGCTCGACACCCCATTGGTCGAACGAGTCGATGCCCCACACCACACCCTCGGTGAACACCTGATGCTCGTAGAGCGCGATCAGCTGACCGAGCACCGACGGAGTGAGCCGGGTGGCCAGAATCGACGTGGTCGGCCGGTTGCCGGGCATCACCTTGTGCGGCACCACAGCAGCGGGTGTGCCTTCGGCGGCGATCTCGTCGGCGGTCTTGCCAAACGCCAGCACCTGTGTTTGGGCGAAGAAGTTGCTCATCAACAAGTCGTGCATGCTGCCGGTGCCGTCGGTGGTGGGTAAGTCGTCGATGGGTTGGCAAAAGCCGATGAAATCGGCCGGCACCAGCCGGGTGCCCTGATGCAACAACTGGTAGAAGGCGTGTTGGCCGTTGGTTCCCGGTTCACCCCAATAGATTTCGCCGGTGTCAGTGGTGACCGGCGTGCCGTCGGCGCGCATCGACTTGCCATTGGACTCCATGGTCAGCTGCTGCAGGTAGGCCGCAAACCGCGCCAGGTCATTGGAATACGGCAGCACGGCGCGCGATTGCGCGCCGAAGAAGTTAGAGTACCACAGCTCGATAAGGCCTAGCAGCGCAGGCGCATTCGACTCCAGAGGAGCGGTCTTGAAGTGCTCGTCGACGATGTGGAATCCAGACAGGAAATCGGCGAACGCCTCCCGGCCGATCGCGGCCATCACCGACAGGCCGATCGCCGAATCCACCGAGTACCGCCCGCCGACCCAGTCCCAGAATCCGAACATGTTGGCAGTGTCGATACCGAATTCGTCGACCAGGCGCTTGTTGGTCGAGACCGCGACGAAATGCTTCGACACCGCGGCGTCGCCGAGTGTGTCGGTCAGCCAGCGCCGTGCGGCGGTGGCGTTGGTCAGCGTCTCCAGCGTGGAAAACGTCTTCGACGCGACAATGAAAAGCGTTTTGGCAGGGTCTAAGTCGGTCAATGTGGCGATCAGGTCGGCGGGATCGACGTTGGAGACGAAGCGCGCCGAGATACCCGCATCGGCGTAGTGGCGCAGCGCCTGATACACCATCGCCGGACCGAGGTCTGACCCACCGATCCCGATGTTGACGACGGTGGTGATCTTTTTTCCGGTAGCGCCGGTCCAATCGCCGCTGCGCAGCCGGTCGGTGAAGTCCCCCATCGCGTCCAGCACGACGTGCACATCTTCGACGACGTTTTGCCCGTCGACGATCAGCTCGGCGTCCCGGGGTAGTCGCAGCGCGGTGTGCAGTACCGCGCGATTCTCGGAGGTATTGATGTGTTCACCGGCGAACATCTCGTCGCGGCGCTGCTCAAGACTCGCCGCCCGGGCCAGGTCGATCAGCAGTTTGATCGTTTCGCGGGTGATGCGGTGTTTGCTGTAGTCGATGTAGAGGTCGCCGACCGTGATGGTGAACTCGCGGCCACGATCCGGGTCGCTGGCGAAGAACTGGCGCAGATGGGTTTCCCCGATCTGCTCGTGATGCCTGCGCAACGCTTTCCAAGCCGGGGTGGACGAGATGTCGGGAATCTGTTGGACGACCGTCATGCCTTCCGACAGTAATGCGGTCGGGCCGGGGCCTCTATGACCGCGGGACGATCCCGTCACCGGAGCCATCGGGGGCGCGGGACCCTCAGGTACGACCGGATCGCGTCGCTGTATGGCAATGAGCCGGCGTGCTCGTGGAGGTAGCGCTCGAACGGGATGGTCCCGACGGCGCGGTCGGGGGCCAGGTTGCCGCCGGCCCGGTAACCGCGGGCGATGCGCCCGGCCAGCGGCACCGCCACCACCGGCCGGTGTTTGCCCACTGCGGCCAGATAGCACTGCGCCAGATCGGCGATGGGCAGCACTTCGGGTCCGGCGATGTCGGGAACGCGGCCGGCGGGCTCGGCCAGGGCCAGGGCGGCGAGCCGGGCGCCGACGTCGCGCACGTCGACCGGCTGAAAGCTCCAGCCGGCTGGGACGATCATGATCGGCGGGGTGGCCAGTATGCGCAACAGCAGCGCGACGAGGTCGTGGAACTGGGTTGCTCGCAGCACGGTCCAGGGCAGCCCGGACGTGCTGATCAGCTGTTCGTCGGCGAGTTTGCGCCGGTAGTAGCCCAGTGGTATCCGGTCAACTCCGACGATCGAGATGTACACCAGGTGCGGACGCCCGGCGGCAAGCGCCGCGTCGACCACATGGTGCGCCGGGTCGACGCAGTGCACGACGGTGTCCACATCGGTGATCGCCTCGGCGAGACCGTCACCGGTCTTGACGTCACCGACAACGTGCTCCGCCTGGCCGATCGGGTCTTTCGGGCGCAATCCGCGGCTGAGCACGCGCACCTGCGCGCCGGACTCCAGCAGCCGCTGAGTTACCACACGACCGACAGTGCCGGTGCCGCCGGTGACCAGGATGCGGGGCATGAACCGTGGCTCCTTCTCGTCAGGCGGTTCGCGTCGCCGCCGGAGCTCGTCGGGCGGTCTGACCGGTGCCCAGCACGCGCTGCAGGTCGGGCTTCATGGCCTGCAATTGCGCACCCCAGTATTCCCAGCTGTGCGCAGGTGTTAGTGGCCGAGCCGGCCACGTCCCAGGCGGAGCAGCAGGATCGCCAGATCCTTACCCTCGGGCCCGAGCTCGCTGTAGCGCTCGATGACTTTCATCTCGCGGCTGTGTACCAGCCGGGTGCCGCCGGACGCCATTCGGACCTTGCCGATCGCCTGGGACACCTCGGTCCGCCGTTTGACGGCGGCGAGGATCTCAGCGTCTAGGCGGTCGATCTCTTGGCGCAGTTCCTCGATATCGGGACGCTGGTGGGTTTCGATCGTCTCGGTGTTCATCTCTGCCGACTCCGCATTCTCGTTGTGTGGGGGGTCTGGTCTCATCCGGTATCGGGCCTCACACAAGAGACGAGCCCCGGATCCGGAAGCGGACCACGGGGCTCTGCAAGCAGCTAAACCACGGGCACCGCTGGCCGGTACCCGTAGAAAAATCGGCGATGCGACTCTTGGGCCACGAGCCGTCGACAACGCTGCACGTTGAGCACGGATCGAGTGTGCCACTAAGGGCCGTGCGAGCGCAAAACTGTCACCGAACGGCGGTAGGTTTGGACAGACATGAGTGTGCATGTGACCAATGCCAAGCCCGCCCGGGAAGCAGATCGACTGCTTGACGGCCTCAACCCGCAACAGCGCCAGGCGGTGCAGCACGAGGGCTCGCCGTTGCTGATCGTTGCGGGCGCGGGCTCGGGTAAGACGGCGGTGCTGACGCGGCGCGTCGCCTACCTGATCGCCGCGCGCGATGTCGGCGTCGGTCAGATTTTGGCGATCACCTTCACGAATAAGGCCGCCGCCGAGATGCGCGACCGGGTGGTGCGCCTGGTTGGCCACCGAGCCCGATCGATGTGGGTGTCGACGTTCCACTCGATGTGCGTGCGGATCCTGCGCAACCAGGCGTCACTGATTCCGGGCCTCAACTCCAATTTCTCGATCTACGACGCCGACGATTCGCGGCGTCTGCTGCAGATGATCGGCCGGGACATGGGGCTCGACATCAAGCGGTATTCGCCGCGGCTGCTGGCCCACGCCATCTCCAACTTGAAGAACGAGTTGATCGACCCCGAACGGGCGCTGGCCAACGTGTCGGATGGCCAGGCTGACGACCTGGCTCGTACCGTCGCGGTCGTCTACGACGAGTACCAGCGTCGCCTGCGGGCGGCCAACGCGTTGGACTTCGATGACCTCATCGGGGAGACCGTCGGGGTGCTGCAGGCCTTCCCGCAGATCGCCCAGCATTACCGGCGGCGGTTCCGGCACATCCTGGTCGACGAGTACCAGGACACCAACCATGCGCAATATGTCCTGGTGCGGGAATTGGCCGGCCGCGACGCCGCAGAGTCACCCGACGACGTGCCTCCGGCGGAGTTGTGTGTCGTCGGCGATGCCGACCAGTCGATCTACGCGTTTCGTGGCGCCACCATCCGCAACATCGAAGACTTCGAACGCGGCTACCCCGACGCCACAACCATCCTGCTGGAACAGAACTACCGCTCGACGCAGAACATCTTGTCGGCGGCCAACTCGGTGATCGCCCGTAACTCTGGGCGCCGCGAGAAGAGGCTGTGGACCGACGCCGGCGCGGGGGAGCTGATCGTCGGCTATGTCGCCGACAACGAGCACGACGAGGCGAGGTTCGTCGCCGAAGAGATCGATGCGCTCGTGGAGCGCGGCGAAATCACCTATAACGATGTGGCCGTCTTCTACCGCACCAACAACTCGTCGCGGTCGCTGGAGGAGGTGTTCATCCGCACTGGGATTCCGTACAGAGTCGTTGGGGGAGTTCGGTTTTACGAGCGTAAGGAAATTCGCGACATCATCGCCTACTTGCGAGTGCTGGACAATCCCGGTGATGCCGTCAGCATGCGACGCATTCTCAACACGCCGCGTCGCGGCATCGGCGATCGTGCCGAAGCCTGCGTGGCGGTGTACGCCGAAAACACCGGCGCCAGCTTCGCCGACGCGCTTGTCGCCGCGGCCGAAGGCAAAGTGCCGATGCTCAATACCCGCTCCGTGAAAGCCATCGCGGGCTTCGTTGAGCTGCTTGACGACTTGCGGGGCCGCCTCGATGAGGATCTCGGTGATCTGGTCGAGGCGGTATTGGACCGCACTGGATACCGGATGGAGTTGGAGTCGTCCACCGATCCGCAGGACTTGGCCCGGCTGGACAACCTCAACGAACTCGTCAGCGTCGCACACGAATTCAGTACTGACCAGGCCAACTCCGCCGCGCTCGAGGAGGCTATGCGCACCCAAGACTCGCCTTCCGATGAGGACGTGCCGGACACCGGCGTGCTCGCGGAGTTCCTGGAACGGGTATCGCTGGTCTCCGACGCTGACGAAATCCCCGAGCACAGCGCTGGTGTGGTCACCCTGATGACATTGCACACCGCGAAGGGTTTGGAGTTCCCGGTGGTGTTCGTGACGGGCTGGGAGGACGGCATGTTCCCGCACATGCGGGCATTGGATGACCCCACTGAGCTCTCGGAGGAGCGGCGGCTGGCCTACGTCGGTATCACCCGGGCGCGTCAGCGGCTGTACGTGAGCCGAGCCAAGGTCCGATCTTCCTGGGGACAACCGATGCTGAACCCGGAGTCGCGCTTCCTGCGGGAAATCCCGCAGGAGCTCATCGACTGGCGGCGTAGCGACCCTACCCCGTCGTTCAGCGCGCCGGTGAGCGGTGCCGGCCGGTTCGACACACCGCGCCCGTCACCGGCTCGGTCGGCGGTGAGTACGCGGCCGCTACTGGTGCTGCAGCCTGGTGACCGGGTATCTCATGACAAGTACGGGCTTGGCCGGGTTGAGGAAGTCTCGGGTGCCGGCGAATCGGCGATGTCACTGATCGATTTCGGTAGCTCGGGGCGGGTGAAGCTGATGCACAACCACGCTCCCGTCACCAAGCTTTAACGCGTGTCACGGCCTGCAGGGCCGTCACTCCGACAACCAGCGCTTGGTTTCCGGGTGCAGCGCCAGCACCACACTGGCGATCGGCAGCACAGGCAGCGTGTACACGATCCACGCGACACGGGCACCCGCGATGAACACGCCGCCATACGTCAGCAACGCGATCACGGCGCCGCCCACGATCAGGTAGCGGCCGCGGGGCCGACGCTGCAGCAGCATGATCACGCCTGAGACGGTGGCCAACGCAAAGACCAGGGCGAGGAACCCGACCGCGACGCAGAACAGTCGGTCGGATTTCCACCATCCGGCGATCAGGTCCGTAGCCACTACCGAGGTGGCCCATCCGCTGACGATGCTGACGGCGCAGGCGGCGACGGCCGTCCGGGAGCTCGATTCCCCAGGCTCGGCGGTCCTCCCCATCGGACCTGCGCGCGGGCCCGGGGGAGCGGTCCCCTCCCACCCCGGTGGGCGGCCGGCATCGTGGCTGGTGTTGGTCTTCGTTATCGGGGGCGGGGGCGCTGTGGGCGCACGTCGGATGATGCGCGTACGTGTTTCGTCGTGTGGTGCCGACTCCTCGCCCGGCGCCCCGGTAATCGGGCCGCTGGAGCCGGGCGGGTTCGGGCCGGGTGGAGATTCGTTGGGCTCGGTCACGGTCAACCGGCGAAATTGCCGACGCTGAGGCCGCGCTGGGCCAGCCACGGCACGGGGTCCACTCGGTCGGTGCCGTTGAGCAGCACCTCGAAATGCAGGTGCGGGCCGGTGGAGTTGCCGCGATTGCCCATCGTGGCGATTTGGTCGCCCGCCATCACGCGCTGGCCGACGCTGACCGTTGTGGTGTTGACGTGACCGTACAGTGTGACCGTTCCGTCGGCGTGGCGCAGCTTGACCCACATTCCGTAGCCCGCGGTTGGGCCGGCGTCGATGACGACACCGTCGGACACCGCAAGGATCGGGGTGCCGATCGAGTTCGCGAGGTCGATGCCCGCATGCAGCACACCCCAACGGTACCCAAAACCAGAGGTGAATATGCCGTTGGTCGGCATCACGAACAGTGGCCGCTGCAGTCGGGCTTCGCGCTGAGCACGCTCTTGGGCGAAGGCCACGCCCTTGGCGAGCTCTTCGTTGTGCATCGCGATATTCGCCACGGGCTTGACAGCGATCATCTGCATACCCCGCGGCGAAGTGGTAACCGCCCCGCCGTCGAGCCGTGACGCGTCGGCCGCCAGCACAGTTTCGGCTTTGTTGGTGTCGGAATGATGAGTCGCCGAATGCGCCGCCGCGGCCGCAGCGCCTGCAGCCATGGCGCTCATCATCACGCGGCCCTTGACCGCACCGGTCATCTGCCTGCGGTGCTGCCCGCCGCCCCTGGACATGTCGGTTACATCCGCAGCGTGCAACCGTTCGTGCAGGTGATGTGGGTCTGGGTCGGTGCACCGCTCAACGCCCGGATGGGCGGGGAAATCGCTGGGGGCCGCCAGCGGCAGCGGGGTCAGGTTGTCGGTGTCGTGCAGGTCGTCCAATTCGGGCGCCCGCAGTACCTGCGCGTCGGTATCGAACGCGGAGTCGTCGCTGAAGTCGAGGTCATCGAGGTTGCCGAACTCGTTGAACGGAATGATGTCGGTGATCTCGTTGCGGTCAAGGTCTTGCCAGCAGTCGCGGGATCCGCGTGAGGCTCCTGCAGCAGGAGACCGGATGTAGCGGTGCCGGCTCAACCTGGAATGCCCTCGGTTCGTGACCATAACGTTATCTGGACCAAGAGACGTTAACCGCATTACGTGGGAACTGGCAACCCAAGTGAACAATCCGGACAATATTGTGATTTGGATCACGCTCGCGACGATGCGGGTTTGAGCCCCGGGCAATCGGACATCGCTGGTGAGATGGGCCACATGGTGGATGCGACGCCGGAACCATCCCGTCGTGTCGATACAGTTCCACCGGGCGAGTTGCCGAACCTGACACCGCCGACTTACAGGCCGACACAGAACAGTGAGTCCATGGATCTTTTCGAGTACCAGGCGAAGGAGTTGTTCGCCAAGCACAACGTGCCCACCACGCCCGGTCGGGTGACCGACAGCGCCGAGGACGCAAAGGCGATCGCCGAGGAAATCGGTCACCCCGTGATGGTCAAAGCGCAGGTCAAGACTGGCGGGCGAGGCAAGGCCGGCGGCGTCAAATACGCCGCCACCCCCGAGGACGCCTACCACCACGCCGAGAACATCCTGGGCCTGGACATCAAGGGGCACATCGTCAAGAAGTTGCTGGTCACCGAGGCCAGCGACATCGCCGAGGAGTACTACATCTCCTTCCTGCTCGACCGGGCCAACCGCACATACCTGGCCATGTGCTCTGTGGAAGGCGGCATGGACATCGAAGAGGTCGCCGCCACAAGGCCCGAGCGGCTGGCCAAGGTTCCGGTGAACGCAGTTCAGGGCGTCGACTTGGCGTTCGCGCGTTCGATCGCCGAGCAGGGCCATCTGCCGGCCGAAGTGCTCGACGCCGCGGCCGTCACGATCGCCAAGCTCTGGGAGCTGTTCGTCGCCGAGGACGCCACGCTGGTTGAGGTCAACCCGTTGGTACGCACACCCGACGACCAGATCCTGGCGCTGGACGCCAAGATCACCCTGGACGCCAACGCCGATTTCCGCCAGCCCGGCCACGCCGAGTTCGAGGACCGCGACGCCACCGACCCACTAGAGCTCAAGGCCAAGGAACACGACCTCAAGTACGTGAAGCTGGATGGGCAGATCGGCATCATCGGCAACGGCGCCGGCCTGGTGATGTCGACCCTCGACGTCGCCGCGTATGCCGGCGAGAAGCACGGTGGTGTGAAACCGGCCAACTTCCTCGACATCGGCGGCGGCGCATCCGCCGAAGTGATGGCCGCGGGGCTGGACGTGGTTCTGGGCGACCAGCAGGTCAAGTGTGTGTTCGTCAACGTCTTCGGCGGCATCACCGCCTGCGACGCGGTGGCCACCGGCATCGTGGAGGCGCTGCAGATGCTGGGCGACGAGGCCAATAAGCCCTTGGTGGTCCGACTCGACGGCAACAACGTCGACGAAGGCCGCCGCATCCTGGCGGAGGCAAACCACCCCCTCGTCACGCTGGTCCCGACCATGGATGAGGCCGCCGAGAAGGCCGCCGAGCTGGCTAGTGCCTGAAAGGACTTGTGGATATGTCGATTTTTCTGAATAAGGACAACAAAGTCATCGTCCAGGGCATCACCGGCAGCGAGGCCACCATCCACACCGCCCGAATGCTGAAGGCTGGTACGCAGATTGTCGGCGGTGTGAATGCGCGCAAGGCCGGCACCACCGTCGCGCATGAGGACAACGGCGGCAGGCTGATAAAGCTGCCGGTGTTCGGCAGCGTCGCGGAGGCGATGGAAAAGACCGGCGCCGACGTGTCGGTCATCTTCGTGCCGCCGAAGTTCGCCAAGGACGCCATTGTCGAGGCCATCGACGCCGAAATTCCGCTGCTGGTCGTCATCACCGAGGGAATCCCAGTGCAAGACACGGCATACGCCTGGGCCTACAACGTCGACAAAGACAATAAGACCCGCATCATCGGCCCGAACTGTCCCGGCATCATCAGCCCCGGTCAATCGCTGGCCGGCATTACCCCGGCCGACATCACCGGACCGGGTCCGATCGGTCTGGTGTCCAAGTCGGGCACCTTGACCTACCAGATGATGTTCGAGCTGCGCGATCGCGGCTTTTCCACCACGATCGGCATCGGCGGTGACCCGGTGATCGGCACCACCCTCATCGACGCCATCGAAGCGTTCGAGACGGATCCGGACACCAAGATCATCGTGATGATCGGCGAGATCGGCGGCGACGCCGAAGAAAGGGCCGCCGACTACATCAAAGCCAACGTCTCCAAGCCGGTCGTCGGCTATGTCGCCGGATTCACCGCTCCGGAAGGTAAGACGATGGGCCACGCCGGTGCGATCGTGTCCGGCTCGTCGGGCACCGCGGCCGCCAAGAAAGAGGCCCTGGAGGCGGCTGGCGTCCAGGTCGGCAAGACCCCGTCGGAGACCGCGGCGCTGGCCCGGAAGATCCTGCAGGGCCTGTAAACCCCATGAGCGTCGACCCGTCCACGCCCGTCATCGTCGGCGTCGGGCAGGCAGCAGAGCGGATCGACGACCCCTATTACCGGGCGATGTCAGCCGTCGAACTGGCCACCGCCGGTGCCCGGGCCGCCCTAGACGACTGTGGCGCTGACGTCGCCAAGGTTGCGGCGGCGATCGACACCGTCGCCGGCATAAGGCAATTCGAGATTTCCGGGCCGCATGCGCATGCGGTGCTGGGCAGGTCCACCAACTACCCACGGTCGGTGGCCAACCGGATCGACGCCGAACCCGCCCGCGCCATCCTGGAGATCGTCGGTGGTCAGGGCCCGCAACGGCTGATCAACGAGCTGGCCGCCGAGATCGCCGCGGGCCGCTCCGAGGTTGCCCTGATCTTCGGCTCGGACGCCACCTCGACCACCCGCTACTTCGTCCAATCCGACAACCGGCCGGACTTCTCCGAGACCGTCAACGGCCAGCTCGAGGACCGCGGTTACGGCCTGGAGGGACTCATCCAGCGTTACACCGTCATTCATGGCCTGGTGGATGCGCCGACGCAATACGCGCTGCTGGAGAACGCCCGACGGGCCGGAACCGGGTTGGGGCCGGCTGATTATCTGCGTTCGATGGGCGAGCTGTTCGCGCCGTTCACCAAGGTCGCGGCCAGCAATCCGTTCGCCGCGGCGCCTGTCGAACGCACCGTCGACGAGCTGATCACCGTCACCGAGAGTAACCGGATGATCGCCGAGCCGTACCCGCGACTGCTGGTGGCGCGCGATCAGGTCAACCAGGGCGCGGCCGCGCTGCTGATGTCGGTCGGGGCCGCGCGGCGGCTGGGGGTGACCGAAGAGAACTGGGTATACCTGCACGGCCACGCTGACCTGAACGAACAGGGCCTGTTGGATCGCCCGGATCTCGGGCACGCCCCGTCGGCGGTGATGGCCGTGCGCGAGGCGCTGGCGGTCGCCGGCGTCGGGATCGACGACATCGCCTCCTTCGACCTGTACAGCTGCTTTCCGGTGCCGGTGTTCAACATTTGCGACGGGATGGGAATCGCGCCTGAGGACCCGCGCGGGCTGACCCTGACCGGTGGGCTGCCGTTCTTCGGTGGCGCCGGCAACAACTACTCGATGCATGGGATCGCTGAAACGGTGGTGCGGATGCGAAGTGCCCCAGGCCAATTCGGCCTCATTGGCGCCAACGGCGGCGTCATGAGCAAGTACTCGGGCGGCGTCTATTCCACCACTCCCGTGGGATGGAAACGGGATCGCAGCGCCGAGTTGCAGGCGCAGATCGACCGGTGGCCCGCCCAGCGGGTGACTGAGCGCGCCGATGGGCCGGGCAGCATCGAGACCTACACAGTCCGCCGGGACGGCGGGCGTCTGAGGGGGATCATCGTCGGCCGGCTCGACGCCGACGGCAGCCGGTTTCTGGCGACCACCGAGGACGACGACTTGGTCGGGCTGCTGACCGACGGCGATCCCCTCGGAAGCCGCGTCTTAGCGCGCTCGTTCGACTATGGCAACCGCTGCGCGCTTCGCTGACGCCCGACGACGATGCAGGCCGGTATGGCCTGAGGAGGAGTCGGGCAATTGGATCACGCCCGACGACGATGCAGGCCGGTATCACCTGAGGAGGAGTCGGGCAATCGAACCCAGACGTAAAAGCGCCGTCCGCTTCGGCATAGGGATCTTTGCGTCTGCTGGCGTCAGACCATCGCGGCCAGCTTGCCGGCCAGCCGCTCCACGTGCGCGGCCACTTCGTCTGGGGAACGGTCGGGCAAACCGAAAAGCACCTCCGTCACGCGCAGCTCGGCCCAACGCGCCAGCTTCTCGGGCACTGGTTTGAAATCCAGTGCCACGATCTGCGGCGCCCCTGCACGGCCAGCGGCCGCCCAGGTGTCCTGCAACAGCTTCACAGGCTCGTCGATGTCGAGGTCACGTGGGGTGGTGATCCAGCCGTCGGCGCTGCGCGCGATCCACTTGAAGTTCTTCTCGGTGCCGGCAGCCCCGACCAGCACCGGAATGTGTGGCTGCACCGGCTTGGGCCAGGCCCAGCTCGGCCCGAAGTTGACGAACTCTCCCTGGTAGGCGGCTTCCTCCTGTGTCCACAGCGCCCTCATCGCCTCGAGGTGTTCGCGCAGCATCGTGCGGCGGTGCCTTGGCGGCACACCGTGGTCGGCCAGTTCATCGGTGTTCCAACCGAACCCGACGCCGAGACTCACCCGGCCCCCCGACAGATAGTCCAGGGTCGCAATGGATTTCGCCAACGTGATGGGGTCATGCTCGACGGGCAGCGCCACCGCGGTGGCGAGCCGGACCCGGGACGTGACCGCGCACGCCGTGCCCAGACTCACCCACGGGTCGAGTGTGCGCATGTAACGATCGTCGGGAAGCGACGCATCACCCGTCGTCGGGTGAGCAGCCTGGCGCTTGACCGGGATGTGGGTGTGTTCGGGCACGTAGAACGTGCGAAAACCGTGGTCGTCGGCCAGCTTGGCGGCCGCCGCCGGGGTGATGCCACGGTCACTGGTGAACAGCACAAGGCCGTAATCCATGCACAGAATTAGAACGTGTTTCACCTTTGGCGGGCAAGCGGCGCGCCGAGGCCGAACGGCCACGTTGGTTCTCCGGTCGACGCGCCGTCCCGGGCTCGGCGGAGATCCGCGGGCTCTCGCCCTGACACGCCCACTGCCGCACCGCCCGCACCCGAATGTGCGCTAGCGTGGTCGAATCGCGTCGCAACGCCCGCGCTACCGAATATTCATGGAGCCGTCCGACGTAGCGTCGCGGGGTGCGGCGCCTGGGTTTATTGCGCCGCGGACAGTGAGGCCCAACAGCCCAACAAGCACAGGAGAGGTCATGACCTACTCGCCCGGCAATCCCGGATATCCGCCCGCGCAATCCCCGGGCTCCTACGGAGGGTCAACTCCCTCGTTCGCCAAGTCCGACGATAGTGCGAGCAAATTGCAGCTCTACCTGACCATCCTGACCATCGTGGTGGTGGTGCTCGGCCTGGCAGCCTATTTGTTGAGTTTCTTCCCAATGTTCACCGTCAACGCTGATCTTGGTTCGCTTGCTGGTGAGCTCACCGGTGAAGCCAGCTTCGCTATCGTCGCGGCGCTGCTCGCCGCACTGTTGGCCGCGGCCAGCCTGCTGCCCAAGGCGAAGAACTACGTCGCGGTAGTCGCGGCGCTCGCGGTACTGGGCGCGCTGCTGGTGATCCTGCAGACGTTCAGCCGACCCAGCGGTTTCTCGATCGGCTGGGCACTGTGGTTCATCTTGGCCTGCACTGTGGCCCAGGCGATCGTCGCTGTCGCCGCGCTTCTGCTGGAAGCGGGCGTCGTCACCGTGCCGGCACCGCGGCCCAGGTACGAGCAGTACGGACAGTACGCGCAGTACGGGCAGTACGGGCCTCAGCCGGGCGGGTATTACGGTCAGCCGAGCGGGCAGCAGCATGCGCCACCGCAGCAGCGCGGCCCGCAGCAGTCACCGCAGCTCTCCGGCTACGGGTCGCAGTACGGCGGCTATTCGTCGGCACCTTCGACCGGCGGATTCAGCGCGGTCGGCAGTCAGTCCGGCTCGCAGCAGGGTCCTCAGCAGGGCCCGCCCACCCCGCCTACCGGCTTCCCCAGCTTCGGCCAGCCACCCTCGGCCGGGTCGGGCGCGGGCTCTCAAGGCCCGGGCAACTCGAGCAACCACGGCGGCTCCAACCAGGGCCAACAGTCACCTGGTCAGGGCCAGCAGTCACACACTCAGCAGTCGTACGGTCAAGGCCAGCAGCAGCACGGCCAGGGCCAGCAGCAGTCGCCGTCGTCACCATCAGGGCCGACACACTCCTAACCGGGCGCTCTCGCGCCTAGCCAGCCGCGAGCGCGAAGAGTGACACGGGTGGAGGACAACCGAGCAGCGGGCGCGCGTCAGGCACGTGACCTTCTGAGGGTTGCGTTCGCCCCGGCTCTGGTGGCACTGGTCGTCATCGCCGCGATCACGCTGCTGCAATTGCTGATCGCCAACAGCGACATGACTGGCGCACTGGGCGCCATCGCCAGCATGTGGCTCGGCGTGCATCAGGTGCCGATCTCGATCGGCGGCCGCGAGCTGGGTGTGATGCCGTTGCTGCCCGTGCTGCTGATGGTGTGGGGCACCGCGCGCATCACGGCGCAGGCGACCTCTCCCCGCGCGTCCTGGCTCATCATCCGCTGGGTCCTAGCGTCGGCGCTGGGCGGGCCGATGCTTATCGCGGCCATCGCGCTGGCGGTCATCCACGACGCGGCGTCGGTGATCACCGAGCTGCAGACACCCAGTGCGCTGCGCGCGTTCACCAGCGTGCTCGTGGTCCACGCCATCGGGGCTGCGATCGGCGTGGGATCCCAGGTGGGCCAGCGAACGTTGGCGGCCTCGCCACTGCCGACCTGGCTGGGTGATTCGCTGCGGGCCGCGGCGGCCGGCGTGCTGGCGCTGCTAGGCCTGTCCGGCGCGGTGACAGCCGGATCGCTGGTTGTGCACTGGGCGACGATGCACGAGCTGTACGCGATAACCGATTCGGTGTTCGGCCAATTCAGTCTGACCGTGCTATCGGTGCTGTACGCGCCCAACGTCATCGTCGGCACCGCCGCGGTGGCGGTGGGATCCAGCGCGCATCTGGGTTTCGCGACGTTCAGCTCATTCACCGTCTTCGGCGGCGACATCCCGGCACTGCCGATCCTGGCTGCGGCCCCCACACCGCCGCTGGGCCCCGTGTGGGTCGCCCTGCTCATCATCGGCGCGTCGTCGGGCGTGGTGGTCGGCCAGCAATGCGCCCGACATCCGCTGCCGCTCGTTCCAGCAGTGGCCAAGCTGCTGGTTGCAGCGATTTCCGCGGCACTGGTGATGGCGCTACTCGGCTACGCCGGAGGCGGACGGTTGGGCAACTTCGGCGACGTCGGCGTGGACCAGGACACCTTCGGCATTGCGGTGTCCCTCTGGTTCGCGGTCGTTGGCTGGGTCACGGTGGTGATGGCCGGAGGCATCAGGCGTCGTGTGAAACCGCTGAAGCCGGCGCCAGCCCCCAAGCCGGCTGAAGAACCTCCCGCGGAACCCACGCCAGCAACCGGGTTTGTTGCAGAGCCGGGCGACGAGTCGCTCGGCGATGACTCCACGGATGAAGCTGACGAAGCCGGCCTGCTCAACGAGAACCACACCGACGACGACATCGGTATCGTCGCCGGCCGCGACGATCTGCCACCCGAGTCGCCCGCATCGTCGCCGGGTGAGTCCGACTGAGGCTCGATTGTCTGGCTCCTCCGCGGGCCGCAGACGGCCCGCATCGTCACCGGACTACGCTCGCGATGTGCAGCAACCGCTCCGTGTGCCCCCCACTGCACCGGCACGGCTGGTGGTACTGGCCTCGGGTACCGGTTCGCTGCTTCGTTCCCTGATCGACGCCGCCGTTGGTGACTACCCGGCCCGGGTGGTCGCCGTCGGTGTAGATCGCGACTGCGGGGCCGTCGAGATCGCCAAGGCGGCGTCATTACCGATTTTCGCCGTGCGGCCGGCCGACTACCCTAGCCGCGACGCCTGGGACGTCGCCATCACGGAGGCCGCCGCAGCGCATTCACCCGACATGATCGTCTCGGTGGGATTTATGAGAATCCTTGGGCCGCAGTTTCTTTTACGCTTCTCCGGACGTATCGTCAACACCCATCCGGCGCTGCTGCCGTCTTTTCCCGGGACACATGGGGTGGCCGACGCGCTGGCCCACGGCGTGAAGGTCACCGGCTGTACCGTGCATCTGGTGGATGCCGGCACGGACACCGGGCCGATACTGGCGCAACAACCCGTTCCGGTGCTCGACGGCGACGACGAAGAGATCCTGCATGAACGCATCAAGGTCGTGGAACGGCGGCTGTTGGTGGACGTGGTGGCCGCGGTGGCAACCGGCGGCGTGACCTTGGTCGGACGAAAGGCAACCATAGGATGAGCACCGACGACGGGCGGGATTTATCACGACGGCCGATCCGTCGCGCGCTGATCAGCGTGTTCGACAAGACAGGGCTAGTCGACCTGGCCCGCGGCCTGCATGCGGCCAGTGTCGATATCGTCTCGACCGGATCGACGGCGAAAACAATTGCTGGCAAAGGGATTCCAGTGACGTCGGTGGAAGAGCTGACAGGCTTTCCCGAGATGCTCGATGGCCGCGTCAAGACGCTGCACCCGCGGGTGTATGCCGGGCTGCTGGCTGACCCGCGCAAGCCCGAGCACGTCGCGGCGCTCGAGCAGTCCGGGATCGCGCCGTTCGAACTGGTGGTGGTCAATCTGTATCCGTTCGGCGAAACCGTGGATTCCGGCGCGGGCATCGATGACTGCGTTGAGCAGATCGATATCGGCGGACCGTCGATGGTGCGCGCGGCGGCAAAGAACTATCCCAGCGTGGCGGTGGTCACCGACCCGCTGGGGTACGACGGTGTGCTTGCCGCAGTCGCCAATGGCGGGTTCACGCTTGCCGAACGCAAAAGGCTGGCGGCGCTGGCGTTTCGGCACACCGCAGAGTACGACATCGCGATCGCGAGCTGGATGGAGTCGGTGCTGGCGCCCGAGCAACCACGAACCGCGTTTCCCGAGTGGTTCGCCGGAACCTGGCGGCGCTCGGCGCTGCTGCGCTATGGCGAGAACCCGCACCAGCAGGCGGCGCTCTACAGCGATGCCAGCGCCTGGCCAGGCCTGGCGCAGGCTGACCAGCTGCATGGAAAAGAGATGTCCTATAACAACTTCACTGACGCGGACGCGGCCTGGCGGGCTGTCTTCGACCACGAACAGACGTGCGTGGCGATCATCAAGCACGCGAACCCGTGCGGGATCGCGATCTCGTCGGTCTCGGTCGCCGACGCACACCGCAAGGCTCATGCGTGTGATCCGCTGAGCGCTTTCGGCGGAGTGATCGCGGCCAACACCGAAGTCAGCATTGAGATGGCGGAGTATGTGAGCACCATCTTCACCGAAGTGATCGTCGCGCCCGCCTACGCGCCGGGTGCCGTCGACGTGCTGGCGCGCAAGAAGAACATCCGGGTGCTGGTGGCCTCCGAACCACTGCTCGGCGACACCGAACTGCGTCAGGTCAGCGGAGGGCTGCTGATGCAGGAACGCGACCGGTTCGATGCGCCTGGAGATAACTCAGCCAACTGGACGCTCGCGACGGGGTCAGCGGCCAGCCCAGCGACGTTGACCGACTTGGTCTTTGCGTGGCGAGCCTGCCGCGCGGTCAAGTCCAACGCGATTGTGATCGCCGCCGACGGCGCGACCGTCGGCATCGGCATGGGACAAGTCAACCGGGTCGACGCCGCCCGGCTGGCCGTCGAGCGTGGCGGTGACCGGGTCCGCGGGGCGGTCGCGGCTTCGGACGCCTTCTTCCCGTTCCCGGACGGATTGGAGACGCTGGCCGCTGCGGGCGTCACGGCGATCGTGCACCCCGGCGGCTCGCTCCGTGACGATGAGGTGACCGCAGCAGCGGCCGAAGCCGGTGTGACGCTCTACCTCACCGGCACACGCCACTTCGCCCACTAGCCCGGAGTTCCCCCTGATGGGTTGACGTGTGTTCGTTGACCTGGGGCTTTGGGTGTGGCTGGTGTGGCTTACTGCCTACGTGTAGCCCAGACGGTGAGAGACATCGAGCAGGTCGAAGGCTCGCCGCTGCAGTGCGGTGGGGTTGGTGATCTTGGTGAATGCCGGCATGTCGTCGGTGGGCTGGATCT
>DASPOT010000162.1:0-2735 GCA_035625875.1 Mycobacterium sp. | reverse complement strand
CTCATCGAGTCGCCGCGTTGATGTCCAGCATCAGCGATTTGACCAGCACGACAACGGGATCGCGAGCAGGGCACCGAGCATACCGAGCAGCCACGACCAAAACACCCTACGAGGCTCAGCGTGAGAAGTGATTCGACGGGCTATGCCAACACGATGCCGGCTCGGAGCCGCGGAGCGGCGAGAGCGAAAGACCGTGCGGCAACGGGAGTTTTGTAGCCGATCACGTAAGCGATTGGCCCGCAACCCGTCTCGGCGGGCCAGCCCCCGGCATACCCGCCTGCCGCGTTCCCGCGTTGCGGCGTACCCGCTTTCGCGGGTACTGCACTATCGGCCCGCCCCTTGCCGGCACCCGCATGTAGCGTGTTCCACACGGCCCCAACATCCTACCCGCATGATGCCGCCAAACATGCTACGCCACAATACAATACGTGACAATCCCTCACCCCCGCCCCGGGATTTATTCGCAACCACCGCGAACGGTGGGGCGTTAATCCGTTAGTCGCGGGTTCGAGTCCCGCCCGCCCCACGTCAGCCCCACGTTAGAGCGTGTTTGGACGATCGCCGCACGGAACTACGCTTGAGCAAGTCTGGTCCTGGCCGGTGAGCATGGGCACCTTGGCAATGAACTCGCAACGGTCAATCCGCTTATGGACGGCGGTCAGCGGAACCTCGGGCTAACTAATGATTCCAGGCAGTTCGTGTGCCACCGCATCGAATGCGCGCAGCGTGTCCAACATGTGCGGCTCATGAGAGTGCGGCTGGGTGGATAACTTGGCGGCGACCATCTCTGCGGCGCGGTTGACGTAGATCATCTGACCGCACATGCCCAGGCACAATACGACGTTGCTGCCCGGGTAGGGGAACCACACTTGGTTGCGGTACATTCCGCCGGGCAATTCGGTGTCGTCGGGGCTGGCGGCGAACGCCTGACGCGAGTCGGGGCCGCCGTCGAGGGTGTCGGTGATCCACGCCGCCGGCACCACTTGCTGGCCGGTCAACGAGACACCGTCGCGCAGGAACAGCGACCCGAACCGGATCATGTCGGTAAGACAGGCGTTAATGCCGCCGTCGAAGAATCCGGTGCCGACCGTGTCGACGCCGATGGTGGCGTCGCATTGGGCGTCGATGCGGCTCCACAACAGTTCCGACATCAGTTCGGGCATCCGCTGGCCGCCGGCGACCTCGCAGATCCAGCCGAGTACGTCGGTTTCACACGAGCGATATTCGAACGGGCCGCCGTGCGCCGACTTCTGCCGCAAGGTCAGCAGGTAGTCGTATATCGAGGAGGGGACGTCCGGACTGCTCTTGGGCTGCCACCCGATCGCCTGGTCGAGGACGTGTATCTCCGCGGCCGGGTCGAGGTAGTTTTCTGAGAAGGCGATACCCGACCTCATGTCCAGCAGGTGGCGCACCGTCGCACCGGCGTAGCCGCAATTCGCCAAGGCCGGAACGTACGCCGTGACCGGCGCGTCAAGCTCGATCGCACCGGCCCCATGCAGCGCGCCGACCACGGCCGCCACCAGCGACTTGCTCACCGAGAACAGCAGGTGCCGGGTCTGGGCCCTCATGCCGTCGAGGTACTCCTCGGCCACCATCGAACCGCGGTAGGCGACGGCCCACCCGTCGGTAGCGGTGGTGGCCATCACCGCGCCAACGGTGGTGGCCACCCCGTCAGTGCTGGTCACCCGGATCTCGGCCATCGGACCACTGGCTGCGGGCAACGCCGCGGCCGGCCCGGTCCCGCGCGAGATGACCGCGGTCGGCACGAAGTCTTCGACGTGCTGGAATGACCAATGCGAATGGGGCGACGACAGCCAGTTGTCCAGTGAGATACCGGCCGGGACGCGACCAGGTTCGCCGCCGATCATGCGCGCGGCATTACGGGATCGCCGGGTGGTCGGATGACCAAGGGTGCGCTGATTCCAGCTGGGAGGCGATGCGGAGAGGAGGTCGTCTCGGCCGAAGTCGGCGAGCTGGACAAGACCGGGTAGCCCGGCAGCGATCGTGTTGGCGGTCTCGGTGGCTGCATAAGAACTGAGGCGAGGCTACGGCGACGGTTTCGGCCAGCAATAGTCGACGACACCGTCGGCGGGGCGGTAGACGGCGAAGTACGCCCTCCCACGCCGTTGCCGGTAGCGGGTATGGCGCAGCGGTGGACGCAGGAACGCTCGGGTCAGGGGCTCGTGCTGGATGGTTCGTCGAGCAGGTCGAGCAGGTCGTGCGGCCGCTGCTCACGCTCGTGCGACGAGCCGCGAGACGATCGGCGTAGCCGGCGCCAGGGGTGTTGAGGCGAACTGCGCCTTGATGCCTTTGACCCAGCGCCGGCAGCGCTCGGTGAGCTGGTAGTCGTTGGTCTGCAGGTGCCCGCGGGTGACCAGCAGGCCGAGTTGGGCGCCCTCGGCGCGTAAGTCGCCAGGCGCGGCGATCCGCATGTAGAAGGCCTCGGACTCGTCCATCACCGAGTCCCAGTCGTTGGCGGGGCGCGCAAACGAGACGCGCCGGTCGTCGTGGAGCCGCCACACACCGGTGCGTGGAGCCGCTGTAAAAAGCTCGACATCCGGTGAGGTTTCACTGATTATCACCTGACCCCACACTTCCTCTTCGCCGTAGCCGCGCTCCCAGCGTGAGTTGATCTCGTCGATGTCGAGCTCGTAGTCCACGTCCATGTACTCGAGCAGGTGAAAGAGGAACAGCGGCATGTCGGCGTAGGCCTCGGTGGTCAAGTTCGTCATCGG
>DASPOT010000161.1:0-17775 GCA_035625875.1 Mycobacterium sp. | reverse complement strand
CACCGCCCACACCCTCAACCCCCCACTCCCACCGACACAACTACTGACACCCCCACCACCAGCCCCCGAGCCGGCCAGCCCACCAACACCACCAGCCACAGGGTCTGGTGACACCACCCTCGCTACCCCCGTGCAGCCCACCCCCAGCGCCGGGCCGCCCCATCCGGCCCCACCCGCCCTCCCAGCTGTCGGTGGATTGCAGGGTCAGGGCGTTCAAACCTTGGGCATGGGCGACCTCAAAGACGCGCCCGGCGCGGATGCGCTGTCGGTCCATAATGCCCACGACGTGCATCAGATCGTTGATCCGCTCCCGCCGGGTGAACACCCGGGCGTGAAAACGCTTCCAACGCCGGAAGCGATCAGGGGACTCTACGAGCAGCTGACCGAGAACGCGACCCCGATCCCACCCGGCACTTACAACGGCGAGTGGGCGGTCCTCCCAGATGGAACCAGAATCGGCTACCGTCCAACCAGCAAATCGGGTGGACCTACTGTCGAGATTTGGTATCCGGGCGGAGAGGAGGTCGATGTTCATCTGCCGAAGCCCAAGAAGGGGCCACCGCCGGCGCCCGCGCCGGCACCTGCGCCAGCTCCAGCGCCCGCACCGGCGCCCGCGCCCGCTGACCCCGGAACCGCCCCGATACACCTACCGCCGGTGCAACCTCCGCCGCCTGGCTGGTGGGCGACCATTGGCGCTGCCATTTTGGGTGGGCTTGCTGTGTTGGGCAGATTCGGTGAGGGCTTGAAGTAATGCCTGCGGCAGCCGATGGGCTCTTGAGCGAACGGCGCCGGTTGGCGGCGGTGTCGTCGGTGGTCAATGTCGTGGCACACCATGTCGATGACCTGATCCAGATTCGCGCCGAGGAGCTCCCCGGGTGGCTGACGGAGTTGGATGTTCCGGCGGGGTGGCGGACCGCCCGGTTGGAGAACAGTGCTGTTGAGCCGGCACGGATCGCGGTGTGTGGCCAACAACCCGACGGCGGCTGGGATGGCTGTGAAACGATCAGCGTGTTCGGGTTCACCGGTATCCCACCCGAGGATGTCGTGCGCAACAACGCCGACTGCACGCTGCGCGATCTTGACGCCGTTGATGTCACCATCCACGTGCTGAACACACCGCCCCTGTCTGGGGTGACAGCGGTGCGCAGCAGCGGATACTTCGGAACCGCCGGGCTTTGGGTGTGGGCGCAGTACAGCACCTACGTCGCCGGCTCCGAGGAGCCCGGTCAAGGTCGACTGATTCAGCATGCTGTGTTTATCGAATCGGGGTGTCAGGCACGGTTGGGCGGTGATATCAGCCAGCTCAGCGACGCGATTCACCAAGCGTTCTGCACCGAGCTCGGTGACCCACGCTGAAGACAACAGAAGTCGTTGCTCAAATACTGGATTCACAGGTCGCGCAAAACGGGGACGCGTTGCTGGCCGCAGCAAACCGCTCGGCACAACCGTCGCAGCCCCCAGGCGCCGCGTGCGTAACCGCTGAATCGATCAGCTGCCGTGCGCTGACTCAGCGCTCGCCTCGGTGGCCTCCGCGACCTGTTGTCCCTTGTCGGTGAGATCCAGCCAGCAACAAAACCACCACGCGGACTCATCACCAAATTTCGGCACATAAACGTCGCGGATTCGCTGAATCGACTCGTCGAGCGGGGTGTTCCAGGCGACGAAACGGCCACCCTCGCCCGACAGATCACCCACTTCGAACAGGCCGTCGCTCACCAGCGACCGGATCAAATCAAGGGTCTTGTCCTGAATGACTGACAACGGCTCGCCCGGATGTTCCCGCGCAACGCGCCTATGGACCCGCTCGAGCGCGACCCAGTCGATGAGGCCGCGTAGTAGTACCTCCTCGCGCGCGGACTTCATACGTTCGCCTTCCGTGCGGTCATCACAGAACGATCCTAGATACCAGTAAGGAAAGTTCTCACACACCGGGCTGTTAAGCAGGGCTGTTAAGAAAGCTGCCAAGAGTGTTCGGTCTGCTGACCGGCGTAGGACTAGGGCTAGACGGCTCGTGGCGGCAGGCAGGAGCGCGAGCGGACGGCAGCTGCCACGGCGAAACTTCAAGTACCGCATGCAAATCTGACGTCAAGGAAAAGCGTGCAGTCCGCGGCGGGCCCGTTGATCAGCGAGATCACCTGGTTCGCCGGGGTCTGCGAGGCGAAGCCGGCGGCCTCGGCCTGAATGCTTTGGGCATCGGGCAGCAGGTACTTACCGGAGGCATTGCCCAACTGGGCCTCGCCCAGTCCCTTCTGGCTGGCCTGGTCGAGGTAGCTGATGCCGATGTAGGCGACGCACCCGGGGGTCTCGGCGCAGCCGGTCACCATGCCGCCGGCGCCGTCCGGATTCCGCAACCGGCGCGGCGGTAAAGGCGTTTATGCAGGCCGCAATTGGTCCTGGTCAAGATGGTTTAGACCAGTATGGATCCATCCCGCTGCCAAGCTCGTTGCAATCGATCTTGATCAGATGAAAGGAGCTCGACGGTGAGCGTCGGTGAGCCGGGTTCGCGGGTGGGGTCGCGGTTTGGGCCCTATCAGCTAATGCGGCTGCTGGGCCGCGGCGGGATGGGCGAGGTCTATGCGGCCGAGGACACCCGCAAGCACCGGATGGTGGCGTTAAAGCTGATCTCGGAGCAATTCTCCGGCAATCCGCTGTTTCGTGCGCGGCTGCAACGCGAGGCCGACACGGCGGGGCGGCTGACCGAGCCACATGTGGTGCCGATCCATGACTACGGCGAGATCGACAGGCAGTTCTATGTGGAGATGCGCCTGATCGAAGTCACCTCTCTGCGCGCCATGTTGACGCGCGATGGTCCGCTGGCACCGGCACGGGCGGTGGCCATCGTGTGCCAGGTCGCCGCTGCGCTGGACGCCGCGCACGCCACCGGCGTGACGCACCGCGATGTCAAACCGGAAAACATCCTGGTCACCGGCAACGACTTCGCTTACCTGGTGGATTTCGGTATTGCCCGCGCCGCGGCCGACCCCATGCTGACCCAGACCGGGATCGCGATGGGAACCTGCAATTACATGGCCCCGGAGCGGTTCACCGGCGACGAGGTCACCTTTCGCGCCGATATCTATGCGCTGGCCTGTGTGTTGGCCGAGTGTTTGACAGGGTCGCCTCCGTATCGAGCCGACAGCATCGAACGGTTGGTTGCCGCGCATCTGACGGAGCCCGCCCCGCGGCCCAGCCAGCTGCGACCCGGGAGGGTCCCGAAGGCGTTCGATCAGGTGATCGCCAGAGGCATGGCCAAAAACCCCGAGGAGCGCTATCGCAGCGCCGGTGATCTGGCCAGTGCGGCCAACGAAGCGCTGACGGCACCCGAGCAGCACCAGGCCGCCACGATTCTGCGACAAGGCGAGGAAGCAACCTTGCCTGCCAGCGACGCCGAGACAATGGCCAGACCTGTGCCCTCGGGCGCCGGCGGTGGGAGCTGGCGCAGCCAACCCCGGCCCCCGTCGCCCCTCAGCCCTGCGGGCCCGCCGCCGTTTGACCAGCCACCCCACGTACATGGGCCTGACTTCACGCCCGGTGCGCTGCAGCCCGGCCGCACACGCAAGTTGTGGATCCTCGTCGGCGCCGCCGCGCTCCTAGTCATCGCCGCCATTGGATACGTGGTAACGCGGCCGTCGCACCCATCGACGCCGTCGTGCGGACAAACCGTACTGCCGTTCACCGGAATCGACTTCCGCCTCTCCCCCGGCGGGTTGGCGCTGGACACCGACGGCAACGTGTACGTCACCAGTGAGGGCATGTACGGTCGGGTGGTGAAGTTGGCGGCCGGGTCGAGCACCACGACCGTACTGCCCTTCACCGGCCTCTACCAGCCGCAGGGGGTGGCCGTGGACACCGCCGGCAACGTGTACACCGCTGACTTCAACAACAGGGTGGTGAAGTTGGCGCCCGGGTCGAACAACCAGACCGTGCTGCCCTTCACCGGCCTCAATTATCCCGAGGGTGTAGCGGTGGACACCGCCGGCAACGTGTATGTCGCCGACCGGGGCAATGACAGGGTGGTGCAGTTGGCGGCCGGGTCAAACACCCAGACCGTGCTGCCCTTCACCGGCCTCAATGACCCAGATGGTGTGGCGGTGGACACCGGTGGCAGCGTCTACGTCGCCGACACCGACAACAACAGGGTGGTGAAGTTGGCGGCCGGGTCGAACACCCAAACCGAGATGCCGTTCACGGGTGTCACTGTGCCATGGGGTGTGGCGGTGGACACCGCCGGCAACGTCTACGTCACCGAACACGACAACAACCAGGTGGTGAAGTTGGCGGCCGGGTCGAACACCCCGACTGTGCTGCCGTTCAACGGCCTCAACACCCCGTTAGCGGTAGCAGTGGACAAGGACGGGAACGTGTACGTCGCCGACCGCGGCAACGACAGGGCGGTGAAGCTGGCGGCGGGCTCATCATGTGGCGGGTAGCGCCGCGCCCGCCCTAGCCGCTCCTCAGCCGCGCGCCGCGCAGGCCGCGTCATCACTGGACTGGACCCGATTGTCCGGCTCCTCCTCGGCCCGCCGGGCCGCATCGTCACCGGACTGGACACCGTCGCTTACGATCGACCCTCGTGCCCCACGACGGTAATCAGCGATCGACGCACCGGATCGCGCGACTGGTTGCCGTCGTCGCGGGAATCGCCGGTCTGTTGCTGTGCGGCGCGGCCGCATTGCTTCCGGTGAGACAGACCACCGCGACGATCCTGTGGCCCCAGGGCACTACCAGCGATGGTCACGTCACCGGCATCACCGCCCCGCTGGTGTCCGGGGCGCCGCGAGCGCTGGACGTCTCCATCCCGTGCTCGGCGATCGCCACCTTGCCCGCCAGCGGTGGACTGGTGCTCTCGACGCTGCCGGCCGACGGGTTTGGGACGGGCAAAAGCGGGCTGTTCGTGCGCGCCAACAAAGACGTGGTCGTCGTGGCGTTCAGGGACACGGTGGCCGCGGTGGCGCCCCGCCCGGCGATCGCCGCCGGCACCTGCAGTGTGCTGCACATCTGGGCCAACGCCGGCGGCACGGGTGCGGATTTCGTCGGCATCCCGGGCGCCACCGGAATCCTTGCGACCGAGAAGAAACCCCAGGTCGGCGGAATTTTCACCGATCTGAAGGTATCTGCGCAGCCTGGACTGTCGGCGCGCGTCGACATCGACACCCGGTTCATCGCCGCGCCCACCGCCCTCAAGGCGGTGGTGATGGCCCTGGGTGCACTGGCGGTAGTGACCGCGATTGTCGCGCTCGCGGTCCTCGATCGCCAATCCGGTCGGCGCGTGCCCCGAAACTGGCGGCACTGGTGGCAGGTCGCGCGGATAGGAGGGGCCACCTGGCTCGCCGACGCGGCGGTGATCGCCACGCTGCTGCTGTGGCATGTCATCGGCGCCATCTCGTCAGACGACGGCTACAACCTGACCATCGCCCGAGTCTCGCAAAGTGCCGGGTACCTGGCCAACTACTACCGGTTCTTCGGGGCAACCGAGGCGCCGTTCGACTGGTATCCCGCGGTGCTGGCGCGCCTGGCGTCGGTCAGCACAGCCGGCGTGTGGATGCGGTTGCCGGCCACGCTGGCCGGCATCGGGTGCTGGCTGCTGATCAGCCGGTACGTGCTGCGGCGACTGGGCCCCGCAAAGGGCGGCCTAGCGGCCGACCCCGTGGCGGTGTGGACCGCGGGCGCGGTGTTCCTGGCCGCCTGGCTGCCGTTCAACAACGGCCTGCGGCCCGAGCCGCTGATCGCCTTCGGCACGCTGGCCACCTGGGTGTTGGTGGAGAACGCGATCGCCACCCGGAGGCTGGCCCCGGCCGCGATCGCGATCGTGGTGGCGATGTTCACCGCGACGCTTGCGCCGCAAGGATTGATCGCCACCGCCGCGCTGCTGACCGGCGCCCGGCCGATCGCCCGGATGATCGCTCGCCGACGGGCGGCCGACGGGCTACTGGCACCGCTGGCGGCGCTGGCGGCGTCGTTGTCGCTGATCCTGGTGGTGGTATTCCGCAGTCAAACGCTGGCGACGGTCGCCGAGTCGGCTCGCATCAAGTACAAGGTCGGTCCGACGATCGGGTGGTACCAGGACTTCCTGCGCTACTACTTCCTCACGGTGGAGTCCAACGCTGACGGGTCGATGACGCGGCGATTCGCGGTGCTGGTGATGCTGCTGTGCATGTTCGTGATGCTCGTGGTGCTGCTTCGGCGCGGCCGGGTGCCGGGGTTGGCCAGTGGCCCGGCGTGGCGGCTGATCGGCACAACCGCGGTCGGGCTGCTGCTGTTGACCTTCACGCCGACGAAGTGGGCCGTGCAGTTCGGTGCGTTCGCCGGACTGACCGGTGCGCTGGGCGCTGTCACCGCTTTCGCCTTCGCCCGGATCGGCCTGCACAGCCGCCGCAACCTGACGCTGTACATCACCGCGTTGTTGTTCGTGCTGGCGTGGGCCACCTCGGGGGTCAACGGCTGGTTCTACGTGAACAACTACGGGGTTCCCTGGTACGACATCCCGCCCGTCGTCGCCAGTCATCCGGTGACGTCAATGTTCCTGACGTTGTCGATTATCACCGGGCTGCTGGCCGCCTGGTACCACTTCCGGATGGACTATGCCGGCCACACCGAGGTGAAGGACAACCGGCGCAACCGCGTCCTGGCATCCACACCGCTGCTGGTGGTCGCGGTGATCATGGTCTTGGGCGAAGTCGGTTCGCTGGCCAAGGCTGCGGTTTTCCGTTACCCCCTCTACACCACCGCCAAAGCCAACCTGGCGGCGCTCAGCTCGGGCCTTTCCCCCACCAGTTGCGCCATGGCCGATGACGTGCTGACCGAGCCCGATCCCAACGCCGGCATGCTGCAACCGGCTCCGGGACAAACCTTCGGGCCCGACGGCCCGCTCGGGGGAATCAACCCCGTCGGCTTCAAACCCGACGGCGTGGGCGATGACCTGAGGTCCAACCCGGTGGTCACCAAACCGGGGGTGGTGAATTCCGACGCGTCACCCAACAAGCCCAACGCCACCATGAGTGACTCCGCAGGCACGGCCGGCGGGAAAGGCCCGGTCGGGGTGAACGGTTCGCACGCGGCACTACCGTTCGGCCTCGACCCGGCCCGCACACCAGTGATGGGCAGCTACGGCGAGAACTCGCTGGCCGCCACCGCAACCTCGGCCTGGTACCAGTTGCCGCCCCGCACCCCGGATCGGCCGCTGGTCGTGGTCTCCGCCACTGGTGCCATCTGGTCGTACAAGGAGGACCGCACCTTCACCTATGGGCAATCGCTGAAACTGCAGTGGGGCGTCAGTCGCCCCGACGGCACGACCCAACCGCTCGCGGAGGTGCAGCCCATTGACATCGGGCCGGAGCCGGCGTGGCGCAACCTGCGGTTCCCGCTGGCCTGGGCACCGCCGGAGGCCAACGTGGCACGCGTCGTCGCCTACGACCCGAATCTGAGTTCCGAGCAGTGGTTCGCGTTCACGCCGCCGCGGGTCCCGGTGCTGCAGACCCTGCAGCAATTGATCGGATCGCACACACCGGTGCTGATGGACATCGCGACCGCCGCAAACTTCCCCTGCCAGCGGCCGTTCTCCGAACACCTTGGCGTTGCCGAACTCCCGCAATACCGCATCCTGCCCGATCACAAACAGACGGCGGCGTCGTCGAACGGGTGGCAGGCCAGTGCGACCGGCGGCCCGTTCCTGTTCACTCAGGCGCTGCTGCGCACCTCGACGATCTCGACGTACCTGCGCGGCGACTGGTATCGCGACTGGGGATCGGTCGAGCAGTATTACGCGTTGGTGCCGGCTGATCAGGCGCCGGTTGCCGTTGTCGAACAGGGTGTGATCACAGTGCACGGCTGGAGCCGGCGGGGACCGATTCGGGCCCTCCCATGAGCGTGACGACCGTCGTGAACCGCAAAGGCAAGGCGGCCGTCCCCCGTCAGGACGTGCGGGTGACGCGCTGGGTCGCGACGATCGCCGGGCTGCTCGGTTTCGTCCTGTCGGTCGCGACACCGCTGCTGCCCGTCGTGCAGACCACCGCGACGCTGAACTGGCCGCAAAACGGCCAATTGAACAGCCTTACCGCGCCGCTGATTTCGCTGACGCCGGTCGACGTGACGGCAACCGTGCCGTGCTCGGTGGTGCGCGACCTGCCGCCCGACGGCGGGGTGGTGCTGAGTACGGCACCCAAGAAGGGCAAGGACGCCGCGCTCAACTCATTGTTCGTCGTCGTCAGCAGCAAGCGCGTCGACGTCACCGACCGCAACGTAGTGATCGCCAGTGTGCCGCGGGAACAGGCGATGTCCCCACAATGCCAGCGCATCGAGATCACCTCCACACTCGCCGGCACCTTCGCCACCTTCGTTGGATTGACCGATCCGGCGGGGAAGCCCGTGCGCGGTGGTTTCCCCGATCCCAACCTGCGCCCGCAGATCGTCGGGGTGTTCACCGATCTGGCCGGTCCGGCGCCGCCCGGATTGCAATTCTCGGCGACCATCGACACCCGGTTCTCCACCACACCGACGACGCTGAAACTGGTCGCGGTGGTGCTTGCCATCGTGTCCACCATCGTCGCGCTGGTCGCGCTGTGGCGCCTCGACCAATTGGACGGGCGCCGTATGCACCGGTTGATTCCGACCCGCTGGCGAAAGTTCACGCTGATCGACGCCACGGTGATATTCGGCTTCCTGCTATGGCATCTGATCGGCGCGAATTCCTCCGACGACGGCTACATCCTCGGCATGGCCCGGGTCGCCGACCACGCCGGCTACATGTCCAACTACTTCCGCTGGTTCGGCAGCCCAGAGGACCCGTTCGGCTGGTACTACAACCTGCTGGCACTGATGACCCACGTCAGCGACACCAGCCTGTGGATGCGACTGCCCGACCTGGTCGCCGGGCTGGTCTGCTGGCTGCTGCTGTCGCGTGAGGTGTTGCCACGGCTGGGGCCGGCGGTGACCTCCAGCACGGCCGCTAACTGGGCGGCCGGCATGGTCCTGCTCACCGCGTGGATGCCGTTCAACAACGGCCTTCGACCCGAGGCCATCATCGCGCTGGGTTCGCTGATCACCTACGTGCTGATCGAGCGCTCGATGTGCGCCTCGCGGCTGACGCCGGCGGCGCTGGCAATCGTGACCGCCGCATTCACCCTGGGGGTGCAACCCACCGGACTGATCGCGGTGGCCGCCCTGGTTGCCGGCGGTCGCCCGATCCTGCGGATTCTGGTCCGCCGTCATCGCCTGGTCGGCACGTGGCCACTGGTGGCCCCCATGCTGGCGGCCGGTTCCGTCATCCTCACCGTGGTCTTCGCCGATCAAACACTGTCAACGGTGTTGGAAGCCACCAGGATTCGCACCGCGATCGGTCCCAGCCAGGCGTGGTACACCGAGAACCTGCGCTACTACTACCTCATCCTGCCCACCGTCGACGGTTCACTGTCGCGCCGATTCGGCTTCCTGATCACCGCGCTGTGCCTGTTCACCGCCGTGTTCATCATGTTGCGGCGCAAGCGAATCCCCGGTGTGGCCCGCGGGCCGGCGTGGCGGCTGATGGGCGTCATCTTCGGCACCATGTTCTTCCTGATGTTCACGCCGACGAAGTGGGTGCACCACTTCGGGCTGTTCGCCGCGGTGGGCGCGGCGATGGCCGCGCTGACCACCGTGCTGGTGTCACCCAAGGTATTGCGCTGGTCACGCAACCGCATGGCGTTCGTGGCGGCGGTGTTGTTCTTGTTGGCGCTCTGTTTCGCCACCACCAACGGCTGGTGGTACGTCTCGAGCTACGGCGTACCGTTCAACAGCGTCATGCCGAAGCTCGCCGGAATCACCATCAGCACAATCTTTTTCATCCTGTTCGCGATCGCGGCACTCTGGGCGATCTGGTTGCACTTCGCGTCGCGGGATCACGGCGACGGCCGGCTGGCGCGGGCGGTGACGGCAGCGCCGGTGCCGATCGCGGCCGGATTCATGGCGCTGGTGTTCATCGCATCAATGGTCGCCGGAATCGTGCGCCAGTACCCCACCTACTCCAATGGCTGGGCCAACTTGCGCGAATTCGCCGGGGGCTGCGCACTGGCCGACGACGTGCTCGTCGAGCCGGACAGCAACGCCGGCTTTATGGCGCCACTGCCCGGCAATTACGGCCCGTTGGGTCCGCTGGGCGGCGTCAACCCAGTAGGGTTCACCCCCAACGGCGTACCGGACCATACCGTGGCCGAGGCGGTTCAGGAGACGTCGGTGCCGCAGCCCGGCACCGACTACGACTGGTACGCGTATGACTGGCGCGCGCCGACCAAGCTGAAGGCGCCGGGTATCAACGGATCCCTGGTGCCGTTGCCCTACGGCCTCAACCCCGACCAGATTCCGCTGGCCGGCAGCTACACCACCGGCGCCCAACAGCAGAGCAGACTCACCTCGGCGTGGTACCAGCTGCCCAAACCCGACGACGGGCATCCCCTGCTGGTGGTGACCGCCGCGGGCAAGATCGCCGGCAACAGCGTGCTGCACGGGCACACCGGCGGGCAGACCGTGGTGCTGGAATACGGCAAGCCGGGCCCCGGCGGTGACATAGTGCCGGCCGGGCGGATGGTGCCCTACGACCTGAACGGGGAACAGCCGAAGGCGTGGCGCAATCTGCGCTTCGCCCGAGACAAGATGCCCGCGGACGCGGTTGCGGTCCGGGTGGTGGCCGAAGATCTCTCCCTGACGCCGGACGACTGGATTGCGGTGACCCCGCCGCGGGTGCCGGAACTGCGTTCCCTGCAGGAATACGTCGGCTCGTCGCAGCCGGTGCTAATGGACTGGGCGGTTGGGTTGGCGTTCCCGTGCCAACATCCGATGCTGCACGCCAACGGCGTCACCGAGATCCCGAAGTTCCGCATCACGCCGGACTACAACGCCAAGAAGCAGGACACCGACACCTGGGAGGACGGCGTCAACGGCGGCCTGCTGGGCATCACCGACTTGCTGCTGCGGGCCCATGTCATGTCCACGTACCTGTCCCGCGACTGGGGCCGCGACTGGGGGTCACTGCGCAAGTTCGACACCATCGCCGACGCCCGTCCCGCGCAACTCGACCTGGGCACCGCGACCCGCAGCGGGTGGTGGTCGCCGGGGGAAATCCGGATCAAGCCGTAGCACGGCTCGGGTTTCGGATAGCCGTCGTGGACCCAAATGCGCTGGGCCACAGCGGCATTGGCCTTAGCCAGCTTGACGGGGAATATCTTGGCCGCGGACGATGCGCAGCGCGCTGTAACCGCAGGTGACGAAGCACGGCTACCAGCGTGGGTCAATGGGTGTGTCCAATTTGCATTGCGCCTCGATTGCTTCGGCGGCATCCAGGCAGAGGTCCTCGCGGTAACGCGAACCGATCACTTGCACACCCAGTGGTAGGCCGTCCACAATACCGGCCGGGACCGCGACCGCCGGCAGTCCCAACACGTTGACTGCGAGCAACATACGCTGGATAAGGCGCAGCCGCTCTCCGTCGACCGAGGCATCGGTATCGAACCCGACCGCAAGAGCTGGCTCCGCAGACACGGGTCCGACCACAAGTGGATAGCGCTCAAGAAACAGAAACCAGTCGCGGACATAGCCGGCGCGCCGCGCCCAATCGTTGATATAGCCGTCGAGATCGAGAGGTGGCGCCGACGCCAGCACCATGTCGAGCACGCGTAGGAAATCCGGGTCCCCATACTTGCGAGCGACCGGCTCGACGGTGTGGCGGATCTCGGTCCAGACCAGCCGCGACCACAGCCGCGAGATGGCGTCGACATCGGGCGGGTCGACTTCCTCGACCGCATAACCGGCTCGTTCCAGGGCATGTCCGGCACGCCGGACTGCCTCCGCCACAAAGGGATTCACGCCTTCCCTGCCCGGGTCGGTCGTCAACGCGACACGGATCGGCCGCGTGGGCTGCGGGCCGACCAGCGGGGCCGGCACCCACCATGGATCACGCATGTCGCGTCGGGCCATCGCGCCGAGAGCGAGGCGAACATCGCCCACCCGGCGAGCCATCGGCCCTTGCACGGAGAACGTCTGGCCGGTCAACGACCGTTCGTCAAGGTGGGTGGCGTTAAAGGCGGGCACACGGCCCAAACTCGGACGAATCCCGGTGATCCCGCAGCAATGCGCCGGGTAGCGGATCGAGCCGCCGTAGTCGTTGCCATGCGCAATCGGGGTGATGCCGACCGCGAGCGACGCCGCAGCACCGCCGCTCGACCCGCCAGGAGTGCGCGCCTTGTTCCAAGGGTTGAGTGTTGGTCCCCGCAGCGCATTGTCGGTGTGGAAGCGCAAACCGAACGCTGGTGTATTCGTCCGGCCAATCACTATCGCGCCAGCCCGCTTCAGGTTCGCCACAACCGGGCTGTCGCTGTTGGCCACCACATCCTGGAACGCCACCACACCGTTGGTCGTGGCGCTGCCCGCCAGATCGACGTTCTCCTTGATGGTGACCGGAACCCCATGTAGCGGGCCGAGGGTATCGCCGTGGGCAACGCGGCGATCTGCCTCCGCGGCGGCGCACAGCGCGTCATCTGCGAGCATGACAGTCACCGCGTTCACCGCATCGTTGACCTCGGCGAGCCGATCGAGGCAGGCGGTTACCACTTCGCGGCATGAGAGGCGGCCAAGCTTGACCGCGCCCACAATCTCGACGGCATTCCAACGCCACAGTGCGTCACTCACACGCTGCACCTCCTGTCGCCTGGCACCAGCCAACGTTTGGTCATTACCTTCAGTCAAGTCTGGGCGCTCAGGTACAACTAGTCGTCCATTAAACGCGGAGATGTGCCCGCGCGTCAGTATCTGTTGGGCGGAGCTAGCATTGGGTGTGCGCGTCTGGGAGCTGGGGCAGGCTCGGCTGATGGTTGCTGGCGCGTTCGGCAATCTTGCCGTTCACCACCACGCGGCGGTTCAGGTCGGAGTTGGTTTGGCTGGTCCACTGTCGGTGACCGCCGACGACGACGCGCACCACACGTGCCGACTCGTGGTGGTCGCGAGCGGCAAGCGCCATGCGGTGCAGTCGGATTCGAGATCCGAGGCGTTGTCGATCTACCTGGGGCCACACACGTGGCAGGGCATTGCGCTGCGTACGCTGAGCCGCACCCGCGGTGTCTGGATTGTCGGTAACGGTGAGAGGTTGGCCGACGCGACAGCCGCCGCGTTGGCTGTCGGCGGTCCGCGTGCCGCGGCCGATTTCCTCGTAGGTGAGCTGTGCGGGATGTCAAGCGCGGATCCTGATGGGAGAGGATGGGTTCACCCGCAGCTGCGGCAGGCGATCGACCTCGTTTCCAGCAGTGCACCGAGCCGTATCGATCTTGCGTCGGTCGCCGGTGCGGTCGCACTGTCGCCAGATTATCTTGGCCGGTTGTGCAAACAGCAGACCGGAGTGTCTTTTTCGGCCACAACCCGATGGGTGCGGCTACTGACCGCTTTGCGCTACCTCGCCGACGGTATGCCAGTCACCGATGCGGCCCACCTGGCGGGATTTACCGACGGTTCACACGCCAACCGGGTGTGCTGGGAAATGGCCGGGGCTGCTCCGAGCGACTTGGCGCGGGCGCTGAAGGATTCGCCGTTGCCATCGCACCCGGCTCCGTGACCGGCGGCGGTGTGGCCTCGTAACGGATGACGTGGCGTGCCGGCCTCACAACTGTAGGTTGCCATTCTCGATGGCGGATTGCCATACGAGATGGCGGATGATGGCGGATCCGCCATCTGGATGGCAAAGAGGTCAGATTGAGCACGTACGTGTAGGCGATCAGCTCGAAGCCGACTGGGCGAGAGTTTCTCGCCGGCCGATTCTGCGCGCCTCCCGGGGTCGGCGGCGGTACCGCCCGCCCGAGAGCATCTCGCCTCATTACCCCAAGGGCTCCATCCACCCAGCTGCGATGTAACGGTGAAGCCTTGCCCGGCGCGCTGCAGCCCGGCGACCTTGCAGTGTGGGATGCCACGTCGCGATGGTGGTCGACAACGGCATGATGATCGGAACCCATGTGTTAGTACGGGTGCAGAACGACCCTGTCATGCCGTTGCCTCGGCCCAGGCGATATGCTCCTCGAAGCCAAGCGATCTCGCCATGTCGCGGTAGCGATCCCGCAAGTCCGCGTAAGCTGTGGCATCGCCGTGAGCCCGGGCCAGTAGAGCTTGTAGTCGTAACAGAAGGATGTCGCGCACCACCAAAGCTTCATCTGCCGGCAGGTTCGCCAAGCGGTCGATCGTGCGTCGGCATATCACCGCTCAGATCCATCCCTTTGTGCTGCCAACGATTCGATGACCTCGACCAGCTCGTCCGCACCCTCCCAATTCAGCATGTGTCCCGCATCGGACACGGTGATCAGACGCGCGCCAGGTATGCCGTCTGCGAGCCACCGAGAGTGGCGCGGCGGGGTAGCGAGATCGGCAGAGCCCACCACGACCACGGTTGGCACGGTGATCTCAGCCAGACGTGGATAGCGGTCCTCGCGCACAGCGGCCTCCATCATCGGCAGCAAGGAGCCGCCGTGCTGCAGATGCTGGGCGTAGCTTTCGCGTTGGACCGAGATCATTGCGGGGGACGGGCGCTTGCCAAAATAGGGCGCGCCGAGCAGTACGCCACCGGTTTTGGTACGCATCAGCCGTTGCCACACTCCGATTTTCACCAGCGGCATCCCCAGCCGGTTTTGCGGCGCCCCGTCGTACATGCGGCCGGCCCAGCTGGACGCGAGCACCAGGCCGCGCAGCCGCCGTGCGAGCTCGGGGTGGTCGAGCACAGCCCGGATCGCGACAAAGCCCCCCATGGAGTGCCCGACCAGTACACCGTTGCGCACCCGGAGATGCTCTAGGACTGCGGCGTAGTCCGCGGCCATGGACTCAGACCCCATACCTGCGGCGCCGAGCGTAGAGCGCCCGTGGCCGCGCTGGTCAAAAGCAATGAGCCGATAGCCGCGCGCAACTAGCGCGTCCCACACAATGTTCCACGTCGGCCACTGCTTAGCCGTTTCCGCAGTGAACGGTGTACCGGCCGGTATCAGCCGATCAGACTTGATCCGGTTGCACGTCCTGCACAAGCCTTGCAACTACGCGGTGGCCAGCGACCCGCCGGCGGCCTTCGGGACGACATGATCCTTCACACCGCTATGCGGCAAACCGGGCGTCTGCCAGTCCAGCTCGATACCGCACGCGGGATTAGCACAGTGCGTGAACTCGCGGGCCAGGATGCGCCGCTGGCGCTTGTGCTGCTGGCCGCCCTCACGCGGGCCTCTAGAGAGCGTGCCATTGGCTAGTTCCTCGTACGGATCGAACGGCGCGTCAGACATGGCCTGTTCGCCGGAAGCGGTGCACGATCGATACCGATCAGCTTAAGGAAACAAAAGCGGGTTAGTGGCCGGCCTCGATGGCGGCGACGGTTGCGGCCGCGTCAGGCCCACAGACGCGCTGGAGGTTCACAGTGCCGGCGGCCAGGAGGTCGTCGATGCAGTGCTTGAGGTCTCCTGAGGAGAGATGGGCATAGAGGTTCGCTCCTGGGCAGGCGGTTGCCGGGGCGACGTCCCTGTGGCCGGCCAGGGTGTTGCTGGCGATGCCGAAAGTTTGGGCGGCCCAGGCGAATGCGAGGGCGGCTCCGTGGAGTTGGGCTTCCGTGACCGCTTCTTGGTCGAAATTTCCTTCGCAGACGACCAGGAAGTGGCCGGCGGGGTCGTAGTCGGTGTTGGTGTCGCCGGCGAGCTTAGGTGTCCGCAGCTCGAAGATGTTGCCGTTGCGGTCGACGCTGACGTGGTAGGCGATGTCGATCCACCCGAGCTCGTCTTGGTGGTAGCGCTGGTGTTGGCGCAGCCGAGCGGTGATGTTGCGATTGTCGCCGAGGACCACGGCTGTGTGGTGGAGAGTCATGCGAGTGATGGTGTGCGGCCTGCCGCCGGTGCGGGCGGGGCGGGCGCCCCAGGCGTCCCTGCACAACAGGACGGCCGAAGCTGCGGCTGGCGGGGGTGTGGGCGGGGCTATCGGTTGGGGTGGTGGGCCCGCTGTCGGGCTGGCATCGGGCTCGGTCGTTGTAGCCGGGCCCGTGGGACTGGCACTCGCGACGGTCGCGGGCTCGGTGACAGATGTCGAGCACCCGCCTACGATGGCCGCCACGCCGGCTCCACCGACTAACCGGAGAACCCTGCGGCGGCTGACGAGCTCCGGGCAGCCGTCGTTCCGGAAGGGCGGGACTTTGTCCATGACAGACACGATACGAAGCTCGGTCGTCGATATCGGTGCTACGTATCCACTAACAGTTACCGCGCAGAAGCATCCGCTAACGGATGATTGCCGGTCACCCGAGCACCGAAGGTCGTAGCAGATCTCCTCTGTTTTGTTGTGGGAGGTGGGTGGCGCGGCCGCCTACCGCGAGCAGCTTGCCGCCCAGACCTCCAGGCGCACCCGCGCTGGCGGCAAAACACAGACGCGCCAGAAGCAGCAGTAGCACGCGGTGGGGCGGCAGGTCTCCCCAGACGCCTGCGCCAGGCTTCGCGTAGCGGCGTCACCTCGCGCCGGCGAAGATTCTGCAATCGCCGCCGCTCACGGAAGTCCCTTACCGGTAGCCGCGATTCGGTTCGGATGCCGCCACTCCCCCGCGCCACCTGCTCCCTCCGCCGCCGTTCGCCAGGCCGAGCACCACCACCCGCCACGGCTCGCGGCGGGCGCGTACCGCACCGGTCCGTTTGCGACCGCACTCACATCCGGGTTCGGCAGCGCGAGGTGCTTCAGACGACCAGTACGGCGGGATCGAATATGGATGGTTACCAGTAAACTACCGCATATTGCATCAGATGAATCAGCATGCCCTTCTGCCCCGCCCAGGCCCAGTCGCATGGTGCAGCCATGAAAAAGGCTCTTTAGCTGCGTATTTCGGCGGACCCGGCCGGGATTGGGCGGGCTGACATGCTCGCGCTCGTCGCCGCATGTGATCGCAATGCGCGCGGCGCTGATGGACATGGCGATGCTGTTCGCTTTTCCTGGCCAGGAACGTGAGATGAGTCAGTTCGAAAGACTTTTGCGCGCAGCTGATCTGGCAATTGTCCAGACGTCTAAGCTGCGCTCGATGGGTATTTCTCGGGGCCACGTCAGCGTCGGCCGTCGACTCTCGCCAGGCTCGGCGAAGGGCCGTCGATACTCCTCCATCTCCTCGTCGGAGAGCTTACGTTGGATGGCGTTCGGCAGAATCTCTTCAATGAAGTAGTTGCCGCTACCTCGATGCGCTGCTCGAGGACCTGGATGTGCGCGAGCGAGTCACCTTCGTTATCCATGACTGGGGCTCGGCCCTGGGCTTCGACTGGTCGAAGCGCCATCCCGAGGCTGTCAAGGGTATCGCGTTCATGGAGGCGATCGTGGCGCCACAGGGCTGGACCACTGGGACACGATGGGAATGCGTCAAGCCTTGGAGGCGCTACGTTCAGACGCCGGCGAAGAGATGGTCCTGCAGAACAACTGGCGAGCCCGCCGACGTGACCGCGATCGCGACTGAATACGCCGACTGGCTCGGGACGAGCAATGTCCCCAAGCTGTTCCTCAAGGTTGAGCCAGGTGCGATCCTTGCCCTCGATAGGCTGGTCAACCTCGTCCGCGGGTGGCCAGCGCTGACCGAAAAGACGGTGGCGGGGATCCATTTCGTCCAGGAAGATTCGCCGGACGAGATCGGGCGGGCCATCACCGGCTGGATGGGGACGTTGGGCTGACGGGGGCCATGCAGGACCACGATGGCGTGGCGTCGTACAGCTGGCTCGGCGATCAAGATGGCTCGGGCGTCCTCATAAGTCGAAGCGCATCGCGTGATGGAAGCCAATGAGG
>DASPOT010000160.1:0-6620 GCA_035625875.1 Mycobacterium sp. | reverse complement strand
CTCAACCGGGCCGAGAACTCCCATCAGCCGACCAGGGTCCGCGAACGGGTGATGAAACGCTTCGCCTCACCTGGGCAGGCCCAGCGATTCTTGTTTGCGTTGGGAAACATCCGAGGGCACTTTCGGCCCCGTCGTCATCTGATCAGCGCATCGCAGTGGCGAACCGAGATGCGCGAGCGTTTCGCGGTCTGGCACGAAATCACAGCCGCCGCAGCGGCATGAAAGACACCGTCAGTCAGTAAGTTCCGCAACCTAATCCACTCACATCTACTGCACCACAGGTATTCTCAAATAACTTGACGATGCCAATGCGAGGCAGAAACGGCGGGTGCCGGGGCTGCGACCTCAGCACGTGACGGGTGTGCATGCCTGCGCGCAGCTTTGTGGGGCCACGGTCGAGGGTGTCGAAGTCGGCAGCCGCACATTCGACTTCATCCCCGGGTCGAATATCCGGGGCGGGAGTCGAATGGGACATCGGGACCGCGAGCTCGGCGACCATGCTGGCGCTGAGCGTGCTGACGGTGGCGTGCTTCGCCGCCGCGCGGTGCGGGCGCGGATCACCGGTGGGTTATTTCAAGACTTCGCCCCGTCGCCGTTTCACATGCATCGGGTGCTTGCCCCGCTGGTCCGCTCGATGGGGGTGGACCTGTGCCTGGACGTCGTCCGCCCGGGGTACGTGCCCGGGGCGCCGGCATCATCGAGATGACCGTGGTGCCCAGGCGTCAGGGCCTCGACGCATTGGTGCTCAGCGCCGCTGGTCGGGTCTGCGACGTGCATGGTATTGCCTTGTCCAGCCATTTGGCGGCACAACGGGTGAGCGAGCGCATCGCATCCACGTGCGAGACGCGGATTCGAGGCGAGGGCATGGCGTGCGCCGTCGACCGCATGGAAGATGACACCGCGGTGCATGCGGGTGCGTGCCTGGCGATTTGGGCGAAGGGCAGCACCGGAAGCTGGTTCGGCACCACCACAATGGCGATCCCCGACCTCGAGGACTCGCCCATCAAGCCGGAGGCATACCGGCAGATCAACCATGTGGCGCGCCAGCTCATCCACGCATTCGACTGAGGCGACGAGCCCGACCAGCTTTCTCCCCGCTTGATTCCCGTCCGGGGACCGCGGGTGCGAATCGAGGTTGTCGGGAGCTACGACCACGCCGGAACTGGTGCATGCACCGCACTTGGGATCTTCACGCATAGGCGAATGGACCGTCGCTAGTGGCCAAGGTTGAAGCGTTGCCGCGCGAGAACCCTTGCAAGAGGACAAGCCCCGGCGTGCATTCGCCCGAGCCCGGCAACCTTTTACTACCGAGGAGTTCGGTGCGACTCTTTCGCACCTGGGCGGGCGGCGTTGCCAAGAAGTTGCACCGCGACGTTGCTTTCGCGCGAACGCTTTGCACTGCAGCGCATCCACATCCCGCATCGCATACGTGCTCACCTCGCCGGGCAGGTCAGCGGGGTCGGTCCGCTGACCGATGAACTCGCCCGGAACCGAACAGAGGGCCCTCACTGTGACGGGGGGTGGCTGTAGGTCGGCAAGTCAAACGGCTCGCTGGGCACGGGTTTCAGTCGCGGTGCCCCCTCAGTGGCGAACATCCCGACGGGACGCTGGCGGGTCGTTCCCGTGTACCGGCATACCGGCCGCCCCCTCGATACCACACGCCGGCCCGCGCCCCACAGTCCTCAACACACGAAAACTGTTCTTCGGCAAAGAAATTAACCCGGGCATAGGAGACGCAGCGCTCACACCACTGCGAATACACAACCGAAGAAGGCTCACGCGGCCTCGAATCCGCCAATCACCTACGCCAACGTCCCCGATAGTTGTTGCTGCTTGTAGTTATGCCAAGCGACTCGGCCGGCTCTCGGCAGCTTGGGCCACCTCAATCTCGATGAGATCCGCCGCGTCGATGCTGCACCGTGGATTATGCTATCTCTAACTGTTCGCCATCGCTATGCACAAAGGCGTTGGCACACAGAGGAATAGGCGTAGCGACTCACCGGATAGAAACGGCGTACCGGTATGGCCAGCCCCGCCCGCCATCCAGCCCAATACCGACATGGTGAGACACTATCGGCCCGGCCCCAGGCCGACGGGCCGCTGTGATCGCCCCGCGGTGCCGCTCTCAGTCCCGGTCCACAAGGCACTGGTGCCCACTGGTTAGGGACCAAAGCCTCCTGATTCGATCCCCACGGCTCAGCTTGCATGATCACCTGCCGGGTCGCTTCGGCGATCCGGTTGCGTCGCGTGCTGGCCGATGTCAAGGTCCCCCCACACTCGCCATGAATTATAGATTTGCCGCCGCTGCAGGACGAGATCAGCGCCACCCAGACTGAGCTCTACGGGATCCTTTGTGGAGGGCCGGCCCGTAGCCGCTATCAGGCTGACCACACCTGCCGAAACTTGCCGGTTCTGGGGTCGAGCGCGGGCGGGTCGGTCGCGTGTTCCACGACTATCGGTGCGGCTCCCTGTGCCGCGAAGAACGCGTCCAGCCGCTGGTCGACGGCATGCCAGACCTGCACCGGGTCGGCGTCAGGCCACATCTCCAATCGCACGCTCACAGCCAACGGGCTGGTACGAATCACCTGAAACCGGCGCACGCCGGGGGTTTCCTCGACGACAGTCCCGAGTGCGAGCGGCAGCACCGTGACCGACGTCCCGCCCGGTGCCTGGAACGAGAGTAGGTCACTGGTGCGTCCCTCCACCGTGATCCCCGGCAGCCGATTGCCGCACGCACATGGCGTAGCTGCCAGCTTCACACTGTCACCGAGGTCGTAGCGGATCAGTGGCTGCACCCGGTTGGCCAAGTTGGTGATCAGAACGGTATGGGAGGCAACGTCTGGTGCGACGGGGCGATAGTCCTCATCGACCGGCTCGAGGAGGTACCAATCACTGTTGACATGGAACAGGCCGTGCGCGCATTCCATTGACAAACCAGGAAATTCGGCTGAGCCATAACGGTTCGTGACCGGGCAGCCGAACGTTGACTCGATGCCGGCGCGAAATGCGGGCGTCAGTTGCTCGCCCGCGGTGATGGCCAGCAGCGGCTGAATCTTCAGCCGGCCCGCCTGTTGTTCGCTCGCCAGCAGTGCCAATGCGCTCGGGTAACCCACGAGGACCGTCGGTTGGTACACGTTGATCTCTGTAACTAGTTCCGTAAGGGGCCGCAGCACGGAGAACGTGCGGACGCGTTTGGCCAGAAAGGGGTTGCGGCGCCGGGCTGACTCCAGCGCGGCGGATGCGCCATTGTGCCCGTTGGCGACAAACAGCGCTGCGGCGCGCAGTCCGCGCCGCAGCACCCTGAACAGAAGGTCCCATCGAGCGATGAACCGCAGTTCTCCACGCCCGCCCACGAAGTGGGCCAGCGCCCAGGAGGCGTCATCGTGGATCACGATGGCGGGGTCACCGCTCGTTCCCGATGTCGTCGCCACGTGGTAGCGGCCCAGGTAACGGGCGCCGAGCAGTGAGTGGTCGGCGAGAAAGTCGCGCCGCAGCGACTCGAGGCTGATGGCCGGGTCTGTGACCCAGTCGTCGAAATGCGCCATGAGGTCGCGCTTTGTCACGACCGGCAGTGACGCCAGTTTCACCGGCTGGGGCTCGAGGTGTCGGTACAGATTCCGGTAGTACGGTGACACGGTTCGAGCATGCCGGACAATAGCTTCGATTCGGTCCTGCTGGCGGCGCAGGATGCTCGTGTCGTCACCGCGGCGGAAATGCCAAGCCTCCCAAGCGATCTTGAGCACACCTAACTTGGGAGGGATGACCTGCAATTTTGGTCGCATGCGTGATCCTCCTCAGAAGGTCATTCTTCGCCCATGATCTCGAGGCGGAGAAAGGATCGCACGTTGTAGAGGTGGAACGTTCGACGTGACCGCGCCGAGATCAGCGGAGCTGCGAGTGCGAACGGAACGACCGTCGGCACTATGGTGTGGTAGCGCGTGCCCTTGTGTTCGACGGTGCATCCGCCGGCCGCCGTGACATTCGCGCACCAGTCCGTGAGGCGGTAGGGAAGCGGGATGTTGATGAGCCGGTTGATCGCGGTGCGTGAGTGCACCGGGGTGGTCGAGTCAGGTGGGGTGGAGCGCTTCACCAGACTGGGACCACCGGGGGGTGACCATGCTCGCGGCACCACGCCAACCACGAGGCCACGGCCTCGCCGATCTCGTCGTCGGCGACATCGGCCAGCGGCCGCGTTGCACCGAGCTGCTTGGCGGTCTTGTTGACGGCGGTGGCCTAGGCGCGGCGGGTGTTGGTCGACCGGGTCGAGTCGAGGTAGGCGTCCCCGGCGGCGCGGATGGTGATCGGCTTAGACGTCACGGTTACCTTCTGCCGGTATGGGCGTGCCATGGATAACGGGGCCGCTTCGCGCACCGCCGGGACGGGCGTCACCGCAGGCCGGATCTCATGCTGCCACAGATAACAGGCCGTTATCCGTGGCTACCCGATCCATCAGGCACTGCTATGTGCTGCGCGGCATGCGCAAAAGATTGCGTTTGGTGAACTAACCCTTCACCAGCGCCGCTTTCAGGTTCAGGCCGAGTGCTTGTCCCGCCGAGGTGCCGGCCAGCCTACGCGCGATGGATTCAACGTTTAGAGAGCCCAGGTCTTTCTTTTGCCGGTGTTCCGTCCCCTGGTGGGGCACCGGCATCCGCACCGACACCGCAGCCTGACCTCGGCGACATCCAGGCGAATTTCCGGCGTCTGAGTGTTGTCGGAAAGGTGTCCTGAGGGGAAACTGGTCTCACCCCGGACGTGTTGCGGAGGTGTCCCGTGTGCTCCCAGGTTGCTTCCGCCACTGGGTGGGTCCCTGGCGAGCCCGTGCCGGGAGAGGTGGTCGTGTACTTCGCGGACGACCCCCTCCGGCTCTACCAACTGCGCCAGTGGCTCCCCGTGTTCGAGCTGCTCGATCGGGCTCATCCGGTCTTGGTGGTGACGCACCACCCGCAGACGTACGCCGAGGTGGGCCGGCTCACTCGGCTGCGCCGCGTGTGTGTGCCGAATCTGGCGGAGCTCGTCCAGCTGTACGGCGACGGCGACCTCAAGGCCGCGATCTACGTCAACAACTCCGTGCTGAACTTCGACTCGCTGGCCGCCACCCGGATGATCCATATCCATGTGAACCACGGCGAGAGCGACAAGGTCTGCATGGCGAGCAACCAGGCTAAGGCGTATGACCGAGTCCTGGTGGCGGGCGAGGCCGCGCTGCGGCGCTACCGGGCGGCGCTGATCGAGTTCGATGAGCGCAAGTTCGTCCGGGTCGGCCGCCCGCAGCTTGACCTGCGCCCCGAGCCCGTCCTGCCCCCGACGGCCCGGCGCACCGTTCTCTACGCCCCCACCTGGGAGGGCGAGAACGCCGCGAACAACTTCACCTCGGTCGACGTCCACGGCCCGGCCATCGCGGCCGCCGCGCTCGCGCTGCCGGACGTCCGCGTGGTCTACAAGCCGCACCCGCGGGTGGCGAGCAGTACGGACCCCGGCATGGCGGCGGCGCACCGGCGGATCGTCGGGCTGGTGGAGGAGGCCGCGCGCCGCGAGCCCGCCGCGGGCCACCGGGTCCTGATCGACGCCGACATCCTGGCTGTCTTCCGCGGTTGCAGCGTGCTGATCACCGACGTCTCCTCGGTCGGCCTGGACTTCCTCTATCTGCACGTCGACAAGCCGCTGTTCGTCGCCGACCGCCGCAACGACCGTGCCCGGCTGAACGCCGAGGCTCCGGTGAGCCGCTGCGCCGACGTCGTGGACGCCGCCACGGTCGGTTCGCTCACCGACACGCTCGCCGAGCGGCTGGCGCGGGACGCCTACCGCGTCGAGCGGGAGGCCATGCGCCGCTACTACTTCGGCGACCCGGCGCCCGGGGAGAGCACCGAGCGCTTCCTGGAGGCCGTCGAGGAAGCCCTGGCCGTGCGGCAGACGCGGGACCGGCGGCCCCCGGCCCCGTGGCCACAAGCCCCGTAGGCACATGACACGCCGTTCCACCACGGACCCACAACGAGAGGGTTGGCATGAGGGAGATCCAGATCATCATCCTGGCCGCAGGACTCGGCACGCGGCTTGGCCTGCCGCTGCCCAAGCCGCTCACCCCTCTCGCCGACGGCAGGAGCATCCTCCGCCACCAGCTGGACAACCTCCGCCAGACCTTCGCCGACGCCGCCCGGATCACCGTGGTGGTCGGCTTCCGCTACGACCTGATCGTGGGGGCCGCGCCGGAGGTCCGGTTCGTCTACAACGAGCGGTATGAGGAAACTAACACCGCGCGGAGCCTGCTGAAGGCCCTGCGCACCTCGCACTCCGGGGGCGTTCTGTGGCTCAATGGTGATGTGGTGTTCGACCCTGGCCTGCTGGAGCGGGCCCAGGCGCTGATCGAAAGTGATCGCACGTTCGCCTGCGTGAACACCGCTGCCGTCGGCGAGGAGGAGGTCAAGTACCGCACCGATGCCGACGGGTATCTGACAGAGCTCTCCAAGTCCGTCATCGATGGGCGCGGTGAGGCAGTGGGAATCAACTACGTGGCGTCCGCCGACAAGGCGGCGCTGATCGAGCACCTCGAGCGCTGCACCGACCAGGACTTCTTCGAACGCGGCATGGAATCCGCGATCAAGGAGGGCCGGCTGCGTGTTCAG
>DASPOT010000159.1:0-7089 GCA_035625875.1 Mycobacterium sp. | reverse complement strand
AAAGCCACGGTGGTGGGAGCAACTGAGCGGTCCGCAGCATAAAGCGAAGCCTGCCGCGTCGTTAGGGGATAAGACAGTGCCGAGCCGCGGGAATCACGGCGAAGGCCATGGAAGCGGTGAAGATCCTGGAATGCAGCCGCGAGGAGCTGTCCGGCGTAGGGGGAGTGGAACGTTCAGAAGGTGGCGGCGGGAACTGGGGAGGCCCTCCCCGGCCGAAGCGGGTCGCGGTGTCCGTGGGCGAGCGTGTCCTATAACCGGTGAGGAGCAGGGAAGTGGAGGGCGTGTCGGGAGGGAGTCGGAGGCGGTCGTAGCACCGGTCGAGCCGCGGGACAACATAACTCGCGGGGAGGGAAGGGCCGCTGCTTCGTTCACGCGCATGTTGGGAGCTACTGACTGGTGAGTGCCGGAATTACGGCTAGTAGGTCCACCCTGGCGGCTGTCGGAGGCGACAGGGTCAGAGCGTTGCGGCACGCGCTGTACCGGGCGGCCAAGGCCGACCCGAATCGACGGTTTCATGCGCTGCAGGACAAGGTCTACCGCGAAGACGTTCTGTGGCGGGCGTGGGTGGCGGTGCGCATCAACAACGGCGCACCGGGCATCGACAAAACCACCTTGGCCCAGGTCGAGCAGTACGGGGTGGGCCGGCTGCTCGGCGAGTTGGCCGATGAACTGCGGAGCCGAAGCTGGCGGCCGCGGCCAGCACCGCCGTGGTCCACGCGGCCCCCATCCCAGTGATTGTCGCCAGCATGCAGTAATGCGTTGTCTGCCACCATCTTTGGAAATCCAACACGTGCGAGGCCTTCCCGGTTGAAAAACGTCGGGGATATTCCTGCCCAACGACGAGCGCCAGCGCACCATGCATGCCGAAGCCGAACACACCGGGCGCGAGCTCCTGCCCGAGCGCGTCGGGCAGCTACTCGATCACCACGACTCCCACCGCGCCGCGCGCCGCCAGGCCTGGCGGCAATACACCGCCGCCGAACACGCCTGGCACGCCGCCTACGAATGCATCGCCCACCCCGCCCAACGCAGCACCGAGCGCAGTCGCAGCCGCGACCAAAGCTACGGACTCGAACTGTAGGAAGCCCCTATTCGGTTGAGTCCAACTTGCCGGCGACCTCGGCCAGCGACCGAGCGGCCGAACAGCGCTGTTCGCCGAACTGGGATACAACGTCAGGTTCGGTGGCCGAGAACGCGCCCCTTTAGCTCGTTGAATTCCTCGTCGGTCAGAACTTTAGAGTCGTGCAGTTCGGCGAGCTTCTGCAACTCGGCAGCGATCCCCGTTATCGGGCCGCCCAGCTCCCTCTGCGGTGGCCCCACACGTTGCGGTGTAATAGCCCCAAGGGGCTCCCGGCGGCCCAGACCAACGGTGCCGCCCATGGCGCGCCCGGCAATACCCGCCAGGGCCATCTCGCTGAACAGGGTTCCCGAGGTACCCGTCACCACCGCGGGAGCGGCGGCGCTGCTGATCGGCAACGCTCTGGCGACGGTACGGATCTCCGGGGCAGCCGTGACCCAGCCGGGAGGCACTGACAATCCGCCGACCACAGTTCCCTGACCCATGCCCGCGGTCACCGCCGACCCGCCCAGGCCCACTGGGCCAGCTGACACCAGCGCGCCAGCGCCCGAACCGACCTCGCCCCCCAGAGCGAAGCCCGCCGCTCCCGTTTCGGCGGCGCTTGCCGCGCCCGCCGTCTGAGCAAAGTGCGTTGCCCCTATGCCTAGGTTGACAGTCGCCATGCTCGCGGTATACGGCACGACTAGGTTGCCTAAGCTCAGATACGACTGCGCGGATGTGAAGCCGAGGCTGTCCAGGATTCCCGAGAGCCCCGACGTGGACTGCAACGGCTGTGCGAGCCCCTGCAGCGCGGTGGGCACTGTGGAGAGCAGCTGCGTGCCCGTCGACACGATGGTCTGAGCGCCGGTGCCGGCGGAGGTGCCGGTGGTTTGGGCGACCGCGGCAGCTTGGCCCGCGAGCCCGGCCGGGTTGGTGGTGTTCGGCGCTGGGAGAAACGGCGTCAACGTTGACGCGGCTGCCGATTGGCCGGCATAGCCATACATCGCGGCAGCATCCTGAGCCCAGATTTCCTCGTAGTGGGCCTCGGTGGTTGCGATCGCCGGGGTGTTTTGCCCCAAAAAGTTGGTCGCGATCAGTGACATCAGCAGGGCGCGGTTGGCGGCGATCACCGGCGGCGGAACCGTCATCGCAAACGCTGCCTCATAGGCAGCCGCGGCCATCTTGGCTTGCGCGGCGGCCTGTGCGGCCTGCATCGCGGTCGTGCTCATCCAGCTCATATAGGGCATGGCCGCGGCCGCCATCGACGCCGACGACGGCCCCAACCACGGTCCGCTGGTCAATCCGAAGATCGCGGACTGGTAGGAGGCCGCGGTGGACTCCAAGTCGGAGGCAAGCCCGTCCCAGGCCGCGGCGGCGGCCAGCATCGGACCCGAGCCGGGACCCGCATACATTCTGGCCGAGTTGAGCTCAGGCGGTAACAATGCGAAATCCATTTCATCGTCTCCACGGCTCAGCCGGCCGCTATGGCGTTGGCGGCTTCGGTGGCGGCATATGACGTGGCGCTGGTGGAAAGAGTGGCGACGAACAACTGATGAATAGCAGCGGCTTCAGCGCCGATCGCCTGGTACATCGCGGCGTGCGTGGCAAACTGTGTGGCGGTCAGCGCCGAGACCTCATCGGCGGCGGCCGGGATCACCCCGGTGGTAGGCGCGGCTGCGGCCGAATTGTTGGCGGCCATTGCAGAACCAATAGCCTGCAAGCTGCCAGCAGCCGCCGCGAGAATTTCCGGCTGTGTGGTTACGAACGACATGGACTTTCCTTTCCCTAAGCGGTGAACCACGGATGACGCCGGTCAAGCGACCTTGTGGTCAAACATCGGATTCGCTTATCACAGAATTGGCAAACAGACTGTGGCAGAAAGATTCTCGACAAGGCTTGCGGCGCGGGCCCACGGCGGTTTACCAACTTCCCTGATTAAACATCCGGTGAACATCAGCGGAACGACGAGCAGACTCAATCCGACAACTTTGGTGGAAGCCCACGCTAGGGACCCAAGCCCCCGGTTGCCGGGGTCGTTGGTCATTCAAGTGTGGGCTGGAATTAAAGGTCGCCTATGGCCCATCACGGTGGTTTCGGATGTTCAACGCACTGTGTCGTGCTTGTCCGGGATCGGGCATATGAAGGATATAGGCGATTTGAGCGTTTCAGCTAACTGTTTTACCTGGTCGCTAACACGCTAGGTAGGGACTCAACGGCTGACCGCCCAGCCCGCGTGTCGGCATGAAAACTAACCCCGTGTCGACGCCCGAAAATTGACCCCCTTCAACCGGCGCTCGGATGCTGCGGTGGGTTCCGGGTTCAATTCGCAGCAGCTGCGTGGTTTGCTGATGAGCTTTCCGCCGTGAAGGCCCGCTTGCTCGACGAGGCCAGGTTCACCGACGACCCAGGCGCATACGCCGGGACGGCGGCGGACATCGTGGGCCAGACAGCACAGCTGATCGGCAGGCGCGTACTCGGCCAGCGAGGTGGCGATTGCGCTGAAGGTCAGCGAGGCGCGTGTACGGCTTCGTCGGCTGGACCGCATGCTGCGGGCGATCAACGGTAACGGCGCCTGGGTTTTCCCGGCGCTGCAGTTCGAGACCACTCCCAAACGGGGAGGGCCGTACAAGCAGATCCGCGGTCTTGACCGAGTCTTTGCCGCGCTGCCCCCGATCTACACTCGGTTGCCATCGCACGATTCCTGCGCACGCCCCACCCCGACCTCACCGTTCGTGGGCGCCCCCTTTGGCCGCTCGCGTGGCTGCGCAGCGGCGGTGACGTGGAGGTCTTGCTGCGGCTTGTCGACGCCGCCGATTGGGCCAGCAGGTGATAGCTGACCTATTGAACGCGATCACCGCGCTCGGCGCAGTGATCAAAAACGATCTGGCGGGAGCACAAGTGCGGACCACCTCCGCACGAGCAGATAGACCTAAGACGTGACCTTCGACTCTGGCCAACACCGGCCCGGCCGCACACACTGGCACACCATGACCAGACCTGATGACACCAGCCAAACCTGGCGCGACTTGGCCGACCAGCTCACTCCTGCGCAGATCGCTGAGCTAGAGCGCCTCGAACACGACGAATCCAAGACGCTGCTGGAATTGGCGCGGCGGTGGGCGGCTGAGAAGATGACCGATGCGGTGCTATTCTGCGATGTCGCGCCGCCCGCCGGCGCGGTACGCTCGTTCCCCTGGCAGCTCGACAAGAACTGGTTCCGCGACTTCGAGGGCACCACGCGCCGCAGCGGGCAGGCCCGCGTTCACATCTACGGCCGTCAGCAGGCCGACGGCTTATCGCGGCGGTGGATCGCCGTGAAGGCCCACCACCTAGACGGGCTGGACGCCTCGGCGGCCCGCGAACTGGCAGCAGCGCTGGCCGACGCGGCCGACGAGATGGAGCGGCTTAGCTGAACCCACGCAGGCCGCCAACGCGGTTGCGTCGAAGATCGAGGTGCCGAGCGGATTGACGAGGCGCAGGATCTGGCGGGATCGGTCGATGAACGTTATCTGGATGGGCCGATCACTGCGGCAAGCCAGTGCTCCGTTGCGGTGACCCGCGACTAAACTGGCACGGCACGACCGACTCCGGGGATCTCCCGCGGCCGCCGACCTGGAAGGCTGAGCTTGAAGATGCAGCTGGAAGCCGAGGGAACACCGTCAAGATACGTGGCCCGCCCGACGATTGGCGACTGGTGACGCCGTCCGCATGATCCTGTGTCGTCTGGCTTGCACCCGCGCCTAAATCGCGGGCATTGACCAACGGTCGGCCGTGCAATGACCTTGGGCCCTAGCCGCTCACTGAGGATCGAACTTCTGACAATTTGTTGGTGATGTTGTTTTGCGTCTGACTTCGCCGCAGAGATCGGGTGAGAAATTACCCAAGGCTGGCAGTCTTCTCGGGTGATCCGAGAGGAGTAGTTCATGCCCGCATCCCGCGACGCTCGGCGCCGTCCGACGAACCTGTCGGCGGAGGCCAAGTGGGAGATCTTCCTGCAGGTCACTGCCGGCGAGATCAGCCAGGCCGAGGCGGCGCGCAAGTGGCAGGTCGACGTGTCGACGGTGATCGGGATCCGGCGCACCGTCAAGAACGCCGCGTTGGCCGCGTTGGCCCGCAAGCCGGGACGGCCTGGCACGCAACGCGATTGGCAGTTGGAGTCGGCGCGGGCGGAGATTGCGCAGTTGACCGAGGCGGTCAAGGCGCAGGCGATCGAGCTGGCGGTTGTGCGGGGAAAATCCGGTTGGGGCTAAGCGGGCCGGTGCCGGCGCGGGTCCCCGCCGAGGTGAAGGAAGCCGTCCTGAAGACCGTCAACGACGCGGTCACTGCCGGGTTCACCCACACCTGGGCGTGCTCGCTGTGGCAGGTCTCCGACGAGCGGGTGCACCGCTGGCGAGCGCGGCGCCGCAACATCGGCACCCTGGTCGACCGGGCGCCGGGCGGACACCCGGTGCACGCGCTGCTGCCCGACGAGGTGGCCGCGATCCTCGATATCGCTGAACGCTGGGGTGCTGTGGACCGGTCCCACCGCAAGTTGGCACACCGCGGCTCCTACAAGCAGCGGGTGTGGGTATCGCCGGCCACCTTCCGCCGGGTGCTGATCGCCCACGGGCTCACGCTGCCCGAACCACAACCGCGTTCACGCAGTGAGAAACGGCCGTGGCCGGACTGGCTGGTGTGGACGCCGAACCGAATCTGGATCTGGGACGCCACACATTTCACCCGCGCCCGCCGCGTCGTGTTCGCGATCGTGGACCTGGTTAGTCGCAAATGAATCGACACCCTCGTCTCGGTCGAGGAAACCGCCACCCAGGTCCAGGTCGTCTTCGAGCACGCGCTCGAGCTTGAGGGCCTGCTGGAGCTGCTCACCGACGAGCGCCTCGACCTCGACCCCGACGACCCGCGCCGGCCGATTCTGCTCGCCGTGTCGGACAACGGGCCGCCGATGACTGCCCACGACACCCGCGCGTTCATGGCGCTGATGGCCATCGTCCAGCACCACGGCCGTCCCGGCGTACCTACCGACCGACCAGGCATGGATCGAGTCATTCTTCGGCCACGTCAAGGGCGAGTGGCCGCACCTGGAGACCATCACCGACGCCGTCGTCCTGGAAGCCGAATTGGAAAGAGTGCGAACTGAATACAATACGGTTCGGCTGCACGAAGCGATCGGGTACGTCACTCCCGACGACGAGCACAGCGGCCGGGGTGAAGCCATCCGCCAAGCCCGCCGCGACGGCCTCGACCGCGCCCGGCAACGCCGCCTCGACTACCATCGCCGCACCAGCACCAACCCCACCGGGGAGACGCCATGCGTTGGGTAATTTTTCACGCCATCTCTGCGGTTAAGTCGGAAAGTGCAATGGCTGGCTTGTGTCGAATCCTCAAGCGGCTAGCGGCGTGTCGATGGCGAGATCGTTGAAGGGGGTCTGCATATCGATGCGGATTCGTTCGTAGTCAAGGTCGACGCGTGTCCAGTGTGCGGGTTTGCGTCACGCCTCTTTGGAGAAGTCGGCAAGGGTCGGCACGGGCGCCGCGACCAACAGTTCGCTGCCGATCTCGGGTCGGTTGCCGGCGCGCACACTGTCTTCGGCGACCTTGATCGCATCGGCGATGACCTTGCGGGCGTCCTCTTCGCGCCGTCGGTGAAGCTCAGCGGGGATTGGGGCGGCGGGCCAGACGGCCCGGCGGGCTTGAGACGTGCACGACGGTCAGCGGAACGCTGCGCATGGCTGCCTCGCGCGCGGCCCACCGCACCGCCACCTTGGAGGACGGGACCCGTCGACACCGACTACGACACCCCGATGTGTGCTGCGAGTAGACATTTCGCCGTCTCTCCTCGGTGTGGATGCCGGTGCGGCAGGGCGCGATGTCGCCGACGCTCGATGGTCGGTGATCGCCGGTCAGGAGGCGTTAGTCCCGAGGGGAGTGGTCCTAGGGCCCTTCGGCGCGCCGACCCATCGCGACACACTCGGGGGATGACACAGTTCGACGATGGTGGGGACGCTGGGCGTCTACTGGCGCAACGGCTGGCT
>DASPOT010000158.1:0-24921 GCA_035625875.1 Mycobacterium sp. | reverse complement strand
GTTTGGGTCAGCGGGCCGGTCACCGGGGACCGTCTGCCCCATTTGCACGACGGTGCCGCGGAGTTACATACGGCCGCATGCGAAACCGGCGTCACTGATTTGGGCGATCGCCGCCGGGAATGGTGCACGCACCACCACCAATAGTGGTGCAAGCAGGCTTTCCGCCGCCTCGTCGTTTTCTGAAGATCGTTGCGTGGGCGAAATACGCAATGGAACGAAGAAGAGGTGATGAGGTGCCAGAGGACACGGCGCGGACTTTGGTAGACCTGATGCGGCAGCAAGCCGAACGCTATCGAGACAAGGTCGCATTCGACTTCACCCCGGATGGGGAAGAACATCGTCGGCTGGCCTACGACGAACTCGACATCAGGGCCCGCGCAATCGCCTCCACTCTGCAACGGCAGGGCGCTGCGGGCGAACGGGTGCTGGTGTTGTGCCCCTCGGGCTTGGACTTTATCGCTGGCTTCTTCGGATGCCTCTATGCCGGAGCCGTCGCGGTACCGGTGCACCCGCCGGTGCGCAACAAGTGGATCGGCCGTATCGGGTCGATCGTCACGAATACCCAAGCAGCCTTCGCGCTCAACACCGCAGGTTCGCAAGCGGAGCTCAAGGCAGTGATGGACGGCTTGACCGATGGAGGCTCCCTGCAGTGGTGTGCCGTGGACTCCACCAACCCATCCGCCGCCGCGGAGTGGGTCGCGCCAGACATCGACGCGAGCGCAACCGCCTTCGTGCAGTACACCTCCGGCTCGACCAGCTCGCCGAAAGGCGTCGTCGTGACACACGGCAATCTGCTCCACAACCTCGATGCGATCCGGAGCGCATGGGGCGGCGGTTACGAGGAGATCGGCGCGTTCTGGCTGCCGCTCCATCACGACATGGGTCTCATCGGCACCGTCCTGGCGACGCACTCGCTTGGAGCCACTTCTTACCTCATGCCGCCGGAGGCTTTCATTGCGCGCCCGATGCGGTGGCTGGAAGCGCTTTCCCGGTACAGCGCCACGGTTACCGTCGCGCCCAACTTCGCCTACGAGCTCTGTGTCGAACACAGCAGCGCGGAGGAGCGTGCGGCCCTCGATCTGTCCAACCTGTCGACGGCCATGTGTGGTGCGGAGCCCGTGCGTGCCGCCACGCTGCAGCGGTTCGCTGACGCCTTCCGCCCGGCCGGTTTCCGGCCGGAGGCGTTCAATCCGGTGTACGGGCTGGCGGAGGCCACCCTGCTTGTGTCCGGTGGGTCGGATTGGGCCGTGCCGGTGGTGCGACATGTGGACAGCGCTGCGTTGCGTGAGCACCACGTCGTCGATGTCACGCCGGAGCACCCGGCGGCGACGCCGCTCGTAGGGTGCGGCCGTGCGCAGCGCGGACACGAGATCCTCATCGTTAACCCGGAAAGCCGGCGGCCATGTGCAACCGGCGAGGCTGGGGAGATCTGGGTGGCCGGGGGGAGCGTCGCGCAGGGCTATTTGGGCAGGCCGGCCGAGACGGAGGAGACCTTCTCGGCGTTCCTCTCAGACACCGGGCGCGGACCGTTCCTGCGTACCGGCGACCTGGGCTTCCAAATGGAAGGCGAGCTATTCATCACGGGACGGCTCAAGGATCTCATCATCATCCGCGGCCGCAACTACTATGCCGAGGACATCGAGATCACGGTGCAGGACAGCCATCCGGCGCTGCTGCGCGGTCGCGGGGCGGCCTTCTCGGTACCGCCGCGCACGGGTTCGGCCGAACAGCTCGTAGTCGTACAGGAGATCGACCGCCAGCGGCTCGCTCAGATCGACGTCGATGCGGTCATCGACGCGATCCGCATCGCGATCACCGAGCGCCATGACATCAAGGCGGACGCGGTTCTGCTGGCGGAGCCCTTGAAAATCCCGACAACGTCGAGCGGCAAGATCCGGCGGAAAGCGTGCCGGCAGCGGTTCCTCGACGACGACCTCGAGGTGTTCGCTGAGTGGCACGCCGCCCCCGCAAGCGATCGCCACCCGGCCGCACTGCCTGCCGTGGCGGAACCAGGACAGGCCGGACCCGGCGTGGGGGAGATCGCGGCCTGGTTCGTCTCCCAGCTTTCTCAGGAGCTCGGCCTATCACCGACGGAGATCGACATATCCCGACCGTTCGCCTTTTACGGCTTGGACTCGGTTCACGCCATCCGGCTGACCACCGCACTGGAGGCCTGGCTGGGACGCGAGTTCTCGCCCACGCTCGCATACGAGTACCCCACGATCGAGATCCTCTCCCAACACTTGGCCGGAGAGGCGCCCGCCAAACTCCCCGACGCACCGGTGGGGACCGCCGGGCGGGCCGACGGCGCGGACGAGCCGATCGCGATCATCGGCATCGGCTGCCGGTTTCCGGGTGCCGACGGGCCGGCGGCCTTCTGGAGGCTGCTCTCCGACGGGGTGGACGCCATCACCGAAATACCGCCGGAGCGCTGGGACGCCGATGCCTTCTACGACCCCGATGGGACCGTGCCGGGGACCGCGACCACCCGTTGGGGCGGCTTCCTCGATCAGGTTGACCAGTTCGACCCCGAGTTCTTCGGCGTCTCGCCGCGGGAGGCGGCGCGAATGGACCCGCAGCAACGACTGCTGCTGGAGGTGGCGTGGGAAGCGCTGGAGGATGCCGGGCAGGTGCCGGAGCGGCTGGCGGGCAGCCGGACCGGTGTGTTCATCGGCATCTCTAACAGCGACTACGGACATCTGCACCTTGACCAGCCCGCGCAGATCGACGCCTACAGCGGTACCGGAAACGCGTTCAGCATCGCCGCCAACCGGCTCTCCTACGTTCACGACTTCCGCGGGCCCAGCATGGCGATCGACACCGCCTGCTCCTCGTCGTTGGTGGCCATCCACCAGGCCTGCCGCAGCCTGTGCGAGGGCGAGTGCACGCTTGCCCTCGCCGGCGGCGTGAACGTCATCCTGTCCCCGGCGCTCGGTATCAATTTCAGCAAGGCCGGCGTGATGGCAGCCGACGGCCGCTGCAAGACGTTCGACGCCCGTGCGGACGGATGCGTACGGGGCGAAGGCGCCGGCATCGTCGTGCTCAAGCCGTTGAGTCGGGCGTTGGCCGATGGTGACCCGATCTATGCGGTGATCCGCGGCAGCGCCGTCAACCAGGACGGGCGGACCAACGGGTTGATGGCACCCAACCGGGGCTCGCAGGAAGCCGTGTTGGCCGAGGCCTATCGCCGCGCGGATCTCTCGCCGGGTGTGGTGCAATACGTCGAAGCGCACGGCACTGGCACGTTGCTCGGCGACCCGATCGAGGCATCGGCACTAGGAAAGATCCTGGCGGAGGGCCGCGCGCCGGGCAGCAAGTGCCTGGTCGGCTCGGTCAAGACCAATATCGGCCACCTCGAGGCGGCGGCCGGCGTCGCTGGCCTGATCAAAGTGGCGCTGGCGCTGCGCCACCGGATGATCCCGCCGAACCTGCACTTCGCCGAGCCCAACCCGCACATCCCGTTCGACACCCTGCCATTGCACGTCGCGCAGACCCTCACGCCGTGGCCGGAGAACGGCGGCCGAGCAGTGGCCGGAGTCAGCTCGTTCGGCTTCGGCGGCGCCAACGCGCACGTCGTCCTGACTGAGCCTCCACAGGTTCGAGTCACGCAACCGGCGGACCACACGGCACAGGATCGCGTGGAGCTGCTGCCGCTGTCCGCCCGCTCCCCCGAGGCGCTGGCCGCACTGGCGGGCCGGTATGAGCTGGCCCTCGGGGCCGGGGTGCCGCTCGCCGACCTCTGCTACACGGCCGGCGCGCGTCGCGGCCACCACGACCATCGGTTGGCCGTGGTCGGAGACTCGCCCGCGGAGCTGTCCGAGTCTCTCGCCGCGTACCGACAGGGAGTACCCCGCCCCGGACTGTCCGCCGGACGTTGCCGTCCCGGCCACCGACCGGGCGTGGTCTTCCTCTTCTCCGGTCAGGGGTCGCAGTGGTGCGGGATGGGACAGCGGTTGCATGCGGAGGAGCCGGTGTTCCGGGACGCGCTGGCCATGTGCGACCGCGCTATGCGCCCGCACCTGGACGGATCCGTCGTCGCAGAAATTCTCGCCGACCATACCCGTTCCCGGCTGAGCGACATCGGCGTGGTCCAGCCCGCCATCTTCGCGGTGCAGGTCGCGCTGGCCGCGCTGTTGCGGTCGTGGGGGGTAGAGCCTGAGGCCGTGGTAGGGCACAGCCTGGGTGAGGTGGCGGCCGCACACGTCGCGGGTGCCCTCAGCCTCGACGACGCCGCACAGGTGATCTGTGGGCGAGCCCGGCTGCTGCGGCGGGCGTCCGGCCAGGGGGCAATGGTAGCCGCGGAGCTCACCGTTGCCGAGGCGCGGGAGCTCATCGCCGGCCAGCAGGGCCGGGTCGCGGTGGCGGCGAGCAACAGCCATCGATCGACGGTGCTCTCCGGCGATCCAGCGGTGTTAACCGATCTCGTCACCGCGCTGCAGCAGCGCGGCCGATTCTGCCGGTGGGTGAAGGTCGATGTGGGCGGCCACAGCCCACAGATGGACTCGCTGCGCGCCGATTTCCGCGACCTACTCGCTGGGATTCGGCCGGCGCCGGCGCAGATACCGATGTACTCGACGGTGACTGGCGACCTATTGTCCGGCGCCACGCTCGATGACACCTACTGGGTGGAGAACCTCTGCTCGCCGGTGCTCTTCTCGACCGCGGTGCGGCGCCTGCTCGATCTCGGCCATGACACATTCCTGGAGGTCAGTCCGCATCCCATTCTGCTTGGCGCGGTGCACGAAGATGCGGAGGACCTCGAGCGGACCAGCACGCTGCTGGCGTCGATGCGCCGCAATGACGGGGGACGCACCAGCCTGCTGGCCTCGCTCGGCACCCTCTACACCCGGGGACAGGCGGTTACGTGGGAGCAGCTGCACCCCTGGGGTGGCCGATGCGTGGCGGCGCCTACCTACCCATGGCAGCGCGAGCGTTTCTGGCTGGACGCCGAACCTGTCGACGCGCGCGCCCACCCCACCGCGTCCGGTGGGCTGCCGTGGCGCGGGCCGATCCGCTCGTCGGTGAACCCGCAGACCGTGTTCTCCGAGATCGAGATCAGCACCGAGCTGATGCCGGAGCTGATCGACCACCGGGTTCACGGTTCGGTGGTTCTCCCAGCCGCGACCCTGCTGAAGCTTGTTTTGACGGCGGCCGAGCGGGCATTCGGTGCAGCCCCGCGCATGCTCCGCGACGTCGTCTTCCACCGATCGCTCATGCTTGCCGACGGGCGGCAGCGCACTGTCCAGTTCGTCCTGGCGGGAGATCCACCGGGGCCGGTCTCGTTCCAGTGCCACAACCAGGAATCCGATACGTCTGGACCCTCGAGGTGGTCGCTACTCGCCAGCGGCACCATCGACATCGGTGAGCCGGACGGCATCGAGGAACGGCACCTTCCTGGGGACATCCGGCCCCGCTGCACGAGCGAGGTTTCGGGGCCGTCCTTTTACCACCTGCTGGCAGAGCACGGCCTGCAGTACGGCCCAGGCTTCCAGGTCGTGGACAACATCTGGCGCCGCGACGGTGAGGCGATCGCCCGGCTGACGCCACCCGCGCCCGAGAGCTTTGCCCCCGACACCGACGACGTCGATGCGCAAGTCCTCGACGGCTGCTTCCAGGTCCTGGCCGCGACCCTTCCCGCACGCAACGGCACCGCCGCGCAAGCCTCTTCCGACACGTACCTGCCGGTGGGCATCGCCGAGCTGCGCGCCCACGCGACACCGCAAGGCGGCACATGGTCACACGCGGTGCTGCGCCCAGGGCTGGATCCCGAGCCGGACACCGTCGAAGGCGACGTGTTCCTGCTACACGAGGACGGGCAGGTGGCCGTGGCCGCCCGTGGGCTGCGTCTGCAGCGGGTGCCGGGCCAGACCGCACCGGGAACGGCGGATCCGGCCGACAGTATCTACGAGTTGCGCTGGCAGCCTGCGGCACTACCGCCACCGGACCCTGACGCGCCGAACCTTCCGGCCCAGGCTGGCAGCTGGCTGCTCTTCAGCGACGGGAGCGCGGCTTCCGACGCGCTGCGACACCACCTCGAACGGCAGTCGCAGCCGTGCGTGCTCGTCGAGCCGGGCGTCGGCTTCACGCGCCTCGGCCCGGGCCGTTACCGCATCGATCCGGCCCAGCCGCAGCACTTCCGGCGGCTCCTCGACGAAGCGTTCGGGGAGAAGCAGCCAGCCCGCGGCGTCGTGCACCTGTGGAGTCTGCTGGCCGCGCCAGCGGCGCAGACGTCGACCGAATCGCTCCAGGCGGCGCAGGTCCTGGGCACGTCGAGCGTGCTGCATCTCGTGCAGGCGCTGGCGGCGGCCGATTGGTCGGACACGCCGCGCCTGTGGCTGGTGACGCGGGGTGCGCAGGCAGTGAACCCCGGCGTCGAGCCGCTGTCAGTCGCTCAGGCGCCCGTTTGGGGCATGGGGCGCAGCATCGACTACGAGTACCCGGAGCTGCGCTGCGCCCGGGTCGATCTCTCGGCTGGCCGAGATGCGGAAGAGCTGCGCGCCCTGGCCGAGGAGTTGTGGGCCGACGGGCCCGAGGCCGACCTGGCGTTTCGCGGGAGCCAGCGCTATGTCGCGCGGCTGAGCCGCTACGACTCGGGTGGCCGGCACCCCTCACGGCCGCCCGCACCGGCTCCGCTAGCCGCGCCCGCCGCCGACGTGGCGTTCCGCATGGAGTATCCGACGCCGGGCTCGCTCGACGACGTGCGGGCCCGGGTGGCTGGCCGGCCGCGCCCAGGGCGGGGTGAGGTCGAGATCCGGATTCACGCGGTCGGTCTCAACTTCCTCGATGCGATGCGTGCCCTCGGAATCTATCCAGGCCAGGGCGACGGGCCAGTGCGGGTGGGGTTCGAGTGCGCGGGCACGGTGACCGCAGTCGGCGATGATGTCGACGAGCTACAGATCGGCGACGACGTGGTCGCGTTGGCGTCGGACGGCGTCGGCTCATTCGTCACCACACCCGCGTGCCTGGTGGTCGCCAAGCCGGCGCACCTGACGTTCGACGCGGCGTCGTCGATACCCATCGCGTTCCTGACGGCCTGGTACGGGCTGCATGAGCAGGCGCGGTTGCGCCCCGGTGAGCGTGTCCTCATCCATTCCGCGGCCGGCGGCGTCGGCCTTGCCGCCGTTCAACTCGCCCGCCAGCTGGGCGCGACGGTGTACGCCACCGCGGGCACCCCGGAGAAGCGAGAGCACCTGCGCGCACTCGGCGTCGAGCACGTGTGGGACTCCCGGTCGCTCGCATTCGCCGACTGGGTTCTGACGGCCACCAGGGGCGAGGGCGTCGACGTGGTGCTCAACTCGTTGCCGGGTGAGGCGATCACGAAGAGCCTCGCCGCGATGGGGCCGTACGGCCGTTTCGTCGAGATCGGGAAGCGCGACATCTACCAGCACGGCCGGCTGCGGCTGTGGCAGCTGCGGCGCAACGCGTCATACATCGTCGTTGATCTGGCGCAGCTGGTCGTGGATCGCCCGGCTTATGTCGGGGAGCTCTTGCGCCAGATCGTGGCCCACGTCGAGCGGCGTGCGCTGCAGCCGCTGCCGGTGCGCGCATTCCCGGTTGCCGAGACCGCCGCAGCCGTCCGCTGCCTCGCGGGCGGCAAACAGATCGGCAAGGTCGTGGTGTCGGTGCACGGCCAGGTTCCGTCAGTCGTCGAACCCGCCGAGCTGCCAGTTCGGTTCGAGCCTGAGGCGACGTACCTGATCACCGGCGGGCTCGGCGGGTTAGGGCGCACAGTCGCCACCTGGATGGCCGAGCAGGGCGCCCGGCATCTGGTCCTGATGGGGCGTGGACCCGCCTCAGACTCCGCGTTGGCGACCCTTGAGGCGTTGCGTGCGCACGGCACCGAGGTGGTTGTCGCCGGCGGTGACGTCACCAAGGCAGACCAGCTCGAGGCCGTCCTCGAGTCGATCCGCACCTCCATGCTGCCGCTGCGCGGGGTTGTGCATGCGGCCGGCATCCTCGACGACGGCATAGTCCAACTCCTCGACGAGCGACGCGTACGGGATGTTATGGCGCCCAAGGCCGAGGGCGCCTGGAATCTGCATGCGCTGACCCGGGACATGGCACTGGACTTCTTCGTGCTGTTCTCGTCGGCCGCGTCGGTCCTCGGCTCACCCGCGCAGGCGCACTACGCGGCAGCCAACGCATTCCTCGACGCGTTGGCGTGGCATCGACGCGCGGAAGGCCTACCGGCGCTCGCCATCAACTGGGGGCCGTGGGCCGAAGTTGGTCTCGTCGGCCGGCCCGAGCAACTGCATCACCTGCGCCAGCAAGGTATCGAGGCCATCCCGCCGGTCGACGGCGTCCAGGCGCTTTCGCACCTGCTTCAGGTGGCCGCCACGCAGGCCGCCGTGCTGCGTGTGGACTGGGCGCGGTGGCGCTCCGGAGCAAGCCCGGGCAGCAACGCGTCGTTATTTGCCGACCTGCTCCACGAATCCGTGGGCGGCACGCAAGGCGCTGCCGGCGCGCGGGCGGCGACAGCCGGCCTTCGTGATGAGCTGCGCCACGCCGGCCCTGACGAACGCCGACAACTGCTCGAGTCTTACTTGCGCGACCAGGCTGCGAGCAAGCTCGGTCTGGCACCGTCGCGCCTGGACATTCAGGTGCCCCTCAACCATCTCGGCGTCGACTCGCTCGTCGCTATGGAGCTGCGTACCCAAGTCGAACGCGACGTGGGCATCGTCTTGCCCGTCGTCCGGCTGCTGGATGGACCAAGCGTCGCCGGTCTCGCCGATTGGCTGGCCGACCAGCTCACCGACGAAAGTCCAACTGAGCCGGAAGCGGCAATGACAGCCGATACCCGCGCGGCACAGCCGGACGAGGCAGCGGTCCAGGAGGCGACCAATGCCGCTCCGTCACGGTGGATGGACCTACTGACGCAGGTGCCGGAGGTTTCCGACGACGACGTGGATGAGCTGCTTCAAGAACTGTTAGCCGTCAAGGAGGGTCAGGATGACTAAGTCCATTGATATCGCCGGTCTCTCGGCGGAGGAGAAGCGCGCGCTGCTGTCCCGCCTCCTCATGGAACAGGCGGAGGTCTCGGCCTCTGTGCATCCACTGTCGTACGGACAGCGGTCCCTGTGGTTCCTTCATGAACTCGCACCCGGCAGCCCCGCCTACATAGTCACCTATGCCGGCGGGATCAGCGGCCACCTCGACGTGCCGGCGCTGGAACGCGCCGCCCAGGCGCTCGTGGAACGGCACCCGATCCTGCGCACGACGTACGCCGTTCGCGACGGCAAGCCGGTTCAACTCGTGCACCCCCGGTGGCCGGTGCGTATCGCGCGCCATACCCTCGGGCCCGACCGGGGCCGGCTCGACGAGTGGCTACGCCGGGAGGCCAGTCGTCCGTTCGACCTGCAAGCCGGGCCCGTGCTGCGGCTCACGTTGCTGCAGCGCGCGCCCGACGAGCATGTCCTCGTCTTGGCGGTGCATCACATCGCCGTCGACTTCTGGTCCATCGACGTCATGCTCGACGAGCTCCAGCTGCTCTACGCCGCGGAACATGGTGCGGACCCGCTTCCGCCCTGCACACAGCGCTACGTTGACCATACGGATCGGCAGATCAAGATGCTGGAAAGCGACGAGGGGGACCGCCTCTGGAGTTACTGGCAGCAGCAGCTGGCCGGCGACGTGCCGGTCCTGCGGCTGCCGATCGACCGGCCGCGCGGGGCAGTTCAGACCTACCGCGGGGCCGTCCACCATTTCACCCTCGACCGGGCGCTGACCGCTCGGCTCAAGGAGGTAGGCCGCAGCGCCGGCGCGACGCCCTACATGACGCTCTTCGCGGCTTACGCTACGTTGCTGCACCGCTACAGCGGCCAGGACGACTTGTGGATCGGCTCACCGTTCGCGTGCCGCGAGGGGCCGGGGGTCGACGGGCTGGTCGGCTACGTCGCCAACTCGGTCGTGCTGCGCGCCGACCTGCACGGCGACCCGACCTTCGCGTCGGTGCTCAGCCGCGTCAAGGAAACGGTGCTGGGTGCACTCCTGCACCAGGACTTCCCCTTCGCGCGGCTGGTCGAGCAGCTCCGGCCGGCCCGCGACCTCGGCCACACGCCGCTCTTCCAAACCTCGTTCGTCTGGGAACAGCTGCGCCGCTTCCAGCACGGCAAGGACGGAACGGGCGCGACGCGTAGCCGGCCGGGACTGCACCTGGAAACCGTTCACATCGGCCAGGGCGGCGCGCCTTTTGACCTGATGATGCTGATGGGCGAGACGGACGGCGCGTTGTCGGGCGCGTTGCAGTACAACACGGACCTCTTCGATGACTCGACGATCGAGCGGATAGCCGGGCACTTCGCGACGCTGCTCGGCGGCATCGCCGCCGATCCCGGCAGACGCCTGTCGGAGCTGCCGCTGCTCACCGAGAAGGAGCGCCGGGAGCTGGCGGCGTGGAACGACACCGCCGTCTCCTACGACGCCCCCGCCTGCCTGCACGAGATCGTCGCGGCGACGGCTCGACGCAGCCCGGCCGCCGTCGCGGTGTCGTATGAGGACCGCGAGGTGACGTATGCCGAGCTCGATCGCCGGGCAGAAGCGCTAGCACGTCGGCTTCAGCGCCTCGGCGTAGGACCGGACACCGTCGTTCCAGTCCTTCTGGACCGGTCAGAGGACCTGGTCGTGGCTCTGCTGGGCGTGCTCAAGGCGGGCGGAGCCTTCATGCCGCTGGATCCCGCCCAACCCTCGAACCGCATCGCGGCGATGCTGAGCGATGTGCCGGGCGCGCCCGTCTGCGTGACGCACGATCGACATCGCGACCGCCTGCCGGGGTTCACCGGTCACCGGCTGTGCCTCGACCTGCCGTCGACACTGGAGCCGCAGGACGCCGTCGTCGCCGGTACCACGGCCGCCAACCGCGCCTATGTCATACACACGTCCGGCTCCACCGGCGCACCCAAAGGGACGCTCAACACCCACCGCGGGATCTGCAATCAGTTGCTCTGGATGCAGGAGACCTTCCAGCTCACCGCCGACGACCGGGTGCTGCACAAGACGCCGGTGAGTTTCGACGCGTCGGTGTGGGAAATCTTCTGGCCGTTGATCGCGGGGGCACAGCTCGTCATCGCGAAACCCGAGGGCCACAAGGACACCGGATACCTCGTTCGCTTCGTCGCCGAAAAGCACATCAGCACAACATTTTTCGTGCCGTCGATGTTGCATTCCTTCCTCGACGAGCCGGGAGTGACTGACTGCGTCGGGCTGCGCCGGGTGTTCTGCGCCGGCGAGGTACTGCCGTACGAGCTCCAGCAGCGCTTCCTGGCGACGCTGGACGCCGAGCTCTGGAACGGGTACGGCCCAGCCGAGGCCGCGGTCGGCGTCACCTATTACCATTGCACCCGCGGCGCCTCTGGGCAGCCGGTACCAATCGGGCGACCGATCGCCAACACCCGCATCCACCTCTTGGACGCCCACCTCAACGCAGTGCCTGTGGGAGTGCCGGGCGAGCTGTTCATCGGCGGCGCCGCAGTAGGCCGCGGCTACCTCAACCAGCCCGACGCGACGGCTGCCAGCTTCCTCGCCGATCCCTTCGCCGACGAGCCCGGCCAGCTGCTGTACCGCACCGGCGACCTGGCCCGGTACCTGCCCGACGGCAACATCGAATACCTGGGCCGCCGCGACGACCAAGTGAAAGTCCGCGGCGTGCGGATCGAGCCGCGCGAAGTCGAGGCGGCACTGGCCAAACATCCCGCGGTACGGGAGAACGCCGTAGTCGTCGGCAACGATGATCGTGAAAACACCCTGCTGGTCGCGCATGTCGTGGTCGAGGGGCAGACCGCACCGACCACGACTGAGCTGCGCCGATTCCTCCTCGAACAATTCCCCGCGGCTATGGTGCCGGCCATCTTCCGCGTGAGGGAGGCTCTCCCGCGCACGTCCAGCGGAAAGGTAGACCGCCGGGCCTTGACCGCGGCCGGCGAAGCGCTGCAGGTGCAGGCGGAGTTCGTCGCTCCACGCACGCGCGCCGAAAAGATCCTCGCCGAGATCTGGTGTCAGGTGCTCGGCCTGCAACAAGTCGGCGTTTTAGACGACTTCTTCGCTCTCGGTGGCTCCTCGACCCACAGCCTTGAGGTGTCGGTAAGGGCGACCGAAGCCGGCCTGCCGCTGACACCCGAGTCGGTGTTCATGCACGGCACGATCGCAGAGCTGGCCGCCGATCGCGGCGAGCCCACGCAGGCTGACCCGGATCTCGTGGGCGCCACGAATCAGGCCAACGGCGTCCCGGTCGTCGCATCGGATGCCGAGGCGGATGTCGCCGTTCCGAATCCCGTTGTGCCAACTCGCGTTACCCGACACGATACGCGAAACACGGTGATCGAAAGCCTCGGCACATACCTGCCGACGGGGATGGTATCGACCGCGGCGGTGCTCGCAGGATGCGCCAACGACATTGGCATACCATTGGAACGCCTGACCGGCATCAAGCGCCGGCGGGTGGCCGGCCACGGCGAGTTCTCGATCGACCTGGCCCGGCAGGCGGTCGCCGACTGCCTGGCCCGCTCGAGCTATGGGCCCGAAGAGATCGATCTGGTCATCTCCTGCAATATCTCCCGCTACGACGGACCCGGGCACAAATTCGTGTTCGAGCCCAGCACCGCGGCACGGTTGCGGGATCAATGCGGCCTTGCAAACGCATTAGCCTTCGATGTCACCAACGCGTGCGCCGGGATGTTCACCGGCATTAGCGTGGCCGACGCGTTCCTGCAGACCGGACTGGTCCGGCGCGCCATGGTGGTCAGCGGCGAATACATCACCCACCTGAGCGAGACCGCGCAGAAGGAAATCCAGGGGCCGATGGACGCGCGACTCGCGTGCCTCACCCTTGGTGACGCCGGCGCCGCGGTGATTCTGGAGCGCGGCCCCAACAGCCGCGTCGGCTTCCACGACATCGACATGGCCACGCTCGGCCGGTACAGCACCCTATGCGTGGCCAAGGCGAGCGGCGGGCCTCACGGCGGTGCGACCATGCACCTCGACTCCATCGCGGGCACCGCGGTCGCGGTCAAGCGTTCCGTGCCTTACATCGCCGCCGTGATGCGGCGGCACGGATGGCGGCCCGAGCACTGCGATCACATCGTCATCCACCAGACGTCGGAAGCATCGCTCAACGACGCGGTCGTCGCGGTCAACCGGATGTTTGGAAAAGGGGCCGCCCACCCCGGCAACACCATTTACAACCTGGCGGAGAGGGGCAACACCGCCAGCACAACACACTTCGTTGCGCTTAAGGATCACATCCTGGGGAACCGGATCAGGTCCGGAGACAACGTGGCCTTCGGCATCAGCGGCTCCGGACAGACTGTCGGCGCTGCGCTGTACACGCTCGATGACCTGCCCGACCGGCTGCGTCGGGGGTCCAATGGCCACCGCGGCCACGGCCTTTCGACCGGCCGACGCCCCAAGGAGCCACCGGCGACGCCCCGTGTGCGCATCGCCGGCGTCGGCACCGTCCCTGCCAGCCGGTCCGCGCCTCGGGGTTCGGTGCAACTCGCGGTGCAGGCCGCCACGGCGTGTCTCGACCACAGTGGGCTCGACCGGTCAGCGCTTGGTCTGATCATCCACGCCGGCGTGTACCGGGATGAGTTCGTCAGCGAACCGGCCATCGCCGCGTTCGTCGCCGGCGAGCTCGGAGTGAATGACGACATCGAATCCCCGGACGGGCCAAAGACTTTCGCGTTCGACGTGCTCAATGGTGCGGTTGGGTTCCTCAACGCGTGCCATGTCGGCGTCCAGATGATCGGCGCAGGAAAGGCCGAACATGCGATGGTCGTGGCCTCGGAGATAGAAAACAACACCCCGGACAGCGGCCAGCCGTTGTACGGCCTCAGCGAGACCGGGTCGGCTGTCATCCTGGGCAGAACGAATGGCACGGAAGGCTTCGGCCAGTTCGTCTTCCACCACCATCCTGAGCACGCTGACGCACTCGCCACGTACATGCGGCAACGCGACGGGCAGACGTGGCTTCAGATCGACCGCGATCCGGAGTTGGCAGCCTATTACCTGAGCTGCATTCCGGCAGCCGTCGAGGAACTTCTGAAGGTGGAGGAACTCGACAGCTCGGACATCGCGGCCGTGTTTCCGCCGTATCTCTCGACAGCGGACCGCGCCAAATTGGCCACGCGCATCGGCGTCCCGGCATCGAAATTCGTCGACCTCGCCGCCGACACCGACCTTTTCACCTCGTCCTTGCCATACGGGCTGGAGCACGCCCTGCGACACAAGCTGGTTAAACCGGGCGATATCGGGTTGATCATCAGCGTTGGCTCAGGACTCCAGGTTGGGTGCGCAACCTATCGCTTTTGATGCAGGATCACTCATCCCGAAGGGGGTGTCATGGCGAATGTGCTGATGTGCGCATGTTCGATGCTAAGTTCGGTCACCCGCGAGGTACTGCAGGCCGGATCGGTGGCGCGATCATGGTGCTGGCGAACGCCGAACTGGGCGGTGCGGCCGCGGCCCGGGAACTGTCGATGCCGTGCTCTCGGTGAACAACGTGATGCTTTGGGACCGGGCCGCCGCGTTCTCCGAGGTCCACCGCGTCCTGGGGCCCGGCGGCCGGCTGGTACTCACAGTGTGCACCGTCGCGTCTTCGACTTTGCGGCCGAGGAACTGCGGCGCGACGCGGCAGCCGCAGGATTGACTAAGATGAGCTTCAACCAGCGCAAGCGTCGCTTCTACAGCCCGGCCGTCGAACTCAAAGCCCGCCGCGATATCCCATTACCGCCAATCGATGGTGCGAGAAGTGACATCGAAAGTGAGCCCGGAACACGGGTCACGCAGCAGGTGCAGTACCTTTGTGGCACTTTACAAATGCTTCACCATGACACGCCATCGGTGTCGACCGCCTCGACCCATAATGCTAGATCGCCCAACCGATTCCGCAACACAGGTGCAAGCTGTCACCATCCACCAGCAGCGAATCACGTCAGGAAATGGTCAATCCCTGCTCCTCAGTGGGACGCAGATGTGACGTCGTGGAGGAACCGCTCCAAGGCTTCTGTGACACCTTCAGGATCATCTCAGGCGAACTGTGACGGACCCCGTGCAGTTCTACCAGCCGCGGCCCGGTGATGAGAGCGTGCATCTCAGGTGAGAGCTTCGGTGGCAGTGAGACGTCTGCCTGCCCTTGATGATCAGGGTCGGTATGGTCACCGCGCTGATTCGTCCCGGACATCAGGCCGGACGGACAGTCCGCGCGATGTGCTTACCAGCGACCACCGATCCGCATTGGCCCATCGCTTTCGCCACACTCCACGCTCGGCCGCCCTACCCGGGTCGGTCCAGAATGCCTGGCCGTACAGTTCCTTCTCGATGCCGCGCAGCAAGACGGGCAGAGACGCACCCATGAGGAGAGCCACTCCGGAGAGCACAAGGTACTTGGGGAATTTCGACACTTGTTTCGCGGTCACGGTCGTACGGGTGTTGAGCAGGGTCAAAGACCGCAGCAATGCCGGTTCCCCCGCTGGCAGGCGCAAGCCGACGAACCCGCCCATCGACAAATCGACGAGATGGACCGGAGGCGATGGCGAGTCGACCGATAACTGTCAGCTCAGCGCGTCAGAAGTGAGCTGCTCCATTTGACACCCGCTGCGAGGCGGTCCCGATCGGCCCTGACCGCGAAAATCCGGACTCACGCAGCGATACCGGTCATTCAGTGCGGCAAACCTGCGCCTCGTACATCCGTCCGCCGAACAGGAAGCCGTGCAGAAACAGGATCGGCTCACCCGTTCCCCCGGTGTCTTCGCAGTACAAGTCGACGTCCCGAACATTGAGGAAGAAATTGGCGCGTATCCACGTCACCCACACCCACACCCCCAACGCAATGGGCAACTTCTGTTTTGATGTCACGCTGGGTTACCGGAGGCTGGAACGGCCACGGCGTGTCCCTAGTGAGTCGTGACATGTTCGATAATATTTTTATGTCATGGCTGGTGGTGGTCGTGTGGATGCCGGTGAGTACGCTCGCCGGGTCAACGCGGCCGTGGAGCTGCTTGGCGAACAGGCTTCGATGGCCGAGGCCGCGCGGGCGTTGGCAGACCGGTTCGGCTGCTCGGTTCGCCAAGCCCGCCGGTATGTCGAGCGCGCGGTCGAGCAGGGATCGGTGGTGGTGCCGGAGGAGACGACGGTGTTCACCGTCAGGCTGCCGAGCATGCTGGTCGCGCGGGCGCGGGAGCGGGCCAGGGAGTCGGGGAGCACGATCTCCGCTCTGGTGGCGCAGGCGTTGACCGAGTTCTTGGCGCGTGGGCACCGAAAGGGCTTGCGCGAGTGAATGATCGGGTGGTTGAGACCGAGTTCGTCTTCGACCGTCGCGCGGCCGCGGATCTGTCGGTGGCCTACGCCATCCTGGTACCCCAAAGGCGAGTCCGTATCGAGCGGGCCGGCGAGGAAGGAAGAACGCGGAATGACCAGCGCGGCAATCTACGCCCGGGTCGTCGGCCCGGCAGAAGAAGGACGAGACGATCGCCTCGCAGACGGCGGTGCTGCGCGCCTGCGCCGAGCGGCTGGGGCTTGAGATCCCCGACGAGTGGGTGTTCGAAGACCAGGGCCACTGCGGCGCCACCTTGGTGCGCCCCGCGCTGGAGCGGCTGCGTGATCTGGTGGCCGGGGTCGGGATCGATGTGGTGCTGTGCTACTCGCCCGACCGGCTGGCCCGCAAGTTCGCTTACCAGGCGCTGTTGATCGAGGAGTTCACCCGCGCCGGTACGAGGGTGGAGTTCGTCAAGGGCCCGCGCGGCGATTCCCCGGAGGACCAGTTGCTGGTGCAGTTCCAGGGCATGTTCGCCGAGTACGAGAAGGCGCAGATCATGAAGCGCTACCGGCGTGGCAAGGCGCACCGCGCCAAGACCGGATCGATCAACGTGTTGGGCGGCGCCCCGTTCGGCTACCGCTATATCCGTAAGACCGCGGCTGTCGGCGCCGCCTACGAGATCGTCGAACACGAGGCCGCACTGGTCGCTGAGCTGTTCCGCCGCTACGCCGAGGACGGCGCCTCCATCGCCGAACTCACCCGCTGGCTCACCGACCAACAGGTGCCCACCCGCACCGGCAAGCACCGCTGGGACCGCTCGGTGGTGTGGGGCATGCTGCGCAACCCCGCCTACGCTGGCCGCGCGGTGTTCGGCAAGACCATGGTCGTGCACGAATCCCCCGCCCTGAACCGGATCGCCCGGCTGCGGGGACGCTTCATCCCACGCGCGCACAAGACCGTGGATCGGCCCCGTGAGGAGTGGACCGAGATACCCGTGCCCGCCATCGTCGACGAAGACACCTTCGACCGTCGCCAGGCGGCTGGCCGACAACAAACGGTTCGCATCCCGCAACGCCAAGGTGCCGTCGCTGCTGCAAGGGCTGGCCGCCTGCGCAAGCTGCGGATACGGCTACTACCGCACCTGCACCCGCACCACCAACAAGAAGATCTACTACTACCGGTGCCTGGGCTCCGACGACTACCGCCACGAGGGCGGGCGGGTCTGCGACAACAAGCCGGTGCGCGCCGATCATCTCGACACCGTAGTGTGGGATCACGTCACTGGGCTGCTGGCCGACCCGCAACTGATCCGCACCGAGATCGACAGGCGCCTCGACTCTGCGCGCACCGCCAACCCTGTTGCGCGGCAACGGAAACGACTGGATACCGCATTGGCCAAGACCAGCAACGCCATCGCCGGCATGATCGAGGCGTTCGGCGAACAACTGATCACCATCGATGAGCTGCGCGCACGTATGCCTGATCTGCGCGCTCGAGAAACCAACCTGCGCAACCAAATCGAGGCGCTCGACAACCAGCTCGCCGACCGCGAGGCCTATCTCAAGCTCGCCTCCGACCTCGAAGGTTTCCTCACCCAGCTCCACATCAAGGCCGAACTGTCCACCGTTAACGAACGCCAACGCGTGCTGCGGCTGCTCGTCAAAGACGTTCTCGTCGGACCCGACAAGATCACCATCCGACACCGTATCCCGATCCGGGGACGCGCCACCGACAACGCCAAACCCACCACCGACGCCGACACGGAGGACGACCATGCCGGACATTGCCCATTGCGTTGGGGGTGTGCCAGCCGAGCAATGAGGTATGCGGCATCATGTCATCGGTACGGAGGGGTGGTCATGACTCTCCGGGAAGGTGCAGGGCGGCGCTGCGGATCGTGGGCACGACGCTCACAGGCATGTCAACGGCAGCCGAAATCTGACCCTTGGCGGTATCTGAAGATTGATTTCCGGCCGGGACCCGACCGGCTTCTGTTGCGGGCAGGCGGCCAGGTACTTTTTCGTGGCTTCAGCACTCGGCGCGGGCGGGCCGCTGGGGCTTCAAACCCAAGAATGCCTCCGACAGGCACAGCAGTCAGAGGGCTTTGGCGATGGCGGAGGGATTTGAACCCTATCCGCAGCCTATCGATTCTGATGCAGGATCACTCATCCCGAAGCGCTGTGGACGGTGCAGCCTGGGTGGCTTTCCACGCGGGAATGACCGCCGCGAATACCGCGGCCGTGGTGGCGAATGCTGCATACATTATTGCTTGTGAGAACGGGAATATGAATGAGCTGACAGAGCCCACATCGACGATTGCAGCCCGTCGAACGGCTTCCATGATGGGAATGGAGAGCACGGCGCCAAATATTGCGCCTGCTGTGCTGGCGACGATGGCTTCGATCGTTGATATGGAGAAGACCTTGAATCGGATGGCGCCAAGCGCCTGTATCAGGGCTGTTTCGCGGCGGCGCCGCATTCCGACGAGCAGCAGGGTCGAAGACACGGATACGAACGCGATAGCGAGCAGACCGTATTTGAGCGCGTTCAGTGGTGTGAGGAAGCGGGCGACGCCGCCGGCGGTTGCGGCTCGATATCCATCAGAATCGGTGATCTTGACCGGCTGCTTGAACGAGGTGGAGTTGACCTCTGCGCTGACTCGTTCGAGTGTGAATCCCGGGCTCGGTTTTATCAGAACCAACCCCGCGGGCTGAGCACCGAAGATCTGCTCAGCAGTCCGGTATGGCATATGAATTCGCCGACCGCCGAGTTCGGGGGTCGCAATGATCGTCCCGACCACCATTGCTTGAGCTCTTGCTCCGCTTCCGAGAACGAGTGTGTCGCCTACGCGAACACCTTGCTGGCGAGCGAGTACACCACCGATCACGACCTGATTGTCGGCGATGCTCACCTCCGGGGATTTCCCGGCGAGCACCGCGTAAGGAAAAGTCGGCCGATCTTCGGCCCGTACGTAAGCTAATGATCCGTCCGCGAGAATGATTTCGATTTCCACCATTCGATTGGTGGTTCCGACTCCGGGTACGCCAGCGAGCGTTGTGACGGTGTCTGGCGCGAATTTGGCGTCCATCGCGCCCCAGTCCGTGAATCGCGTCGTGGTGGCGACGAGACGTCCGTCGGCCTGTGTTCGAGCGACGTCCACTGCGCCACGGTCGATCGCGACAAGAAATCCGGAGAGCAGCATCGCGACCACGACGGGTACTGCGATAGCGCCTGCAATCGCGGTTGTGCGTGATCCATCCGCCCGGAGTGCGGTCAGCGCTATTCGCAGCGTCGCACCGTGAGCCCGGTCAGGCCGGGGTCGGATCAGTGCGATTATTTGTGCACTAAAATATGCTGCGGCCAACAGCAACCCGATTATCGCAGCAACGACCGCACCATTGGCGACCCCGGCCTGCCACGGCTGTAGACCGCCCGATGTCGTCGCCAGCCTCGCGACGACGACGCCGGCGAGACCGATGCCGAGCAGTGCCACCGCTTTGGGCCAGATGCTTCGCGACTTCGTGTACTCGTGGGTCGCACGGCCGGACAGTTCAGTCGCGATCGCCGTTTTCGACGCCGACAGGCTCGGGATCATCGCGGCAAGAACCGCCAGGAGCACTCCGGCTGCCAATCCGACCAGAAGGATGACCGGATTGACCACGACCGGTACGTTGACACCCACGTACAGTTCGGTCAGCTCGCTGGCGCTCGCGACGACAGGCCTCGAGATAGCAATGCCGGCAAGGACTCCGATGACTGAGCCGGCTGCTCCGAGAAGAGCCGCTTCGGCGAGGAATCCGGTGACTCCGGACAGCGGGGATGCGCCTAAAGCAGCTGCGACCGCGATCTCGCGTCGACGTTCCTCAACCGAAAGGCGGGTGATCTGTGCGATCAGGATGACGCCGACACCGACCGCGATGAGAGCGAAGATCGCCAGCAGCGGAAAGAGCACGTCGTTCACGTTGAATGTTCGCGCCGGATCACTCCGGGTCAGCACGCTGAACCCAGGGCCCAGCGCGTCGGCCAGGCGTGCCCGTACTTCCGAAGCGTTGGCATCTTTGGACAATGTGACGTAGACCAGATCGACCCGGTCGGATCGGGCGAACTCAGCCTTGGCTCGGCTCAGCGGCAGCACCACAACCTGTCCGTTGTTGATGGTATTCAGCTGTGAGACTTGCTGCAGCGCAGGCATCGACAGCTGCCTGACGTCGGTCGCCAGTTGCGCGGACGGGTTCAACGACTTGCCCAAGGTGGTCGAGGTGGCCAGCACCTGTGGCTCTTGCTGGCCAGGCTGGCAAACCCTCGGATCGAGAATCCAGTGTGCCGAACAGTCGATTCCCAGGGCCAGCACAAAGGTTTCGCGATCGCCGTCGCGCACGAACGTCGCCGCCCGGATGACGGGAACCGTCGCCGCAACACCAGGTACTCTGCTCGCCGTATCGATAACTGCGGGTTCGATTCCTCCTCGAGTTGCCGCGCCAACAATGCGCAACGGCGCGGGACCAGCAATTCGGTAACCGACATTGTCGATAGCTGTGCGGACGCTAGTGGTTTCGATCATGACGGCGACAACAACGGCCACCCCCCCGCCGAGAGAAATCGCGGCCAGCAGTGCGCGCACGGTGTGCCGCCGGACAGCGCGTAGATTGATGATCCGGAGAACGCTGAGAATCGCAGCTAGTTGCCGGTGCGCCATGTCGCTTTGCCATTTGTTTGAATTGTGCCGCTGTCGGCTTCGATGCGACCGTCGCGAAGCGAAATGAGCCGAGGAGCCGCGTCGGCGATCGACCGATCGTGGGTGACGAGGACGATCGTTTGACCTGACGAGTTGAGCTCGTTGAGGGCATCGATGACCTTGCGCCCATTCTTGGTATCCAGATTGCCTGTCGGCTCGTCGGCCAGTATCACATCCGGTGCCATGAACAATGCTCGCGCAATCGCGACCCGCTGCTGCTCGCCACCAGACAATTCCGCAGGCACACGCTTGGCAAATGAGGCGAGGCCGAACTGATCCAACAATGTAATTGCCCGGTCGTATCCAGCGCGACCGGACTCACCCGCCAGCAAACCGGGAAGCATCACATTCTCAACAACCGACAATCCGGCGAGAAGATTGAACGACTGAAACACATAGCCAATTGTCCGACCGCGGACCCGAGCCAGCTGCCGACGAGACAACTGGGTCACACTCTTCTGGCTTATCAAAACATCGCCGCTCGTCGGAGGCTCCAGCAACCCCAGAATGCTGAGCAATGTCGACTTCCCCGATCCCGACGGCCCGACGAGCGCCACGAATTCGCCTGAAAATATCTGCAAATCGATGTTTTTGAGTATTGGCGTCAATGCGGGTCCGCGGCCGAAGGACTTACAGAGGTCGCGGGCTTCAAGAACAGCGCTACCACGGGCTCTCCCATCCGGTGACGGCGAGGTCCCGAGTAGCATCGCCGCTGGCGCGTCCTGGACGGCCGCTGTGATCGTCTCGCGCAGCTCGTGGGCGGCGGCGGCCGCCGCTTCGCCGTCTAGCTGCTGATGAAAAGGTGGCAGATATTCGCGCAGCGAACCGGGCCGTGAAAATGGCGACCTATCGAGGGGCGCCGTGGCTTTCTTCCACATTAGTTTCGTAAGCCTCCGGTGTGCGGTTGCTGACTTCCGTCCGGTAAACGATTGGGCAGATTGTGAACGCCATGGCTCGGTGGACGGCCGACGTGTGACGATGGGTGAGGTTTCAAAAGCGCGCTTGGCGCAACTGCTAGGAGCCGTCCCGTTGTCGTCGGTTCCCGTCTAAGTCGTGGAGTAGGGAAGCCAGCGCTAGCGCGGTCCTCGCTGCGGCGGTTGCTGCAGATGTCAAGCATGGGCGGCCAGATCACCTTGCCGGCCTTCTCGCCGTACACGTCACCGAATAAGGGATCGAGGGCTTTTACGACGCATTGAGCGCGGAGGTGGCGCCGTTCAACATCCGCACCACACTCATCGAGCCGGGCATGGTACGCACTAGCTTTTTCGGCGGAGCAACGCGAGGGCTGCGCTCGCAGAACTGCTGAAGCGGCTCGAAGCGATGTCCCGCTTATCATCATCATCTCCGGTGTTTTCCGTGTGGCGGGCACTATTGGGGCCCACGCAACGATCTTCAGAAAACGACGAGGCGGCGGAAAGCCTGCGTGCACCACTGTTGGTGGTGGTGCGTGCACCATTCCCGGCGGCGATCGCCCAGATCAGTGCCACCGGTTTCGCACGCGGGTGTACCTAACTGCGCGGCACCCGTCGTGCAAAGGGGGCAGATGGTCCCCGGCGACCGGCCCGCTGACTCAAACTGTGACAGCGATGCGCTCGATCTCACCGATGCGCGCCGCCGCACACACGCGGATGCTGGTTCAGCCTTTCATGAACGAGCATCGCCGCCGGTGGGGCGTCATCGGCACGCCAGCTGCCGTTACGATCTTGAGCACGGGTGTGCGTCGGAGGCCCACGGTGATGGCGGTGGACACCCGGCCCGACCCGGATGAGCTTATCCCGCCAGCGGGTTTGGTTGACTTGGGTCGGGCGGTCGGCCTACGGCGGCCAGCTGCGCGCGCTACTGGCGGTGAAGTCCCCGGCGGGACGGTCATAACTTGGGTGTAACGGCCGATGCCCGCTGCAGCGGGATACGTGTCGATCGCTCGTTGCGCGGCAACGGGTGTGGGGCCTGGCCGCTCAACGTGATGGCCACGTCATTCGTCGAACGGGTCAAGATATGCGAGAAGAATCCTCGAATCGCCCGCGGGTCGATGCGATTTCTCGGCCGGACGTCGATTCAGTTTCACCCATTGGTACGACACCTTTCCTCGTGCCGACAGGTGCGTTTCAAGCGCCAAAGGCAAGGTATGACCGCGCTGGCGGCCGGTCATGAGTACCGGACTACGTGATTGCTGCCCATCAACCACCCGCTGCCGCAGACGGCCGAACCGGTGGTGTTTGATTCGCGGCGCTGAAGTGTAGAGTCGGCCGAATCTTCCCGCCGCCACCGGCGCGCAAACCAGATTCATCGTGTCGGTCGACGCCGAGCGGCATCGGTTCGCTTTCTGACCGCTCGGTCCTTAAGACTCCCCCACAACTTTGACAAGCCGCGACCCGAGCGCTCGTGGTCGATCGGGCTTGGCGAAAATTGTGGAATCGCCTCGCCATACGACCCTTTGATGACCGAGGACCGCATATGTCACGCCGGGATGCGCCCTCTGGATCGCCGGATGCTGGACCGAGCCGGACGTATAAACAACGTCAGCCGCCGAGCTTCGCCCCGTCCGTTCGGTGCTCCGCCTCGATCATCGCCTCGCGCACCCGGGTGGCGCCAGCCAGCCGCGCGATTGCGGCGACCAGTCGCGGCGCGACGACGCCGATCACTCGACCCAGCCGCACGCCGCCGGTCGCGACTGTTACCGCCCGCCGATCCCGCTCGATCGCCCGCGCCACGGCCCGGGCCACATCCTGCGGCGAGTTCGTGCCGGTACCCCGCGGTAGGGCGACTCCGGTGCGGGCGAACATGCGTGCATCGCGGACCGGTCCGGGGAAGACCGTCGAGACACCGATACCCGTCTTGTGCAGCTCTTGTCGCAGCCCCAGTCCGAGCCCCCGCAACCCGCACGTGGTGGCGGTGTACGCAGTGCTGTTGCTCGGTGTGGCGACGAGTCCGGCCACCGAGGAGATCAGACGATGTGACCCGCTCCGCGCTGTTTCATCTGCGGGAGAACCGCGCGCGCGAGTGCGGCCGGGGCGAGAAGATTGATGCGGATCGCTTCCTCCAACGCCTCGTCGCTCAGATCCGCCAGGTCTTCCGGAACTGCAACGCGGGCGCAGGCCACGAGAACATCAACAGGGCCCGTGCGGTCCAGTACCTCGCGGACCCCCGCGGGCTTGGTCAAGTCAGCGGCGAAACCTCGCGCCGGCGGACCGAGCTCGCTGACCAAGCGCTCGAGATTCTCTTGCCGTCGGCCGGTGGCCGTGACAGCGCAACCACGCGCCGCCAACTCATGAGCGATCGCGCCACCGATGCCTCCGGTGGCGCCGGTAACGAGGACGCTTCCACCTTCGAGTTGCATGCTCAAATCCCGGCCAGCTTCGGCGACTCAGTCTTGTGCATGGCGCTCATAACCCCAGCGCTCCAGCTTGGCTTGGAGATCGTGGATCCCCACGGCAAACATCGGCGTGCCGATCAAAAAAAGCGTGGCTAACGCTGACCTGTATCAGACTGCCCGGCTGGTCGGCCGCTCCGAAGCGAGTCCAGTCTTGCGCGAAGTTAGCAAAGTTCCAGTAGCACGTCGTTGGCGCCAACTTTCGGACTGCCTGCTTCTGGGCGGGATGGGATGATCGGGCAGGCGGTTGAGAACGCCGGCCGCGGTGTGCGGTCGGCGGCTGCGCTCGCCGAGCTGCTGGAGCGGCTCGAAGTGACGTCCCGCTTATCATCGTGATCTCCGGTGTTTTCCATGTGACGGGCACTATTGGCGCCCACGCAACGATCTTCAGAAAACGACGAGGCGGCGGAAAGCCTGCTTGCACCACTGTTGGTGGTGGTGCGTGCACCATTCCCGGCGGCGATCGCCCAAATCAGTGACGCCGGTTTCGCATGCGGCCGTATGTAACTCCGCGGCACCGTCGTGCAAATGGGGCAGACGGTCCCCGGTGACCGGCCCGCTGACCCAAAC
>DASPOT010000157.1:0-38565 GCA_035625875.1 Mycobacterium sp. | reverse complement strand
TGTCATCCCTGAAGGGGCGGGCCTTTGTCAACTGGCTAACGACCAGTGGTTTTGCTGGCTTTCGGCCTCCGTGCGGGCGGCATCGGGTAAGGGCCGGGGTCAAGACGGAGCGCCCGCAGCGTAGCGAGGACGAACGGTCTTGATGCCGGGCCGTACCGATGCATGCTGGCGGCGGGATGCCGGAAGCTCAGCGGGCGGGGATTGTGTGGTTGTGAGCCTTCTCCAAAGCTGTGATGGTGCAGATACGTTGGGGCAGGGCCGGACTGTTCCGGCTACCGGTCATCCCTTCGCCCAGTCTGTTGTGGGCATGGAGCGGTGCGGTGGCAACCCGCGGGGTCAATCAAGATGGCGGCCACGCCGAGGGTTCGGGGGTCATGACATGAGGCGGCCGCGCACGGGTTGGGTCCGGAGTGCTCACGCTGCCCTGGCACGGTCGAGCGCGCGGATGTGGCCGTCGCGTAGCCCGTAGTAGACCAGCGTGAGCAGTTTGCGTGCCGCGGCGACCTTGGCGATGTTCTTGCCGCGGCGAGCTTCGATACGGTCCTTGTCGGCGACGATCTTGGCCGTCGTCTGGTGGCGCTGCACCGCCTCGATCGCCGCCCAGCGGACCAATTTCGAGCCCTGCTTGGTGATGTGCCCGCGGTGCACGACGGTGTCGGACTCGCGGTGACGTGGGGTTAGTCCGGCCCATGAGCACAGGTGGGCAGGGTCGCCGAAGCGGTTCACGTCGCCGATCTCGGCAACGAACACCGCCGCCAGCACTGGCCCGATACCGGGTACCTGCTGGATCGCTTGATAGCCGCGATGGGCGTCGAGCCGCTTGGCGATCATCTCGGCGAACTGTGCTTCGTGGCCATCGAGGACGTCGATGAGTTCCAGCACCGAGCGCACCCGTTCGGCGTAGGCACCGCCCAGTGCCACCTTGGCCAGCCGTTGGCGACCACCGACTCCGAACAGATCCGACACCGCGATTAACACGCCGGCTTTGGCCAGCACGGCATGGATCTGGGCTTTGAGTCCGGATCGGATCGCGACGAGCTTGGCGCGGTAGCGCACCAGCTCCCGCAACTCGCGTGTCTGGGGTGGGGCGATCCAGACCTCGGGCAGTCGGCCCATCCGCAACAGATCGGCCAGATCACCGGCGTCGCGCACATCGTTTTTCACCCGCCGGTACCGGAACCCTTTGACACCTAATGGATGCGCCAAATGCACGTGCGCTCCACCCGCCTGTAGCACGTCGACCGCCCAATACCAGCCATACGTTGCTTCGAGCACCACCTCGGGGTCGGTGCCGGCTCGCTCAAGCTCCAGCTGCAACGCGAGCGGATCGTTGTGGATCCGTACCGCCGAGAGCTGTTCACCGGATTCAGACTGACGCACGATCACCGACCGTTGTCGATGCAAATCGATCCCGACGAACTGCCTACCGTCATACTCGTCCATAGGGGGCCTCCCTTGGTTCGTGGAAAGTGAACACCCCCAGCATCCGCCGGGAACGTCACGAGGAGCGGAGGCCCCGCCCCTTCATCGCATCAAGATGCGCGCGAAGTCTGATTCGTTGACTCATTCGAAGATGCGCGCGTAGGGACTGGGGCTTTGGTCTTGGGTCCGGCTTTGCTGGTGGTCAGGGTGAGCAGCTCGGTGGTGAGGGCCTGGATCTGGCGCTGCACGGCGGCGGGGTTGATTGCGGCGTAGGTGTCGGCGAGGACCGCCTTGCGGTGATCGATGATGCTTTGGTGGCCCATCGCGCGGCGGGACGGGGTGGTCGCCGTGTCATATTTTTTGGACACTTTGGCGCCGTCGCGGGTTTTGGATACCAGTTTTTGCGCGGGTAGAAGTAGTTGGCCAGCTTGGCTTGCAGGTTCCAGATCTTGTTGAGCAGCAAAAGTTCTGAGGTGGTGTCGTAGCGGTGGTAGCCGACCACGGTGCGTACGAGCGCCCAGTTTTTCTGCTCGACGTGGCAGCCGTCGTTTTTGTTGGCCGGCCGTGAGCGGGTGAAGGTGATCTGGCGTTTTTTGCACCAGATGAGCAGATAGACGTTGATGAACTCAGATCCGTCAGAGTCCACACCCAGGATCGGAAACGGCATCCTGGTGGCGATGTCATCCAGGGCGGCCAGCACCCATTTGGGGGCCTTGCTGGGCACCGAGCGGTTCTCGGTCCAGCCGGTGGCGATGTCGGTGACCGTCAGCGTGAACGCGTACTGGCCGGCGGCGTTGCCGCCGTCATGGGCGACCAGGTCGATCTCGAGAACCCCGGTTTGGCGTCGTCCCAGTCGGCCCAGGTGCGCACCGGGATCTGGCTTTTAAGCAGCGACCCCGGCTTGGTGGTGCTGCGGCCCTTGAGCTCGTGCTTGCGCCGTTCGGGAGCCAGGCGACGATCGATGGTGGCCGCCGACATCGACACCAGCAGCGCCGCAGTGTCCTCATCGATGACCAGCTCACCGAACCGCCGCAACACCGCTACCAGCTCGTCCAACATCGGCGCCAGCCTTTTGCCAGCCGGCATACCCAGCACCGTCCAGCAAGATGTGAGCGCCGCAATGACTTTCGGTCCGTACCTCGGCGGACGCGGCCTCCTCGGTGCGACGACCTTCGGCCGCAACACCGCCTTGAGCGCCTTGCGGGCATGGTTACGGTGCCAGCCCGTGGTGGCACACAACTCGTCGAGAACCTTGCCCTTACCGCGCTTATCCGCCCGCCCATAGCGGATCGCAATCGTCCTCGTCACAGCCCTGCGCTCGGCCAACGTCAACCCCATCATCCGGGCCTACCGAGGCCATACTCACCAACCGGGTAGGCGCGCCGTCCGCGCGCATTCTCAGATGAGGCAACGAAGAGGGCCACGCGCGCATTTTTGGTGAGTCAACGCGGTTGGTGTCGAGCGTTGTCCGCGCGTTCGCGCCTAGCGTCACGCCAGCGTGGCGGGCGCTCCCGGCCAGGCGATTTCGGCGTTGCCCCGGTGAGGCGATAAGTTGACAGAGTGACTGACGTTGCTACCGAGAACGCCACCGAGAACCCTGCCGACACTGCCAGCGCCCTCGACGCGACCAAGCCAGCGTTCGTGTCCCGTTCGGTGCTGGTCACGGGCGGTAACCGAGGGATCGGGCTGGTGGTAGCGCGCCGGCTGGCCGCCGACGGGCATCGGGTAGCTGTGACCCACCGGGCGTCCGGCGCTCCCGAGGGATTGTTCGGCGTCGAGTGTGACGTCACCGATTACGACGCCGTCGACGCCGCGTTCACCGCCGTCGAGGAGCATCAGGGCCCGGTGGAGGTTTTGGTGGCCAACGCCGGCTTCAACTCCGACATGCTGATCGTGCGAATGACCGAGGAGCAGTTCTCCAAGGTCATCGATGCCAACCTGACCGGTGTGTTCCGGGTCGCCAAGCGGGCGTCGCGCAACATGGTCAAGAAGCGGTTCGGCCGCTACATCTTCATGGGCTCGGTCGCGGGATCGATCGGTTTGCCCGGCCAGGCCAACTACGCGGCATCCAAGGCGGGCCTGGTCGGGATGGCCCGTTCGCTGACTCGTGAGCTGGGGTCGCGGTCGATCACCGCCAACGTGGTGGCGCCCGGTTTGATCGACACCGAAATGACCCGTGCCCTAGACGCCAAGCAGCAGGAGACCGCGCTGCAAGCGATCCCGCTGGGCCGCATCGGCCGGCCCGAGGAGGTCGCCGGTGTCGTCAGCTTTCTGGCCTCCGAGGACGCCGCATACATCTCTGGTGCGGTGATTCCCGTCGACGGCGGCCTGGGCATGGGGCACTAAGCGGGTACGCGACCGCACCCCAACGGCTTCCGCACGACATAGGACGGATATGGCAGGACTGCTCGAAGGCAAACGAATCCTGGTCACCGGGATCATCACCGACGCGTCGATCGCGTTTCACATCGCTCGGGTAGCCCAGGAGCAGGGCGCGCAACTGGTGTGCACTGGGTTCGACCGGCTCCGGCTGATCCTGCGCATTCTCGACCGGCTGCCGCAGAAGCCGCCGCTGCTGGAGCTCGATGTGCAGAACGACGAACACCTGGCCACGCTGGCCGACCGGGTGATCGAGGTCATCGGCAAGGGCAACAAGCTGGACGGTGTGGTGCACTCAATCGGCTACATGCCACCCAGCGGGATGGGCATAAACCCGTTCTTCGACGCGCCTTTCGAGGACGTCGCCAAAGGCATCCACATTTCGGCGTATTCGTACGCGTCACTGGCCAAGGCGCTGCTGCCGATCATGAATCGCGGTGGCGGGATCGTCGGCATGGACTTCGACCCCACCCGCGCGATGCCGGCCTATAACTGGATGACGGTGGCCAAGAGCGCGCTGGAATCGGTGAACCGCTTCGTCGCGCGTGAGGCCGGCCCGTACGGTGTCCGATCCAATCTTGTTGCCGCCGGGCCGATTCGGACACTTGCTATGAGCGCAATCGTCGGTGGCGCACTTGGCGAGGAGGCGAGCGGTCAGATACAGTTGCTCGAGCAGGGCTGGGACCAGCGTGCGCCGATCGGCTGGGACATGAAGGACGCCACACCGGTCGCCAAAACCGTGTGCGCGGTGCTGTCCGACTGGCTGCCGGCCACCACCGGTGACATCATCTACGCCGACGGCGGCGCGCATACTCAATTGCTCTGAATGCCATGCAGTTTGACGCCGTCCTGCTGCTGTCCTTCGGCGGACCGGAAGGGCCCGAGCAGGTGCGGCCATTCCTGGAGAACGTCACCCGGGGCCGCGGAGTGCCACCGGAACGCCTCGACGAGGTCGCCGAGCACTACCTGCATTTCGGTGGGGTATCACCGATCAATGCGGTCAACCGCACGTTAATCACCGAGCTTCGCGCCGAACTGGTCGACAATGGCCTGGACCTGCCGGTGTATTTCGCCAACCGCAACTGGGAGCCTTACGTCGAAGATGTCGTTGCGACCATGCGGGACAACGAGATTAGTCGGGCAGCGGTGTTCACCACGTCGGCGTGGAGCGGGTATTCCAGCTGCACGCAGTATGTGGAAGACATTGCCCGGGCCCGTCGGCTGGCGGGCCTGGGCGCGCCCGAGCTGGTCAAGTTACGTCCCTACTTTGACCATCCGCTGTTCGTCGAGATGTTCGCCGACGCAATCGCCGTCGCTGCCGACACGTTGCCGGCCGAACTCCGCGGGGATCCGCGGTTGGTGTTCACGGCACACTCGGTCCCGGTGGCCGCCGACCAGCGCTTCGGCCCACGGCTGTACAGCCGCCAAGTCGCTTACGCCACAAGGCTTGTCGCCGCCGCAGCCCGATACTCGGAGTACGACCTGGTGTGGCAGTCGCGGTCGGGCCCGCCGCAGGTCCCGTGGCTGGAGCCCGACGTCGCCGACCATCTGACGACGCTGGCCGCCGCCGGCACCAAGGCCGTCATCGTCTGCCCGATCGGTTTTGTCGCCGACCATATCGAGGTGGTGTGGGATCTCGACCACGAGCTACGATCACAGGCCGAGGCGGCGGGCATGGCGTTCGCGCGGGCCAGCACGCCCAACGCCGACCGGCGATTCGCTCGCCTGGCCAGAGGGCTGATCGACGAACTTCGTTGCGGCCGTGAGCCCGCCCGGGTGAGCGGCCCTGACCCCGTGCCGGGTTGCGGGGCGAGCGTCAACGGCGAGCCGTGCCGGCCGCCGCACTGCGTTGCGCAGCAGACCTGACAGCCTTATCGGCGATCAGCCCCGCCAGGCCGAACGCAGAATCGCGCTGACCGCGGCCATCCGTGTGGAACGCACCACCGCCGCCAGCGGCCGCAGCGCATCGCTCGCGATCTGTGCCTCAGACGCCGAGTGCGTCCCCATCGGCAATCGGCTCAGCCCGGCGCTGACGGTGATGATCGCGTCGACGTGCGCCGCGTTCTCCAACACCCGCAACGCGCGCGGCGGCGCGTGGTCGGGAGCCCGGTGTCGCCGTGATGACTCCAGCAGCTGCGCGACGAGGGCTCGCGGATCGGCGATGTCGGTGCCGGTCGATCCCAGCCCGACAGCGCTGAGCGCATCAGCCGCAGAACGCACCGCTGACCGCAGCGCGTACTCGGCCTCACCCAACTGGTGGTGGTCGAGCATCGGTGCGCCGGGCAGTGAGTACACCGTCCAGGACAGCGCACACAATTCGGGTATACCCGGGTCCTCGTCGGAGTCGCCGTAGTCGAACTCTGGGACCAGTCCGACGGCCACGGCGGGGTCGTCAGGGTTGGTGACGATCACCGCCTCGCCTGCCGTCAGCGCGTCGCGCTCGAACTGCGTGCCCGCGGACAACCCGCGCACATCGCCTGGCACCGGCGACACCACGTTGATCGATGGCGCTGACATCGCCGGCGGACCGGCCGCGATACGCAGTGTCGGCAACAGCGAGACCGCTCCGGCGTCGTTGACATCCGGCCACGGCAGTCCGGTGTGGCCTGCCGCGACCGCGTCGTAAGCCGTGACCGATTGCGTTGGCGCCCAACGTGATAACGCATCCAGGACGTCGTCGGGCGCGGCCTTGCCAGCGAGCCAGGCGTTGGCCCACACCGAGAGCGTTGCACTGGGGCACCACATGATCTCGCAGTCTAGTTGTTCGTCCCGATCGAGGCCGATCACGCGATATTCTGGCCGCATGCCCGCGGCCCTGATCTGGCTGATCTTCGCGTTGGGGCTCGCCGGCGCGGAGGCGCTGACAGGCGACATGTCCTTGTTGATGCTGGGCGGCGGTGCGCTGGCCGCCGCGGCGACCAGCTGGTTGCTGGACTGGCCGGTCTGGGCCGACGGGGCAGTGTTCCTGGTGGTGTCGGTCCTGCTGCTGGCAGTGGTTCGCCCGCCGCTGCGGCGGCGGCTGGCCCCCGCCAAGGGAGTGCAGACCGGCGTCAAGGCGCTGGAGGGCAAAAGCGCGCTGGTACTCGACCGGGTTGCCCGCGATGAAGGTCAAGTGAAGCTTGACGGCCAGGTGTGGACGGCGCGGCCGTTCAATGACAGCGACGTTTACGAACCCGGTGAGCTGGTGACCGTCATGCACATCGACGGCGCCACCGCGGTGGTCTGGAAGAACGCGTAACCCGTCTGGGGAACGGCAGCAAGAGAGAGGAACCACGGTGCAAGGTGCTGTTGCTGGTCTGGTGTTGCTGGCTGTCCTGGTGATCTTCGCCGTCATCGTGGTGGCCAAGTCGATTGCGCTGATCCCGCAGGCCGAGGCCGCGGTGATCGAACGCCTGGGTCGTTACAGCCGCACGGTCAGCGGCCAGCTGACGTTGTTGATTCCGTTTATTGACCGGATTCGCGCCCGGGTCGACCTGCGTGAGCGGGTGGTGTCGTTCCCGCCGCAGCCGGTGATCACCGAGGACAACCTGACCCTCAACATCGACACGGTGGTCTATTTCCAGGTCACCAACCCGCAGGCCGCGGTCTATGAGATCAGCAACTACATCGTCGGCGTCGAGCAACTGACCACGACAACGCTGCGCAACGTGGTCGGCGGGATGACGCTGGAGCAGACCCTGACCTCGCGCGAAGTGATCAACCGGCAGCTGCGCGGCGTGCTTGACGAAGCCACTGGCCGCTGGGGGCTGCGGGTGGCGCGGGTGGAGCTGCGCAGCATCGACCCGCCGCCGTCGATCCAGGCCTCGATGGAAAAGCAGATGAAGGCCGACCGGGAAAAGCGGGCGATGATCCTGACGGCCGAAGGGACCCGGGAGGCGGCGATCAAACAGGCCGAGGGGCAAAAGCAGGCGGAGATCCTGGCCGCCGAAGGCGCCAAGCAGGCGGCGATCCTGGCCGCCGAGGCCGACCGGCAGTCCCGGATGCTGCGCGCTCAGGGTGAGCGGGCCGCGGCGTACCTGCAGGCCCAAGGCCAGGCCAAGGCGATCGAGAAGACGTTCGCCGCGATCAAGGCCGGTCGGCCCACCCCCGAGCTGCTGGCGTACCAATATCTGCAGATCTTGCCGCAGATGGCCCAGGGCGAGGCCAACAAGGTGTGGGTGGTGCCCAGCGACTTCGGCGCGGCGCTGCAGGGGTTCACCAAACTGCTGGGCGCCCCGGGCGAGGACGGGGTGTACCGGTATCAGCCGTCCCCGGTGGAAGCCGATCTGCCCAAGCCCGAGGACGACTCCGCCGAGATCGCCGACTGGTTCTCCACGCAGACCAACACTGAAATTGTCCAGGCGATGGCCAAGGCCGAGGCTGACGCGCGCACGCCGGTGGAGGGGCTCGGGAGACACTCCGAGTTGACGCAATAGCATGAGCGCTCTGACTTCTCCGAAAACCTATGCGGCGCTGGCGGTTTTCCAGGCCGCCGATGCGGTGGCGTGCGCGATTCCGGTGCCGTATATTACCAAATCCCTTGACAATCTAAGTGTTCCGACGGGTATCCGGTGGATCCTGCCGGTGGTCAAGGCTGCGGCCGCGATCGGTCTGCTATCGGTCAGCTGGTTCCCTGGGTTGGCGAGGCTGACGACGGCGATGCTGACGTTGTATTTCGTCCTCGCCGTGGGTGCGCACATCCGTGTGCGCGATCGGGTTGTCAACGCCGTTCCGGCAGCCTCGTTCCTGGCCACGTTCGCGGCGATGACGTTGAAGGGACCGGACCGGGCGTCGTCATGACCGCGCCGGCTTTGCGGCCGATGTGTTCGAGCATCAGCAGCCGCGAGCCCAATACCGCCCCGGCGTGAGCCCGGTAGATCCAGCTCGGGGCGCGCATGAGGCGTCGAGAGCGACGGATGCGTGTGCCGCGGGCGACGAACCGCGACGACGGGCGTGTTGACCCTGGATCAGCGAATCCGACGGGCGCCGGGCATCACATGTCCGGTAGCCACTCCGAACGGAAACGGAGGCACCCACCTATGGCGCGGCCAAGGCTTCGGCGAGCACTACGTACGTGGCGTCGTAGGCGGGCAAGTTGCGGCGAAGGCCCCATGCGCGGGTGGCCAGCAGATCGTATGGCCACAGATCGACTGGCAGATCGAGCATGTCGGCGTGCACTTGAGCGGCCTGGTCAGGCGCTGATGGCGCCGCTGAGTTCGAGTCGTCTGATGATGTTGGCGCACTCGTACGGCAGCAGCGTCGGCGCGGAGAGCTCTGCGCCGGCCATCCGCGCAGTGGCCCATTGCCCAGCGCTGCCCGAATCCAGCAGGGCCGCTACCACCACGGATGCCTCGCAGCTCGATGCCGCGGTGACTAAACTTGAAAAATCGGCGGTCACTCGTGTCTCCCCGCCAGACGGTGCCGAGTTAGCAAACTCTCTTGGAGGAGTCGTGGACATCGTACTTGGTGTGTCGATTGCACCCACGATGATCCGCATGGTGCTTGTCGAGGGCGAAAACGCTGACGGGGTGACGGTCGAGGAAGACGGCTTCGAGGTCGCCGCTGCCGAAGACTCAGCAACCTTCAGTGCGCCTCATCAGGTGGTCTCGGCGATCCTGGGCACCCGGGAAAGCGCGGCCGACGGCAACTACCAATTGACGTCGATCGGGGTGACCTGGACCGACCCGGTCGAGGCCGCCGCGCTGCGTGATGCGCTGGCCGCCCGCAAGATCGAGAACGTCATGCTGGTCTCGGCATTCCTGGCCGCGGCCGCACTGGCCCAGGCAGTTGGCGATGTAACCGGCTACGCCCACACCGGACTGCTGTTCGTTGAGCCGGATTCCGCGACGTTGGCCGTCGTCGACTCTGCTGACGGTTCGATCGCCGATGTGCACAGACAGCCCCTGCACAGGGACCATGCGCTGGCCGAGCTGACCACGTTGGTGGCGGGCCTCGAGGCGCTGGAAACCCGCCCGGACTGCCTATTTGTCGTCGGCTCCGGCGTGGACATCGCCCCGATGACGTCGCAACTACAGACGGCAACCACGCTTTCGGTGAGCGCGCCCGAGGAGCCGGAGATGGCGCTGGCCCGCGGGGCGGCGTTAGCGTCGGCCCATGCGCCGCTGTTTTGGTCGTCGACCTCCGCTGTGGCCTATGCGCAGGATCCGGACTGGACGACGGCCGGCGTCGTCGACCCGTACGCCGTCAACTCTGGTCACCTCGATGTCCCCGCCGAAACCGAGCTCGACGACGAGGCCTTCACCTACATCGCGATACCAACGGAAGACGACGCCGACACGGCGGTAGGGGATGACCTCCGCGTTGGCGAGCACAGGCGCAAGCCATTCCTGGTGACGATTGGCGTGATGACATTCTTCGTTGTCGGGGTGGTGACGCTGTTGATTTCGCTGGCCGTCAGTGTTCGGCCGACGGTCAGTCAGCGCCCAAGCTCCGGCGGAAACCTCGTCGCCCCGACCAAGCAGGCGCCGGCGCCGAAGGCCGAGGCTCCCGCTCCCGCGCTCCCGATGGCGCCGGCGCCGACTCCGGCCCCGGAAGCTGCCGCGCCTGTGCACGCCCCTCCGCCACCCGTCGCCAAAGCCCCGGCAGCTGCCCCGGTTCCGGAAGCCCCTGAACCCGCCTTCCTAGCGCCGGCGCACGTCCGCGCTGCTCCAGCACCCGTACCGGTGCCGGCAGCTCCGGTACCCGCCCCCGCGGCTCCGCTACCAGCTCCGGCTCCGGTGGCACCACCCGTTTTTGTCCCGATCGTGCCGCCGGTCTTCGGTCCGCCGGTGCAGGGGTCGCCATCGCGTCTGGGAGACGGCGGTCGTGGAGGGCGCGGCGGCTTCCCTGGCGGTGAGCGCGGCGGCTGGCCTGGCGGTGAGCGCGGCGGTTGGCCTGGCGGTGAGCGCGGCGGCTGGCCTGGCGGAGGTCGCGGTGGTGGCTGGCCGGGTGGTGGCGGGTTCGGCGGGGGTTACGGGGGCTTCGGCGATGGTCACGGCGGTTTCGGCGGTTTCGGCGGGGGTCATGGGGGCTTCGGCGGGGGCTTCGGGGGTGGCCACGGTAGCTTCGGCGGCGGTCACGTGGGCCGCTGATCCGCGTTTGCCCATCCCCGCGACCAGCTGATGCCCGGCAGCCACACCGCCACGTCGGTACCGCCAAATCTCGCACGACCCGATTCGAAAACTGATAGCACATGCGGTAGCAGTTCTCGCGGACAACATCAGACCCTTCGTGCCCCATGCGCCGCACCCGTTATTCGGCAGACTCGCAAGCCGGGATGTGGTCACCTGATGCCCCGTGATCGGCGATCCTCGGTAACGGCCGTGGGTAGGGGTGCGCGGTCGCGCCGAGAAGCGACTCCGCCGCCAACGGCCTCACCGGCGTGGCTTACGGACCAAAGAGCGCCGCGAACAGCCCACTCGGCCCGCCGAAGAGCCTGCTCGCGAAAAGAAAATCACCGCGTGATGGCCGGTTCGGCAGCGTCCTCGGCTTCGGCCGCCCGCCTGCGGCGGTGGTGCTGGCGGTAATGGCGGATCTCGTAGACCAGTACCGCGACCCCGACGACGCCCGTACCCAGCGACACCAGGAATAGCAACGGGCTGACATGGCCGGTAAGCGCGTCGCCCAGGATCACCACGGCGGCGGTGCCGGGAACGAGGCCTACCAGCGTGGCCATCGTGTAGGGCAGCACCCGCACGGCTGAGGCGCCGGCGGCATAGTTGAGCACCGAGAACGGCACCGCGGGGATCAGCCTCAGCGACAGGATCGCCGGCCAGCCGCGGTTACGCAGGCGCGCATCCACCGTATCCACCGCCTGGTGCCGAACCAGGCGGCTCAGTTGCCAGCCGGCCGCACGCACCAGCACCAGCGCGATCACCGCGGCCGCAGCGCTGGCGACCACCGCGAGCAACACGCCCAGCACCGGGCCGAACAGCAGGCCGGCGGCCAGCGTGAACGCGGTGCGGGGGAACGGCAGCACTGTGACGGCGATGTGCGCGACCAGGAACGCCAACGGAAACCAGGGGCCCGCCGATGTCGCCCAATCACGCAGCTGCACCGCCGTCGGCAGCGGAACGAGCAGCGCCACCGCGACGAGGACCGCGATTCCGACCGCCGTCCCGACGATCCGCCGTCGGGACAACTGGCGTGCGGTCGCCACAACAGCGGAGGCAACACCACGCACGGTATCGGCGACCTTGCTGGTGGCGGGAGCCGTCACGCCTCTCAGGCTACGGGCCGTTGGTAAACATCTCGTTTACCGTGCCAGACGTTTCGCGCGGACGGCGGCCGGCGCCGGTCGCCTCGGGGGCGCTGACGGCCATCAATTAGCCTGGGTGGCAAACCGCAATCAGCGTCACATGCTGCGACAAAGGAGCCGCCGGTGTCCGTCAACGTGTCCGCCGAGCCCCCCGACCTGGTGCAGGCTCGCGCCCGATGGCGCAAGGCGGTAGCCAGGGTGGTGGCCAAAAGCACTCGGCGTGACCTCAAGGAACTTGGAGACCAACCCGAGCGGCTGCTGGACACCCCGACCTATGAAGGGTTCGCGATCCGCGCGCTCTACACCGTGCTCGACGAGCTGCCGGAGCCGCCGCTGCCCGGGGAGTGGCCGTTCGTGCGCGGCGCCGACGCCCTGCGCGACGTCAACTCCGGCTGGAAGGTCGCCGAAGCGTTCCCGGCCAACGGGAACGACTCCAACGCCGCGGTGCTGGCCGCGCTCGCCGACGGGGCCAGCGCGCTGGTCATCCGAGTAGGCCAGTCCGGGGTGGCGCCCGGTCGGCTTGCCCGGTTGCTCGACGGTGTGCACCTGGAACTCGCGCCGCTGATCCTCGATGCGGGCGCCGACTACACAGCGGCCTGCGAGATCGCGCTGACGCTGGCGGCCAAGCTGGACGCGGACAAGCGGACGACGCTGTCCGTCGACCTGGGTGCCGACCCGCTGACTGCGCCGCTGAACGGCCGCGCCGCGCCGTCCATCGACGAGGTGCTCGCGATCGCGTCGAAAGTGGCCGGCGACCGCGGCATACGAGCCATCACCGTCGACGGTCCCGCCCTCCACAACCTGGGGGCCAACGCGGTATGGGAGCTCGCCGGCAGCGTCGCCGCCGCGGTGGCCTATCTGCGGGAACTCAACGGATCTGGGCTTTCGGTCGCGGATGCCTTGCGGCAGATAAGTTTCCGGCTCGCCGCCGATGACGACCAGTTCATGACCATCGCCAAGATGCGGGTCGCGCGCCAGCTGTGGGCGCGGGTCGGCGAGGTTGTCGGCGAACCGGCCGGCGGCGCGGCCATCCTGCACGCCGAGACCTCGCTGCCGATGATGACCCAGCGCGATCCCTGGGTGAACATGCTGCGCACCACGCTGGCTGCCTTCGGTGCTGGCGTCGGTGGCGCCGACACCGTGCTGGTGTTGCCGTTCGACGTCGCGATCCCGGGCGGCTATCCGGGCACGGCGACCAGCTTCGCGCGCCGGATCGCCCGCAACACCCAGCTATTGCTGCTGGAAGAGTCACACACCGGCCGGGTATGGGATCCGGCCGGCGGGTCATGGTTCATCGAGGATCTCACCGAGCAGCTCGCCCAGCAGGCCTGGCGGCATTTCCAGGACATCGAGGCCCGCGGCGGATTCGCCAAGGCCCGTGACTATCTGGCCGAGCAGATCGCCGAGGTGGCGGCACGGCGCAGCGACGACATCGCGCATCGCCGCACCGCGATCACCGGGGTCAGCGAATACCCGAACCTGAACGAAAGCCCGCTGCCACCAAGTGATCAGGCGCTGACCGTCCGACGCTACGCCGCGGAATTCGAAGCGCTGCGCGACCGCTCGGACGCCTACCTGCAGCGCACCGGGTCACGCCCGCAGGTGCTACTCCTGCCGCTGGGTCCGCCGGCCGAGCACAACATCCGGGCCACGTTCGCGGCGAACCTTTTGGCGTCGGGCGGCATCGAGGCGATCAACCCGGGACCGGTCGACGCCGCCGGTGTCGCCCAAGCCGTGTCGACAAGCGGCTCAGTGCAAGTCGCCGTCATCTGCGGCACCGACAAGCGCTACCACGCCGAGGCCGCCGGCGTCGTCGAGGCGGCACGCCGCGCCGGGGTGTTGCGGGTCTACCTGGCCGGCCCACCCAAAGCGCTGGACGGCACCAACGCCGAGCCCGATGAATGCCTGACCGCGAAAACCAATGCGGTCCAAGCCCTGTCGAATCTGCTCATCCGATTGGGAGCCTAGCGACGATGACCGCGAGCATGTCTGTTGTCGGCAGTTTCGCCGACGTCCCACTACACGGTGAACGCGCCGGCCAGCCCGCCACCGAGGCCGCCGTCGCGGCACACGTCGCCAAAGCCGCGTCGGCGCAAGGATACATGCCCGACCAGCTGGACTGGCATACGCCGGAAGGCATTGTCGTCAAACCGGTGTACATCGCCGCCGACCGCGACGCCGCGGTGGCCGACGGCTACCCACTGAACAGCTTCCCCGGTGAGCCGCCCTACGTCCGTGGCCCCTACCCGACGATGTATGTCACCCGGCCGTGGACCATCCGCCAATACGCCGGGTTCTCCACCGCCGCGGACTCCAACGCGTTCTACCGCCGCAACCTCGCCGCCGGCCAAAAAGGCCTGTCGGTGGCCTTCGACCTGGCCACGCACCGCGGCTACGACTCCGACCATCCACGTGTCCACGGCGACGTTGGAATGGCCGGTGTGGCAATCGATTCCATCCTGGACATGCGGCAGTTGTTCGGCGGGATCGACCTGTCGGCGGTCAGCGTGTCGATGACGATGAATGGTGCCGTGCTGCCGATCCTCGCGCTATACGTGGTGGCCGCCGAGGAGCAGGGGGTGCCGCCGGAGAAACTTGCGGGCACTATCCAGAACGACATCCTCAAAGAGTTCATGGTCCGCAACACCTATATCTATCCGCCGAAGCCGTCGATGCGGATCATTTCCGACATCTTCGGCTACACCAGCGCCAAGATGCCCAAGTTCAACTCCATCTCGATCTCCGGCTACCACATGCAGGAGGCCGGTGCCACAGCGGATTTGGAGCTCGCTTACACGCTGGCCGACGGCGTCGACTACATCAAGGCCGGCCTGGACGCCGGTTTGGACATCGACTCCTTCGCGCCGCGGCTGTCGTTCTTCTGGGGTATCGGGATGAACTTCTTCATGGAAGTCGCCAAGCTGCGCGCCGGGCGGCTGCTGTGGAACGAACTGGTCGCCCAGTTCAACCCGAGGAACCCCAAATCGCTGTCGCTGCGCACACATTCGCAGACCTCCGGCTGGTCGCTGACCGCTCAGGACCCCTTCAACAACGTCTCCCGCACCTGCATCGAAGCGATGGCCGCCACCCAGGGCCACACCCAATCGCTGCACACCAGCGCGCTCGACGAGGCGCTGGGGCTGCCCACCGACTTCTCCGCGCGGATCGCGCGCAACACCCAACTGCTGCTGCAGCAGGAGTCGGGCACCACCACGCCGATCGACCCCTGGGGCGGTTCGTATTACGTGGAGTGGCTGACCCATCAGCTCGCGCAGCGGGCGCGCACGCACCTCGCCGAGGTCGCCGAGCACGGTGGCATGACACAGGCCATCAGCGACGGCATCCCCAAGCTGCGCATCGAGGAGGCCGCCGCGGGCATCCAGGCCCGCATCGACTCTGGGCGCCAGCCGGTGATCGGGATCAACAAATACCAGGTCGACGAGGAGCAGGAGATCGAGGTGCTCAAGGTCGACAACAGCCGGGTACGCGCCGAGCAGTTGGCGAAATTGCACGAGCTGCGGGCGAATCGGGACCAGTCCGCTCTCGACGCCGCCTTGGCCGAGTTGACCCGCGCCGCTGGCGCGACCGGGACTGCCGGGGCCGGCGGGTTGGGGAATAACCTGCTGGCGCTGGCCATCAACGCCGCCCGGGCCAAGGCCACCGTTGGGGAGATCTCCGACGCTCTGGAGAAGGTGTACAGCCGTCACCGGGCGGAGATCCGTATTCTCGCAGGCGTCTACCGTGATGAAGTCGGAAAGATGACCAGTATTTCCAAAGCCACCGAGCTTGTCCAGAAGTTCGCCGAGGCCGGCGGTCGCCGGCCTCGGATTCTGGTGGCCAAGATGGGCCAGGACGGCCATGACCGCGGTCAGAAGGTGATCGCGACGGCGTTCGCCGACATCGGGTTCGACGTCGACGTCGGATCGCTATTCTCCACACCGGAAGAGGTGGCCCGCCAGGCGGCGGACAACGACGTGCACGTGGTCGGCGTGTCCTCGCTGGCCGCCGGTCACCTCACCCTGGTGCCCGAACTGCGCGACGCGCTGGCCGCGGTCGGCCGACCGGACATCATGATCGTGGTCGGCGGCGTCATCCCACCCGGTGACTACGACAAGCTGTACGGTGCCGGGGCCACCGCCATCTTCCCGCCCGGAACGGTCATCCCCGACGCCGCAATCGGCTTGCTGCACAAGCTCGCCGAGCGGTTGGGGTACACCCTCACCTAGATGACGCCCGACGACACCGACACCGTCGAGGAGCTGGCGGCGGCCGTTCGCAGCGGCGACCGCGCGGCGCTGCCGCGGGCCATCACGCTGGTGGAGTCCACCCGCGCCGACCATCGTGAGCAGGCGCAGCAGCTGCTGCTGGCGCTGACGCCGGAGTCCGGAAACGCCCATCGGGTAGGCATTACCGGGGCTCCCGGCGTCGGCAAGTCGACGGCGATCGAGGCGCTCGGCATGTATCTGATCGAGCAGGGTCACCGGGTGGCGGTGCTGGCCGTCGACCCGTCGTCGACCCGCACCGGCGGATCGATACTCGGCGACAAGACCCGGATGGCGCGGCTGGCAGTGCATCGGAACGCCTATATCCGCCCGTCGCCCACATCGGGCACGCTCGGCGGGGTGGCTAAGTCCACCCGGGAGACCATCGTGCTGTTGGAGGCGGCCGGGTTCGACGTGATCGTGGTTGAAACCGTCGGCGTCGGCCAGTCCGAGGTGGCGGTGGCCAATATGGTCGACACGTTCGTCTATTTGACGCTGGCGCGCACCGGTGATCAGCTACAGGGCATCAAAAAAGGGGTGCTGGAGCTGGCGGATGTCGTCGTGGTGAACAAGGCCGACGGCGAGCATGTCGTCGAGGCACGGTCAGCCGCACAGGAGCTGTCCACAGTGATCCGGTTGATCTACCCGCGTGAAACACTCTGGCGGCCGCCCGTTCTCACCATGAGCGCCATCGAAGGAACCGGTTTGACCCAGCTGTGGGATACCGTCGAGCGTCACCGTCAGGTGCTTACCGAGGCCGGAGAGTTCGAGGCACGCCGGCGGGCGCAGCAGGTCGACTGGACCTGGCAGCTGGTCCGCGACGCGGTGCTCGACCGAGTGCTCTCCAACCCCGCCGTGCGCAAAATCCGCGCCGAGGTGGAGCGCCAGGTGCTGGCCGGCGAATTGACCCCGGCCCTGGCCGCTCAGCAAATACTTAAGGTTGCATCAGCTTAACACAAAGGTAACGTAAGTATTGTTTGCGGACGAGATGGGTAAATTCGATGGTATGAGGCTAGAAGTCGTGGGCAACCGCAGGTCAGTGCTTCCGTGTGGTGTCCACGGGGCAGCGGACCCGCACTTTGACTGCGCCGTGCGCAGCTTTGCCGCCATGTTCCCCGCCCGCCGATTCGGCGGTGGGGCGCTGGCGGTCTACGTGGACGGTGAACCCGTTGTCGATGTCTGGACCGGGTGGTCGGACCGGCGCGGTCAGGTGCCGTGGACGGCAGACACCGCCACCATGGTGTTCTCGGCGACCAAGGGCATTTCGTCCACCGTGATCCATCGGTTGGCCGACCGCGGGCTGATCGACTACGACGTTCCGGTCGCCGAGTACTGGCCGGAGTTCGGCGCGAACGGCAAATCGGCTATCACCGTCCGTCAGGTGATGAGGCATCACGCGGGCCTGTCGCAGCTGCGCAGCGCTAGCAAGGAAGACTTGCTAAATCACCTGCTGATGGAGGAGCGCCTGGCGGCGGCCCCCGCGGGGCGCCTGTTGGGCAAACCGGCGTATCACGCGCTGACCTATGGCTGGCTGATGTCAGGGCTGGCCCGGGCCGTTACCGGCAAGGGCATGCGTGAGCTGATCCGCGAGGAGCTGGCGGAGCCGCTCAACACCGACGGGTTGCATCTGGGCCGGCCGCCGGCAGGATCGCCGACGCAGGTCGCCCAGATCATCATGCCGCAGAGCACTTTTTCCAATCCGGTCTTCGACCGGGTGGCACCCAAAATCGCCGCGCTCGAGTCGTCCGCCGGATTCGGTGCGATGTACTTCCCGGGCATGAGAGCTGTTGTGCAAGGGGATATTCCGTTCCTGGACGCCGAGATGCCATCGGTGAACGGGGTGGCGACGGCACGCGCGCTGGCCCGGATGTATGGTGCGATCGCTAACGGCGGCATGATTGACGGCATCCAGTTTCTTTCACCCGAGTTGGTGGCCGGTCTGACCGGCTGGCGAAGCCTGGTACTCGACCGAAACCTTTTGGTGCCACTGGCATTCCACCTGGGTTACCACTGCGTGCCGTTCAACGTGATACCGGGATTCGGCCACGCCGGGCTGGGCGGTTCACTCGGGTGGGCCGATCCGGAGACCGGAGTGGCGTACGGGTTCGTGCACAATCGGCTGTTGTCGCCGTTCGTGGTGACGGATCACGTCGGGTTTGTCGCAATAGGTGCCATGATCAAGTGGGCCGCCGTCCAAGCGCGGAAACGCGGGCTTCGCAGGGTGACGGAACTTGGATCGCCCTACCCCGAGCAGGGAGCCGTCGCGGGCTAACCGGTATTACTTAGCGTCCTCCATTCGGAAGCCGACCTTCAGCGTCACCTGGAAGCGTGCGATGGTCCCGTTCTCCAAGGCGCCACGCACGGACTGCATTTCAAACCAATCGAGTCTGCGCATCGTCTTGGCGGCGCGGGACAGCGCGTTGCGGATTGCCGCGTCAACACCTTCGGTGGAGCTGCCGACGATCTCGATTACGCGGTAGGTGTGGTCGCTCATGACATCCCTTTCTCTGGTGGGGCGGAGTGAACAGTAACCAGGACAGGCCTCCCGTCGGGCGAAAACGCCGCAAACGACGTCGCCTCGATATGGCGTGGCGACCACCCGCGACCTACGTTCGTTTCGGCCAGTCCACCAACCGCCGCAGACCACGATGCACAGACCCAACACCATTTCCCGCCCGTCGGTGCCGCGACTCGCTGTCAGTTTGAGGTGATTGGCCACGTAGCACTCGTGCTACACTTAAGGCGTGACGAGAGAGATCACCCAGCGTGAGTTCCGCAATAACAGCGGCGAGATTATGCGTCGACTTGACCAGGGCGAATCCTTCGTGGTGACCAGGAATGGGGTCCCTGTCGGCGAGCTTTCCCCTGTGCGTCGGCATCGATTCGTACGTGCCGAGGCCGCTGTGGCGGCGTTCAGAGGCGCTCCGCGCGTGGAGTTCGATCGGTTGCGAGCGGACCTCGATCGGGCCGCCAGACAGGAGATCGCGCCTCGTGGCTGAGGCTTCGCGTGTGTCGCAAGGCCTCATTGACACCTCAGTCATTATCGACCTGGATCAGATCGACGCCTGGCAGCTCCCAGGCGAACTGGCGATTAGTGCCCTTACCATGGCCGAGCTCGCAGCCGGGCCTCACGCGACGGGTGATACCGCTGAGCGAGCGCGACGTCAAGATCGCCTACAACGAGCCGAGGCCACCTTCGACCCGCTGCCGTTCGATGCCGACTCCGCCAGAGCGTACGGACGCATCTACGCGGCGATCGTCGAAACCGGGCGCAAGGCGCGCGGCCCCCGGGCCGTCGATATGTTGATCGCGGCCACCGCCCTAGCCACCAACCTGCCCCTCTATACGCGCAACGTCGACGACTTCAGAGGCATCGAACATCTCCTGACCATTGTCGGCGTCTGACGCCACGGGTTCAGCCGCGCGGGCGTCACGTGGGGCTCAACTTCGCAAGAGTGTGAGATTGCGCACCTCGGCACACTGCGCGAGCCGCTCGTCGAAAGACGCGATGCTCGCGCCGGCATCCTCAGCAGCCAGAACCACGCAGCAGTCCGGCAGCTTCAGACCCGTGGTCACGCGCAGCTGGGCAAGCCGAACCGCGCTGTCGGCAGGAAAGGCAGTTCTGTGACCTCGAGCCCGCGAAGCGCCCCCGAGACCTCGTCCAGGCGACCATCACGGCGACAAGGACTTCGGCCAGTGCGAACATCTCAGCGCGTCAGTTCAAGTGCTGGCCTCCGGCAGGTGCCGCGGTCGGCGGTGATGTTGGCGTTGTCGCCGTTGAGGTAGCCTGGCCCGTTATGCCGCGTTCGTTCGACTTGTCGGTCGAATCACCGGTCAGTGTCGAACAAGTCCATTCGGCGTTCGGCGACGAGGATTACTGGCTAGCGCTCCTGGCCAGCTACAGCGCAGGCGCTGGCACGCTGGACTCGTTGATTATCGACGCAGACGGCACCGTAACCGTGGCTACCACGGTTAGCCTTTTCCGCATCGGGCTGCCAAGGCTGATCACCCAGCTGCACGGCGGTGATCTGAAAACGGTGCTCAACGAGACGTGGAGTCCGATCGGCGGTGGCCGGGTGCGCGGGGAGGTCAGCGTCGCGGTGCCCGGGGTGCCGCTGTCCGGGTTCGGCGTGGGTTTGCTGACACCGGCGCGAAACGGCTCGCGGCTCAAGTACACCGCGACCGTGGAAGTCAAGGTCTCATTGGTCGGCGGCGTGATCGAGAGCTTCATCGGTGGCCGGCTGGCCGAACCGATCGCTGCAATACAGCGCTTCACCACGGCGTGGATCATGGAGCATGCCTGAGATCCGTTCGGCATAAACCTATGCTCATTGGGCATCAGCCGCTGTGATGCTGCGTTCAGTGGCCGCCGAGGAGCCGTCCGCATCCCCGGTTGGTCCTGTCGGCTTGTGGGAATTTCCAGGGTACCTAGATAGACCCTGAGGATCTCCCCGGTGGTCAATCCCTTTGCGGTTAAAGACAATACGATCTCATCAATACCGGTCAGCCCGCAGGAGCTTCTTTATCATCTGCGGCTCAAACGAGGAATTCGTGTCCCTCGGACTTCAACTTCCACCGGCCACGATCTACTCGCGGGAGCCATCGCGGCACGAATCTCGGAGTTCAGCGAGAGATTTGGGTAAGGCCTCCTAGCCAATTACGTGCCGCAACCTTCAGGCAGGTTCTTCACCTCGGAAAGCAAGGCACCATTGTTAACCTGGATGCGAATCAAGCCAGGCCGACGTTGCGCAAAGGTGCCGCTGTGTCGGTCGTCGGCGACGCGGACATACATGGATTTCATCGCCGCTAGATACCGGGCAACGGATTCGCGGGCAACCGGATTGTTCGGGAACAACACCGTCACCGTGGTCTCCTTCTCGAACCGATTCACCCACACGGAGACTTGATGCGAAACCCTGCCTTCGTGGTAGCCCCTGAAATTCAACCCGCCCAATTGAGATCTGGCGACAGCAGAAAGGGGAGCAACGCTTGCATCGAGGTAGGACAGCACGAGATTGCCCGGTTGGGGTCTCCTAAGCCCCAGTTCGGGAGGCGCCAACTCCACTACGCGATCAAACGGCACATGCGCCAGGTTTGTGCGCGAATCGAAGGAAGCCTGCGCAGCACGGGCAGTATCACCGAAAGACGCTGCGGTGACAGGGACGGTTATCGGAACTAAACCGGTGAACCAGCCCGTCGTCATAGATTCTGTTGGCGTCCTACGCGTATCAGTCGGAGTGATTACGTGAAATGTTTCAGCGCCGGTCAACTCATGTTCCACGAGAGCGGCGCAAGCGAACACGCCACCGCTGAAGCGGGCGCCCCCCGCGATGCAGGCGGATTCGAATCGCTGTGTCTGTTGCTCGTCCATCAGCGTTACGGTGAGTAGGTCGCCGCTACAGGGCACCGATAAATCACCAAGTGGCAGCGGGAAGTACGGAAGGGTTCCGTCATTGTTTTCAGCGAACTCGATCCACGCGCGTACCTGCGGGGAGTCCAAGGTCAAAGCGGATGTGTACCGGTGCTGCCGGACACAGTAATCGTCATAGCTGCCCGCCTGCGGCAACTGGATGGGCGCGGCGCCTCCCACCAGCGCGGTGTACATCATATGGATCTCCACAAATGCCACACCCATAAGCATCGGGTCGGCGTGGAGATGCTCAATACTCGCATAGAATGTGAAGTGGTCAGCGCCCTGAATAACCCCGAACCTGAAGCAATCCCACTGCAGCGGATGCGGCGCCGATATATGGTCTCGGAATTCTGCGGTGGTCATCTGGCCATGCTCAACCGGCACGAGTTGAATATCGGCAGGGTCGGCGATGGTGTACCGAACGATCTGTTCCGCATCCTTGTACTCGAACCAACTGCGGTACGTGTCGTGTCGGCGAAGGTGCGCGTTGATGACGTAAGTCATGGCACGGATATCGCACCGACCGGCTATGTCCCAGGTGAAAATGCCCAGGCGTGACAGATCGAGGCCTCGGGCTGCGTGTTCGCAATAGCGACGAAGATGTTGGGCTTGCTGATAGCTGGCCGGCACAGCACTTATCGGCGCTTGCCGGGCTTTGGCAAGCGCCTCGGATGATGCATGCCAACAGACGACTGAACCTGCACCCGGCACCCAGTCATCGATCGTTGCCACTTCCACTGGGCCTATGTACAACCTTGCCTCCTCTAGTTGAAAGCTTCGGTTCGGCGGACACCTCAGGTTAGCGGCATCCGTGCGTCACTGCTGCGGTCATGTTGGTAGCCCCTCTCTCCGCGCGTCCGCGCCGTAGTGGTCCACCGATTCACAGGGACGCTAATCGGGCCTGGCGTTCGGGTGCCGGTTTCGGCGCCTGTCGCGGGTCGAGCCTCAACGCCGCTGCGCTGGGACGCGAGTACCAGATACGGCGACGGCTTGTCTGCCATCAGAAAAGCCTAACCTGGAATTCTCGGCGAAGCTCTGTGTGACATCCGCAGTCCTCAGCCGCTTCACTGACTCGTTCGCCCACTTCAATTTTCGCGACACGCTCCCTCGGGAAGGGTTCCAGCCCATAGCCACCGCGAAAGGAGTACGGTCCCCATCATGTGGAGCACCGTCCTGGTAATGGCTATCGCGGTGATCTTCGAACCGATACGGATCGCTTTAGTGGTCCTCATGCTGAACAGGCGACGCCCGATGCTGCAACTGCTCGCATTCTTGTGCGGTGGTCTCACGATGGGTATCGGCGTTGGTCTGGTCGTGCTTTTCATCCTCCGGGCCACTCCGTTGGCCACAAAGTTTACTGTGGCCCAGGTTCAGATCGCGGGCGGGCTGCTCGCTCTGCTTATCGCCGTTGTGCTGGCCACAAACGTCTCGGTCCGCACAATCATCCGCCGAACCCCGGCCGGCACTGCGCTCGGAGGCGATGCTGGCGTGGTCCTCTTAGAGCCGACGCCGACCAATGGCCTGGAGAAGCTGTCGACACGTGCGCGACATTTTTTGCAGGGCAGTTCACTTTGCGTCGCGGGGGTGAGCGGGCTGGGAACCGCGTTGCCTTCCGCCAACTACATGTGCGCGATGGCTGCCATTCTTGCCTCGGGCGCTGCACCGGCAGCGCAGGCGCAAGCGCTTCTCACGTTCAACGTGGTGGCGTTCACGGTGGTGGAGATCCCACTCATAAGCTACCTGGCAGCGCCGCACAAGACGCGCGCGTTCCTGGCAGGACTGCAAGCCTGGCTCCGGTCTCGCCGCCGCCGAGACGTTGCCGTTTTGGTGGCGGCGGGGGGTTGCGTCATGCTCGCGCTCGGGATGAGCGGCCTCTGAGGCGGCGGTAGGCTGCCACGATGCTGACGCCCCGCTACTTCGCCCCCGCTGTGATGCTGGTGGAGCGCGGTCGCGCTGACCGACCAATCCGAAGCTTTGATCGAACAGAGCGCGTTGTCAGCGGTCGGGTGAAAGTCCCAAACCCTTCTTCGTTCTCTTACGAGGGCTGTACTATCCTTGCTACGTCCACCGGCATACCGCTGAAGGATGTTTTCGCAGTACTCTGGGTCGGATTGCGATGGCAGCTCCTTGTCGGCCGGCCGCTTCGGGAGGAGTCATGAACAAACTGCTCGTAGGAGCTGTCGCGGCAGGAATGTTAACTTCAGCAACAGTTTTGGGTAGTGGTGTCGCGGCAGGCGACACCGCCTTGATAGTTCCCGGCACCGAGCCGTCCCCCTATCCACCGTTGAGGGCGTTTTATCACTTCACTTCCGCGATGCAGCCTGCGATCGGCGAGAAGTACTACAACAGTGCCGGTGCTACCCGGGAAGTCGTTCCCTATCCGGGGAGCTTGTGGCCCGTCACAGGCTTGAATTCGCCGACTGTCGGTGAGTCCGTGGCTGAGGGGACGAACAATCTCGACGCGGCGATCCGTAACACCGACGGCCCCATCGCCGTAACCGGGCTGTCACAGGGGACACTGGCGCTCGACGGCGAACAGGCACGGCTGGTGAATGACCCGAACGCACCTCCGTCGAGCCAGGTCACGTTCATCAAAGCCGGTGACCCCAACAGGCTCCTCGCGAGGATGTTCAAGCCCGGCACCCACGTCCCTGTCATCGACTACACCATTCCGGCTCCGGTGGAAAGCCAGTACAACACGATTGACCTCGTGGGCCAGTACGACATGTTTTCTGACCCGCCGGACCGGCCGGGGAATCTCCTCGCCGACCTCAATGCGATTATGGCAGGCGGATATTACGGCCACACCGCCACGGCGTTCTCCGATCCGGCCCGCGTTGCGCCCTGGGACGTCACGACGACAACCAACAGCTTGGGCGCCACCACGACGACGTACTTCATCCGGACCGATGGACTACCGCTGGTACGGGCACTCGTGGACATTGCGGGCCTGCCTCCCGAGGCGGCGGGGCCACTTAACGCGGTGCTGACGCCCATGGTGGATGCGGCCTATACCCGTAACGGCCCGTCGCCGGCGTCCGGTCTGAACCCGACTGCGCTCGTCAACGCCGTCCGCCACGTCCCCGCTATCGCCCCTGCCATCTCGATCCCCGTCGAAAGCACCACCGCCGGCACCAGCGCCGCCACCACCGCGACAAACGCGGTCTCCGGCGTCAACGCGGCTACAAACGTTGCCTCCGGCGTCAACCCGGCCAAGGGTGCCAAGGGTGTGTTGACAAAGGTCAGCGGTCTACTACCCAAACGCAAGCACTGACTCAGGCCAGCCGCGACAACTCGGACCATCGTCGTATGACGGTCAATAATGGCTTGAGCCAGACGATTTCACCGGCGACATCCCGGTAGTTGACCCGAGACACCGACCGTATTGCTATGGACACCGACGTCGTCATGAGGCAGTTCACGCGCGAAAAGCCGTAAAACACTTGGCGATCGATGCTAAAGCTAAAGCCTGAGCCCGTCGTGCAACGAGAAACCAATCACGTCCGCCGTCGACACTGGTGTCGGGTCTTTGGCAGGCCACAGCGATGCAGGCCTGCTCGGATGAGCGCGGCCGCGGTCCCATCGTGACGGCCACCAGTTCGCCCGTCCGACTAGCACGGCCATGGCGGGCACCGTGATGGTGCGCACCACGAAGGTATCCAAGAGAAGCCCGATCCCGACGACGAAGGCGCCCTGAACGACATTGGCCATGCTGGCGAACAGCAGACCGAACATCGAGGCCGCGAAGATCAGACCCGCCGCAGTGATCACACCGCCGGTGGAGCCCACGGTGCGGATGACGCCGGAACGCACGCCATGCGCAGACTCCTCACGAAGCCGGGAGATGAGCAGCATGTTGTAATCGGCACCCACCGCGACCAATATGATGAAGGTCAATCCGGGAACGCTCCAATGCAATTGCTGCCCGAGCATGAATTGAAACACGATGACGCCGATACCGAGCGCCGACAAATATGAAACGACCACTGAACAGATCAGGTATAACGGCGCAACGATCGCGCGCAGCAGAGTGATCAAAATCAGCAGCACAACGATGATAGTCATGACGATGACGAATCGGATGTCATGGTTGTAATACTCGCGCGTGTCCCGAAGCATAACGGGGAATCCCGCCACCGATGTCGAGGCGTCGGCCAGCGCGGTGTTCGGTTGAGCCCCCCGAGCGGTATCGGTGATCGCATTGACCTGGTCCATGGCAGCGGTGCTGAACGGATTGAGTTTGGTTTGTATCAAGTACCGCACCGCGTGTCCGTCGGGCGAAACGAACGCCGCGGCAGCTTTCTTGACCTCGTCCATAGTCAGCACCTGCGGGGGAACATAGAACCCCGCCATTGCTGGCGTCGTGGCGTTGTACTTCATGGCCAGTAGAAACGCCGACGCCTCGCCGAGCCCGCTGCCCATCTTTTTGGTCTGGTCGACCAGCAGTTGCACACCGTCGGCCAGTTGTCGGCTCGCGTCGGCGAGCGTATTGGCGCCCTGTTGCAGGGTGGCCAGGCGGGCCCGCATGCTGCCAGGATTGTCCAGCCCCAGTGAGCGCATGCCGGTGGTGGCGGTGTCGAGTACTCGGCGCAGTCCAGCCGTCGTTGATGCCAGGCTCTGCAAGGCTTGCGTCGACTGCAGCTGTCGAGCCAGCTCAGCGATCTTGTCGAGCGTTCCGTCCTCGCGGGCGTCTACCAGTCGCCGCAGTTCGATGCGTGAGCTGGTGCAGGAGGAGTCGGCGCTGCAGACGGGGCTGGTATCAAGTGCCGTCAGCACCGGGCCGGCCCAATCGAAGCCGTTCGCGACATTGGCGACGTTCACGCCGATGGCGTCGCCGAGTGCACGCATGCTGGTGACGAGCTTTTCCGCGTTGTCGATTTCCCCGAGTGTCTTATTCCCGCCGAATAAGTTCTGCATATACGAGAGAGCGTCGACCAGACTGCTGACAGTAGAGATGGCTTGGGTAACTTGGTCGCGCACTTCGCCGAGCTTGCCCGCCATGGTGTTGGCTCCGTTGGCTAGCTGGTCGAGGTCACCGGTGTGGCCGGCGATCAGCTTGGAGCCCTCGTCTAGCTTGTTGCCGACTTCGCCTGCCTGATACGTCGCCCTGAGCTGCTCCAGCGACTCTCCCGTGGGTCGGGTGATGCCCCTGACCATCGCTATACCCGGCAGTTGGCTTACCCGCTGGGCCATCTGCTCCAGATCGGCAAGGGCCTGCGGTGTGCGCAAGTCGTGCGGTGATTGGATGAAGAGGGTCTCAGGAATGATCAAGTTGATGGGGAAATGCCGGTCCAACGCGGCATAGCCGACCGAGCTCTCGACGGAGGACGGCAGATTCTTCCGGTCGTCGTAGTTGTAGCGGGCCAGGCCCGCGCAGGCAGCCAGGGTGATCAGCACCATCACACTGGCGACCAGATGCGCCCTGGGCCGGCGCACAATGTGTATTCCCGAACGCCGCCAGAAACGACTGGTGAGATCGCGTCGCGGCGCGATCCAACCACGAGGCCCGGCGAGCACGAGGATGGCCGGCAGCAGAGTCACCGCGGCAAGGAAGGCCATAGTGACCGCAATCGCCAACGCCGCGCCGCACGTTGAAAACAGTCCCAATCGGGCGAAAATCATCCCGAGAAAGGTGACCGCCACCGTGGCCGCAGACGCGGCGATCACTTTGCCGATGGACGCCAACGCCCTCTTGACCGCTTGATCCGAATCCGCGCCGAGCCGCAAGTAGTCGTGATAGCGGCTGATGAGAAAGACTGCGTAATCTGTTCCCGCGCCGACCATTATCCCGCCCATGAAAATAATGGTCTGGTTGGCAATGCCCAGGCCCAGTTGGCCGAGTCCGGCCACAACGGCCTGCGCTACCACCAGGGACACGCCGATTGTGATTAACGGCACCAACATGGTGAGCGGGTTTCGGTAGATGATCAACAGGATGGCGAACAACAAGATTGTGATCGCGAGCTCGATCCGATTCCTGTCCCGCTCACCGGCGTGGTTGAGGTCGGCGACGGTGGCCGCGGGTCCGGTCAGGTAGGTGGTCAGCTTGGATCCCGCGACGGTGCTTTTGACGATGTCGGCGACCCGGGCGTAGGCCTGTTTCGACTGGGCCGAGCCCAAGTCGCCCGAAAGGCCGATCGGCAGGAGCCAGGCCTTGTGATCCTTGCTGGTCATCACCTCGCGCAGGGGCGGTGTGCTGAGGAAATCCTGCAACATCACGACGTCTCGGGTGTCCTCGCGCAGCGTGTCCACCAGTGTGCGGTAGGCGACTTCGTCGGCGGGTCCCAGCCCCTTGTCGTTGGTCAGCACTGCTACCGCGATGTTTGCTGACCCCGACTCGTGAAACGCCGCCGTCATCTGTCGGGCAGTGACCGTCACCGGCGCGTCGGCCGGCAGGATAGCGACCGGATGTTTCTCCGACATCTCTTTCAACGATGGAAAGGTCAGCGGCAGGGCGACCGCAAGCGCGAGCCAGCACCCGATCACAACCCATGGCCATCGCACGACAAAATCGCCCAGCCGCTGGAAGACCCTCCCACCTTCGGCTGCGCCCGTTGTGTCAATCCGCCGTGACACTCCTAACCGCCTGAAAACTCTGGAAATCCTCAAACCGCACGCGGAGCAGCCTTTTCACTCTTCGACTGTGATCACGCCGGTTGCCGGGGAGACTCAGTGTGGTTGGGCAGCGGCTCCACCCCCGGGCGATCGGCGACGACGACACACACGGATTTCATCGTCGCCAGATACCGGGCAACGGATTCGCGGGCAACCGGATTCTTCGGAAACACCACCGTCACCGCGGTCTCGTCAAGCCGATGCACCAATATGCTCAGTTGATAAGAAAACCTGCCGTCGTTGTAGATACCGATATTCATCCCTTCCAATTGTGCGGTGAGCAAAGGAGAAAGGGGAGCAACGCCTGCGTCGAAGTAGTTCAGCACGGGAAAGAGCGGTCGAGCTCTGCTCAGCCAAGGCGCCAACTCCACTACGCGATCAAACGGCACATGCGCCAGGTCCGTGCCCGAATCGAAGGAAGCCTGCGCAGCACGGGCGGCGTCACCAAAAGACGTTGCGGCGACAGGGACGGTGATCGGAATTAGGCCGGTGAACCAACCCTGTGTCATACGGTCAGCTTGCGTGCTGCGTGTATCGATCGGAGTGAGTCCGTAATATGTTTCAGCGCCGGTCAACTCACGCTCCGCGAGGGCGGCGCAGGCGAACAGGCCACCGATCAAACGGGCGTCCGCCTCTGTGCAGGCGGATTCAAATCGCTGTGTCTGTTGCTCGTCCATCAGCGTTACGGTGAGTAGGTCGCTGCTACAGGGCACCGATGGATCACCGAGTGGCAGCGGGAAGGCCGGAAGGGTTCCGTCATTGTTCTCGGCGAACTCGATCCACGCGCGTACCTGCGGGGAGTCCAAGGTCAAAGCGGATGTGTACCGGTGCTCCCGGACACAGTAATCGTCATAGCTGCCCGCTTCCGGCAGTTGGATGGGCGCTCCGCCTCCCACCAGCGCGGCATACATCATCTGGAACTCCATGAGGATCACGCCTACGAACTGCCCGTCCACGTGGAGATGATCAATACTGATATAGAACGTGAAGTGGTTCGCGCCCTGAATAACCCCGAACCTGAAGCAATCCCACTGCAGCGGATTCGGTGTAGCCAATATATGGTCTCGTAATTCTGCGGTGGTCATCTCGCCATGCTCAACCGGGACGAATTCAATATCGGCCGCCTCGGCGATGGTGTGCCGAACGATGTGTTCCGCATCCTTGTACTCGAACCAACTGCGGTATGTGTCGTGCCGGCGAAGATGCGCGTTGATGACGTAAGTCATGGCACGGATATCGCACTGACCGGCTACGTCGCAGGTGGCAATGAGCAGCCGTGAATAATCGAGCCCCCGGGAAGCCTGTTCGGAAAAGCCACGAAGAAGTCGGGCTTGTATATAGCTCGCGGGCACAGCACTTATCGGTGCTTCCCGGGCTTTCGCACGCGCCGCAGATGATGGGTGCCAACAGACGACTGAACCCGGGCCGGGCACCCAGTCGTTGATTGTTCCTGCGACCACCGGGCCTATGAGCAACCTTGCCTCCTGTACTTCAGCACGTGCGGTTCGGCAGTTCGACGGTCAATACTTGCTGTCACGATATTGCTGCTGGTGCGGCTTCTTCGGGTGCCAGCTTCTCGCAGAGGTGATCAGCCAACTGTCGCACGGTGGTGATATCGGTCGTGCTGATGCGTATTCCGGTCTCAGCTTCGACGCGCGTGCGCAGTTCGAGGTTCCTCAGCGAGTCGAGGCCGTACTCGGAGAGAGGACGGTCTGGATCGATGGATCGACGCAGGAGCAGGCTGACCTGCTCGGAGAGCAGCCGCCGCAGGTGAGTGGGCCACTCTTCACGCGGCAGTGCGTTCAACTCTGCACGCAATTTGCCGCTCCCCGTTGAGCTTTGGCCCGCAGCTTTGAACAATTCAGCGAACGGACTGCGTTGCGCAAACCCGATCAGCCACGGCGTTCCCGTGATCGGCGTATAGCCGGTGTAGGGGCGGTTGTGGCGAAGCAGTGCCTCGAACGCGTAGGCGCCATCATCGGGAGCGATAGCACCGCCAGCTTCCGCCACAGCTTCCGCCATCGCCTGTCCGCGGCCGATCTCGGCCCACGCTCCCCACGCAATCGCCGTGGCCGGAAGGCCTTGAGCCCGCCGCCAATGGGAGAAGGCGTCCAGCCAACTGTTGGCCGCGGCGTAGGCGCCCTGACCCGGCGAGCCGATGAGCGCCGCTCCCGAGGAGAACAAGCAGAACCAGTCCAGCGGCTGCCCGGCCGTAGCCTGGTGCAGTTTCCAGGCGCCGTAGACCTTCGGCGCCCAGTCATGCTCGATGAGTTCATCGGTGATGTTGGCCAGCGTGGCGTCCTCGACCACCGCTGCCGCATGCAACACCCCGCGAAGCGGAAGCCCAGTGGCCGTCGCCACTGCCACCAGTCGATCCGCCGTCTCCGGTTCCGCGATGTCACCGCACTCCACCACGATGTCAGCCCCCATCGCGCCGATGAGCTCGATGGTCTCCTGCGCTTCGAGATTCGGCCGACCCCGGGAGGTAAGCACGATGCGACCACAGCCCGCAGCGGCCATCTTCTCGGCCAGGAAAAGCCCCAGGCCGCCCAGGCCGCCGGTGACGATGTAGGCGCTATCGCCACGGAAGACCGGAACCTGCTCCGGCAGCACCACCGCATGGCTGTGCCCGGTGCGCGGCACGTCAAGCAGCAGTTTGCCGGTGTGCTGCGCTGCGCCCATCACGCGAATCGCGGTAGCCGCCTCAGAAAGCGGGTAGCGGGTGATTTCCGGCGTCGGCAGGTAACCGTCCGCGGTCAGTTCAAACACTTTTTTGAGCAGTTCACGGACCTTGGCCGGATGAGTGACAGCCATCAACGCCAGGTCAACAGCGTAGAACGTGAGGTTACGGCGGAACGGGAACAGACCAACCCGGGTGTCACCATAGATGTCGCGCTTGCCGATTTCGACGAACCGTCCGCCGAACGCCAACAGTTCCAGGCCGGCGCGCTGGGCCGCGCCGGTGACGGAGTTGAGCACGATGTCGACCCCGTACCCGTCGGTGTCGCGGCGGATCTGGTCGGCGAACTCCGCGGTGCGCGAGTCGTAGACGTGTTCAATACCCCAGTCCCGCAACAACTGTCGACGTTCCTCGCTGCCGGCGGTGGCGAAGATCTCCGCACCTGCGGCGCGGGCGATGGCGATCGCCGCCTGCCCGACCCCACCGGTCCCGGAGTGGATCAGCACCTTGTCTCCCGAGGAGATCCGGGCGAGGTCATGCAGGCCGTACCAGGCGGTGGCTGCCGCCGTGGCGACCGCGGCCGCCTGGTCATCCCCCAACCCGGCAGGGAGCGTGAAGGCCAGGTTGGCATCACAAGTCACAAATGTGCCCCAGCACCCATTGCCCGACACGCCACCGACGCGATCACCGACGCGGTGATCGGTCACACCCTGCCCGACCGCGGTCACTACTCCGGCGAAATCCATTCCCAGCCCAGGCAAGTGCCCCTCAAAGGCCGGGAATTGGCCGAACGCGTTGAGAACGTCGGCGAAGTTGATACTCGACGTTGTCACCGCGACCTCGATCTGCCCCGGTCCCGGCGGAACCCGGTCGAAGGCAACGAGTTCCAGCGATTCGAGGTCACCGGGCGTGCGGATCTGCAGCCGCATCCCGCCGTGCTCGTGGTCCACGACGGTGGTATGCCGCTCGTCGGCACCCAACGGACTGGGACACAATCGCGCCGTGTACCACTGGCCGTTCCGCCAGGCCGTCTCGTCCTCCTCCGACCCCCCGAGCAGCTGCCCCGCCAACTGCTCGACGTCGGTGTTCTCGTCCAGGTCGATCTGGGTGGGCCGCAAGTGCGCATGTTCCGTGCTGATCACCCGCAGCAGACCACGCAGCCCGGCATGCTCGAGGTTGGCCACGTCGTCGGGCAACACTGTGTGGGCTTTTCGAGTCACGACATACAGGCGAGGAGATTCGCCCGCGACCTCCGACAATTCCCGCGCAATGCGCACCATTTGCCGCACATACGCCTCACCCCGCAGACCGGACTGCTCGTCCGGGTTGCCGTTCTTCGGACCCGTCAGGACGACCACCCCGGTGAACCGCTGCCCTCCGAGATAGGAAGTCAGCAGCTCTGCGTTGGCCTGATGATCACCATGCTGCGGCCACGCCAGCGTGGTGCACTCCGCACCCGCCGATTTCAATGCATCGGTCAGGCTGCTGACTACCAGATCCCCGTTATCGGTGGTGTTGATCAGCAGCCATGCTCCCGTATCGGTGTGATCCACCTCGGGCAATTCCCGCTGTTGCCACTCAATAGTCAACAGCCGCTCGCCCAAGACGCGATCGGCTTGTCGCTTCTCCGAAACCCCGCTGCCCAGGCGCAGCCCCTGCACGCTCAGCAGGACCGCGCCCTGCTCGTCGAGCACCTCCAGGTCGGCCTCGACGCCGGCTTCGTTGGCTTGGGTCACCCGGACGTAGCAGTAGTGGGCGTTGCGGGCAGAACGGTAAGCCCGCAGCCGACGCACCCTCAGCGGCAACAACAAACCACCGACGGCCGCTTTCTGGACATCGGGATGCGCGACCACGGACTGGAAACAGGCGTCCAGCAGCGCCGGATGCACCCCATAGCCACCCTGCTGCGACCGCAGCGGACCGGGCAGTGCGACCTCGGCCAACACCGTGCCGGCTGAACCTTCGGCGGTGTAAGCCGCGGCCAACCCCGCGAAGGCAGGACCGTCGTGAACACCCGCCATGTCGAACGCCGTCCGCAGGTTGGCCCCATCGAGGCGGCGAGGGTGGGCCGCAAGCAATCCAGGGATGTCGTGGGGAGGTGGCTGGTCCTGACCTTCGTCGGCGTGCAGGACCGCAATGGCCCGCCGAGCGTGTTCACCCGCCTGGTAGGTTTGCATAGCGAACTCGACCACACCCGGGGATACCACCGACGCGACGGCAGATACCGGGGTCGATTCGTCAAGTAACAGCATCTGTTCGAAACAGATGTCACGGACCTCGGACGCCTCGCCGAGGACCGCGCGAGCCGCAGCCAGCGCCATCTCGCAGTAGGCGGCACCGGGCAGCGCGGCCACACCGTGGATTTGATGGTCGCCGAGCCAGGGCTGCGCCGCGGTGCCGACGTCAGCCTGCCAAACGTGGCGCTCCGGCTCCTCCGGCAGGAGAACGTGCGCCCCCAACAGCGGATGCACCGAAACGGTGCAGGCGCCGTGTGTTTGGGATTCCTGACCGTCGCGGGTCAAGAGCAGGGAACGGTGGGTCCAGGTGGGCAGCGGCGCGTCCAGCAGCCGCCCACCGGGATACAGCACCGAGAAGTCCACCGCGGCGCCCGCGCTGTGCAGATCCGCCAGCAAACCGCGCAAACCGTGCTGCAGTGTCTGCTCACGCCGCATGCCGGCCAGTACGGCCAGCGGCATGTCGAGGCTCCGGGCGGTCTGCTCGACAGCGTGGGTGAGCAGCGGATGCGGCGCCAACTCCGCGAAAACCCGATACCTGTCCTCCAACGCCGCCTGCACCGCCGCGGCGAACCGCACCGTGTGACGCAGATTGTCCACCCAGTAAGCGGCATCCCACGCCGGCATGTCACGCGGGTCATACGAGGTCGCGGAGTAGTACGGCACCGTGGGCGTCATCGGCGTCAGCTCGGCGAGTTCATCGGTCAGCTCGACCAGTATCGGATCGACCTGAGGCGAGTGCGACGCGACATCCACGGCCACCTCGCGGGCCATCACCTCACGCTGCTCCCACGCCGCCACCAGCTCCCGAATCGTTTGTGTGGCGCCGCCAACGACAGTCGATTGCGGCGAAGCGACCACCGACAGGCAAACATCGGTCACACCGCGAGCCGCCAATTCTGAAAGCACCTGAGCGGCAGGCAGTTCCACCGACGCCATCGCGCCGGCACCGGCGATCCGCGACATCAGCCGCGAACGGCGGCAAATCACCCGCACACCGTCTTCGAGCGACAGCGCACCGGCAACGACGGCGGCCGCGACCTCCCCCATCGAATGGCCGATCACCGCACCCGGCGCCACTCCGTAAGACTTCATCGTCGCCGCCAGCGCGACCTGCATCGTGAACAGGGTTGGCTGGATCCGGTCGACACCGGTCACCGTCTCGGGCGCCGACATCGCCTCGGTCACCGAAAACCTGGACTCCCGGGCAATCAGCGGCTCCGCCTCAGCCACCGTTGCGGCGAACACCGGTTCGCTCGCCAACAGGCCGGCACCCATCGCCGCCCACTGCGAACCCTGTCCGGAGAACACCCACACCGGCCCCCGATCGTCCTGCCCAACCGCGGCCTGGTAAGGAAACTCGCTATCAGCAACCTCCCGCAAAACCCCGGCCAACTCCCCGAGGCTGTCGGCCATCACCGCCGTCCGCACCGGCCGGTGCCCACGCCGACGCGCCAAGGTATACGCCAGATCCGACAGCGCTAGACCACCGATCCCGCCATCCATACGCTCAGCCACCCAGTCGGCCAGCCGGCGAGAGGTCCGGCGCAACTCGTCGGCGGAGGTGGACGACAGCGGGAACAACAGCGGCCCCGCGACAACTGAATCCGCCGCCCCTTTGTCCTGTGCAGCGGTCTCGGGCGCCTGCTCCACGATCGCGTGCGTGTTCGTGCCCGACAACCCATACGACGACACCGCCGCCCGCCGCGGCTGCCGGCCGTTACTGGGCCATGGCGTGGTCACCTGCGGCACAAAGAGTTTGGTCTCGATTTCGCCAAGATCGTCAGGCAGACGGGTGAAGTGCAGATTCTGCGGAACCACCCCATGCTGCATCGCCAGGATCGCCTTCATCAGCCCCAAAGCCCCAGCGGCCGCCGAAGTATGCCCGAAATTGGTTTTCGCCGACGCCAGCGCACAGGGGCCAGCAATGCCGTACACCTGAGCCAGGCTCGCGTACTCGATCGGATCACCCACCGAGGTACCCGTACCGTGCGCCTCCACCATGCCGATGGTGTCGGCGTCCACCCCCGCCGCTGCCAACGCCGCCCGATACAGCGCGACCTGCGCATCCCGCGATGGTGTAGCGATGTTCACGCTACGACCATCCTGATTAGCGGCGGTACCGCGCACCACAGCCAGGATCCGGTCACCGTCCCGCAACGCATCCGGCAACCGCTTGAGCAACACCACCACAGAACCCTCGCCGGTCACGAACCCGTCCGCGCCGACGTCGAAGGCACGACAGCGTCCCGTCGGAGACAGCATGCCTGCCGCGGATCCCCCGGCCGACTTACGCGGTTCCAGCAACACCGTAGCCCCACCTGCCAGGGCAAGGTCGCTTTCCCCCCCATCCAAGCTGCGACAAGCCAGATGCACCGCGGTCAGGCCAGAAGAACATGCCGTGTCCACTGTTACCGCAGGACCGTGGACCCCCAGGGCGTAAGCGATCCGCCCGGACCCCAAGCTGAAACTCGTGCCCGTGAACCCGTATGGCCCCCCTAGAGCACCAGCGTCGGCAGTCAGATACGCGTAGTCATGATGCGTCAGTCCCATGAACACACCGGTCTGCGAACCGGTCACCGCCGCCGGGTTGATACCGGCATGCTCGATGGCCTCCCAGGCGGTTTCCAGCAACAACCGGTGCTGCGGATCGATCGCGGTCGCCTCCCGCTCGCCGATGGCGAAAAACTCGGCGTCGAAGCCGCCAACGTCGTCCAGGAACGCAGCCCACTTCGACACCGATCGATCGGGCACACCCGGCTCGGGGTCGTAGTACTCGTCGGCGTCCCAACGGTCGACCTCCGTGACAAGGTCGTCGCCCCGCAGCAACGCCTCCCACAGCAGGTCAGGCGAGTCGATGCCGCCAGGCAGCCGACATGCCATTCCGATGACAGCCACCGGTGTGACAGGTGTTTTGTCCATCAGCCATTCACCTTCGTCTCAACGACACAGCAGACAATAACGGGCCGTAACCGACCCCGCAGTGGTGGGGCTCAGATTCGGTTCGGCACATAGCCGTTCACACAAATCCGATCCAGGCACTCCAGATCCGGGTCCACATGCCGGTCAAGCACACCGTTTACCGACACCGGTTTGGTCATCACCGCAAGCGTCACTACGGCTCACCAGCTCAGCAAGACTACAGACCTCGGCGGTCTGACCAAGCCCCGCCTTCCCAACCCAGCCACCGCCCGGGCCGGCGTCGGACCGCCCCCGCACCGCCCTCATCACCGCAAGCGAACCGACCAACCCAACCACCACCTCGACGGTTCGAGGCCCACCTCATTATTTGGTTATTCGTCCTCCCACCCGCCTTCGGAACGGTTTCTCTTCGCGCAGCTGCGATTTTGGCTCGCGACAGGGGCTGACATATGTCGTTGCTTTGCTCGAGCGCTCCAAGCCGGCTTCATCGCGGTTCCTCTTTCTGTGCCGCAATCTGGCAATCACGATGACGAGTTTCCCGGGTGCTGTGAGACTGCGGGTGTCTTTTCCGGCGGCGAGCTATTCATCGTCGGCCGCATCAAGGGCCTCCTGATCGTGGATGGACGCAACCACTATCCCGATGACATCGAGGCGACGATCCAGGAGATAACCGGTGGCCGGGTCGCGGCAATATCGATTCGGAATGTTCGCCCCGAACAGCTTGTCGCCATCAGCGAACTCAAGAAGCGGGGTGACTCCCACGAGGATGCGCTGCACAAGCTTCGCACCGTCAAACAAGAAGTCGCCTCGGCGATTTCGAAGTCACATGGCGTGCGCTTCGCGGATCTTGTTCTGGTACCGCCCGGCTCGATCCCGATCACGACAAGCGGCAAAATTCGGCGTTCCGTCTGCGTCGAGCGCTACCGACAGGACGAGTTCACACGCCTGGACGTCGCGACATGACCCTGCTCGGCCATGCTGGCGGCAGTACCGTTGTCGTTACGCGCATTTTCTTTTTCAATTCATATCGAGGTACTGGCGTAGTCATTCAGGTTCCGCCTCCCCAATTGCCCAGCAAAAGGGACTTTGGCCCTCATAATGTCTGCCACAAGGCCTTGCGCGCCCTTATGGCATAGATGTTGGCATCGGGATCAGGGAGGTCAACCGCATGATGGCCAGCACCCGGGGGCTGCCCACCGCGATGCCGCGGCCGGATGCAACACCAACATCGCGGCGAGCGTGCAGTTTTTCTCGCATCAGGCGTGGCGCCGTCGGTCACTAGTGCCGTCGACACCATCGAAAACCGCATCACCGTCAGCAGACCCGACCGTCAGCCCGGGAGGCTGGCTGTGGAGCAGCTGCGTGGTCTCGAGCAACGTCGGTAAGCCGAATATGTGGTAAGGAAAGCTGCGAGTCTTCAGCACCGTCCCCGGCGCGATGCTCTCCAGCGCCCGCGGGCCGGTGTACGAGTAGAACGGATCATCCTTCGGCTGCAGCGCGGCCACGGCCATGCCGGGCGCGTCACTGCGATCGGGATATCAACCTGGTTGCAGTGGTGCAGTCATAGCCTCCCCCTAACTGTGGGCACTATGTTGCCCTCCGGGGAGATCCAACAACAGGGACTTTGGCCCTGCGATAGGTGGCCTGAATACTAAGAAGTGGCCGAAACGAACGGCACCTGAATCAACCGCTGTTGTGGCGTCGAGCGTGGCGCGTCGCTGGCGTATTGGGTGACGGCGGCTGCGGGTCTAGGCGTCGGGACAGCCGAGTCGGACATCACGTCGATCGTCACCGGACCGAACCGCTTCGATGGAAGCCGAGTGATCGTCTCCCGGTTAGTTTTTCGGGGCCGAGCGGCCTGGCGGCGCAGACGCTGGTGGAGTTCGAGGTGACTGGCGCGCTCGGCTAATTAAATTAGGGGACGAGGCCCCAGGACTCCTGACCGGAAAATATGTAACAAGTGGGGCTGATGGTGTTGTTGATGCGATTTTCACGCCTGCGAGGCGTCCCCCGGAGGGATATGGAGCTGACATAGAGCCCGTGTCCGGTCGGTAGTTTTGTGCTTTGATCTGCGGATTTCCCGGCGTGTCGCGCCGTTGTCCCGATCATCATGCGAAATAATAAAGAGAGCTATTTTTGTGTACTGATGATGGTGGATGATGGCCGTGATGACTGCGCAGCCGCCGCTTCCGCTGGCGCCCGGGGGTACCCGTTTGGTCAGCGGGGCGGCGGCGATCGTCGAGGACGACGACGGTGGTCGGGTCTTTGTGCACGGCAATCTGGCCTATGCCTGGGACGATGGCGACACCGTGGGGCGCCGGTTCGCAGCGGTGTCGCTGATGCGGATCAAGGCCGCCACTCAGCTGCAGGTCGCCGAGGCGTTCGCGGTGAAACCGGCCACG
>DASPOT010000156.1:0-12987 GCA_035625875.1 Mycobacterium sp. | reverse complement strand
GGGCCAGCGCTACATCGAGCCGGTCGGCCGCAACCTCACGGCATCGCAGATCGAATGGTCGGCGTACGCGGAAAAGAGCTGAACTGTGGTCAGATCTCGAGGACGGTCGGCACGATCATCGGCTGGCGTCGGTAGGTCTCGCCGACCCACTTGCCGACGGTGCGGCGCACTGCGTGGGCGATCCGGATCGGGTCGGTGATGTTCTCGGCGGCAAGCAACTCCAGCTCCGCCTCGACCTTGCACACAGCGGGCTCCAATGCCTTGGGGTCTTCGGAGAAACCTCGCGAATGCAGGTGCGGCGGAGCCGCCAGCAGCCCGGTGCCGCGTCGCACCGCCACGGTCACCGCGACAAAACCCGATGACAGGATAAGGCGTTCGCCCAGGGTGATGTCGCCGACGTCGCCGGTGATCAGGCCGTCGACGAACATCTTGCCGACCGGCAGCGCTCCGGCGATACTGGCTTTCCCGGCGACCAGGTCGACGCTGACACCGTTCTCCGCCAACAGAATCAACTTCTCGGGTACGCCGGTGCGAGCGGCCAGTTTGGCATTGGCCCGAAGCATCCGCCAGGTGCCGTGGATTGGCATGACGTTGCGCGGCCGCACCCCGTTGTAGAGGAACAGCAGCTCGCCGGCGTACGCGTGTCCCGAAACATGGACGCGCACTTGTTGGTTGGTGATGACGCGGGCGCCGATCTTGGACAGTTCGTCGATGACACCGTAGACCGCTTCCTCGTTGCCGGGGATCAGCGACGAGGACAAGATGATCAGGTCGTCGGACGTGAGCGTAATGCTGCGGTGCTCACCGCGCGACATCCGCGACAACGCCGACAGCGGTTCGCCCTGGGTGCCGGTGGTGACCAACACCACCTGCTCGGGCGGCATCATCTCGGCGGCGGCGATGTCGATCAGGTCGGAGTCGGCCACCCGCAGATAGCCGAGTTCGCGGGCGATGCCCATGTTGCGCACCATCGATCGCCCGACGAACGACACCCGCCGACCCAGCGCCACGGCGGCGTCGATGATCTGCTGGACGCGGTCCACGTTGGAGGCGAAACATGCGACAATGACCCGCCCTTCGGCGCCCCTGATCAGCCGGTGCAGGGTTGGGCCCACCTCGCTTTCCGACGGTCCGACGCCGGGGATCTCGGCATTAGTCGAGTCGCACAACAGGAGATCCACGCCGGCGTCGCCGAGCCGGGACATGCCGGGCAGGTCGGTGGGGCGCCCGTCGAGCGGTAGTTGGTCGAGCTTGATGTCGCCGCTGTGCAGGATGGTTCCCGCGCCGGTATATACCGCGATTGCCAGCGCGTCCGGGATGGAGTGGTTGACCGCGAAGTACTCGCACTCGAACACGCCGTGCGTGCTGCGCTGGCCCTCGGTGACCTCGACGAACACCGGTTTGAGGCGGTACTCACGGCATTTGGCGGCGACCAGTGCCAGGGTGAACTTCGAGCCGACGACCGGGATGTCGGGTCGCAGCTTGAGTAGAAACGGGATCGCCCCGATGTGGTCTTCGTGCGCGTGGGTCAGCACCACCGCCTCGATGTCGTCGAGCCGGTCTTCGATATGGCGCAGGTCCGGCAGGATCAGGTCGACACCGGGCTCGTCGTGGGTTGGGAACATGACACCGCAGTCGATGATCAGCAGTCGGCCCAGATGCTCGAAAACCGTCATATTGCGGCCGATTTCGCTGACGCCGCCTAATGCGGTGACCCGCAACCCGCTCGGACTCAGAGGACCTGGCGGGGCGAAGTCTTCGTTCACCTGAGGCTCACCGAAGCACCGAAGCCGCGCGCATGTCGGCAGCCAACTCGTCCACCTGCTCGGGCGTCGCGGGCATCTGTGGCAGCCGGGGATTACCGGCGTCGATGCCCTGTAGCGGCAAACCGGCCTTGACCATCGTCACCCCACCGAGGCGACTCATCGCGTTGCACAGCGGGGCGACCTCGACGTTGATCTTGCGGGCGGTGGCGATGTCGCCGGATTGGAAGGCGGACAACATCTCTCGAAGCTGACCCGCGGCCAGATGAGAGATCACGCTGATAAAACCGGTCGCACCCATCGCCAGCCAGGGCAGGTTCAGCGAATCGTCGCCGGAGTAATAGGCCAGCCCGGTTTCGGCCATGAGCTGACCACCCGTGTGCAGATCGCCCTTGGCGTCTTTGACCCCAACTATGTTCGGGTGCGACGCGAGCGCGCGGATGGTGTCGGGTTGGATTGGGATCACCGAGCGCGGCGGGATGTCGTAGAGCAGCACCGGGAGCGCGGTCGCGTCAGCGACGGCGCTGAAGTGTGCGATCAGCCCGCTCTGTGGGGGCTTGGAGTAGTACGGCGTGACCACCAGCAGGGCGTGGGCCCCCTCGGCCGCGCAGGCCTTGGCCAGCCGGACGCTGTGCGCGGTGTCGTTGGTGCCCGCCCCGGCGATGACCCGGGCGCGGGCGCCCACCGCTTCCAGCACGGTCCGCAGCAGCGTGAGCTTTTCATCGTCGGTGGTGGTTGGCGACTCGCCGGTGGTGCCGGACACCACCAGGCCGTCGCAGCCGGCGTCGACCAGGTGGTTCGCCAGCCGCGCCGCGGCGGCGGTATCCAGGGAGCCGTCGGGGCCGAACGGCGTCACCATCGCGGTCAGCAGCGTGCCTAAGCGTGCAGGGACGTCGAATGCGACGGTGCTCACGGTCCCTAGGTTACCTGGCGGCTTCAAGATTCCGTCGCTAAAGGACTGGTGGCGACCTCGGTGCCGTCGGCGAGGGCGGCGATCTCGAAATCCGCGAAAACGGCAGGTGCGACATCGACGAGCTGGCGCAGACAGGCGATGGCCAGCCGCCGGATTTCGACGTCGGCGTGCTCGCTGGCTCGCATGGCGATGAAATGCCGCCATGCTCGGTAGTTGCCGGTGACCACGATGCGGGTCTCGGTTGCGTTGGGCAGCACCGCGCGCGCGGCCTGGCGCGCCTGTTTACGGCGCAACACGGCGTTGGGCTGGTCGGCAAACTTGGCCTCAAGTTTTGCTAGCAATTGGGCGTAGGCGGCGCGGCTGGCGTCGGCGGCTGCGGTCAGGATCTGCTGCAATTCGAGATCGTCTTCCATACCGGGTGGCACGACGACCTGCGAGTCCTTTTCGGGCACGTAGCGTTGCGATAGCTGCGAGTAGGAGAAGTGCCGGTGGCGGATCAGTTCATGCGTGCAGGATCGCGAGATGCCGGTGATGTAAAACGACACACTCGCGTGTTCGAGCACCGAGAAATGCCCGACGTCGATGATGTGCTTCAGGTAGCCGGCGTTGGTCGCGGTCTTGGGATTGGGCTTCGACCAGCTCTGGTAGCACGCCCGGCCGGCGAACTCGACCAGCGCTTGGCCGCCGTCGGCATCGGTGCTCCACGGCACGTCGGCGGGTGCCAAGAAATCGGTCTTGGCGATTAATTGCACGCGCAGCGGCGCGGTCTTGGCCACGGCGCTCACCATAGCGGTCGATTCTGAATGCCCTTGGCGTCGCTCGCAGATTATATGGTTGTATGGCTTTATTGATATGGTTAGCAATATGAAGACTACGGTGAATCTTCCCGACGAGCTCTTGCGCGAGGCGCAGGAACTCGCGCGCCGTGAGCGGACCACACTGCGAGAGTTGATCGAGACGGGCTTGCGCGCGGTGGTGAAGCAACGCTCAGGCGAGTCGTCGTTTGTGCTCCCCGACGCAAGCGTCGACGGCCGAGGACTGCGGCCGGCGTTCCGCGGCGCGTCATGGGAGCAGATCCGGGACACGATCTACCAAAACCCGGCATGATCGCCGTCGATACCAACATCCTCGTGTACGCGCATCGGCGTGACGCCGAGTTCCACACTGCGGCGGCTCACCACATGAAGGCGCTCGCTGAAGGAAAGTCGGCGTGGGCGATTCCCTGGCCATGCCTGCATGAGTTCTTCGTGATCACCACTCACCCGAACATCTACGACCCGCCGAGCACCCGTAGCCAGGCGATCGCACAAATGGATGCGTGGCTCGCGTCGCCGTCCCTGTCCATGCTCGGCGAACCGGCGGGTTACTGGGACCGGCTGAAGGCAGTGCTCACCACAGGAAAGGTAACCGGCCCACTGGTGCACGACGCCAAGGTTGCCGCACTGTGTTTGGCGCACGGCGTACGCGAATTGTGGTCGGCCGATCGCGATTTCGGGCGGTTCAGTTCCTCGGTGGCGGTACGGAACCCGCTGGTCAATTGACGGGCCCTGACCGTCAGCGAGTTCCCCCTGACGGGGTAGACCAGGTGCCCGACTGAGCCGCGCATCTCAGGGAGCAGCAGAATGTTCAAATAGCTTGCCAGAACTACGCAAAGCCCGCAGAGTTAGGGGGCAAGCATCGAGGGGAGACAAGGAGGTGAGTGAGGGTAGGCCGCTAAAGGCGGATGAGTCGAAGCCGGTTGAGGAGCAGTTGGCCTATCAGGGCGAGGTATTCATCAACTTCCACACGTCACGCCAGTGGGTCATCATTAAGCTATTCGCGCTGCCCGAGAATGTCGACGATCGGGCAGCGCTGGAGTTGTTGCTGCACCATGCCCGCTACCGCGACAGCTACGCCGGCACCGGTGAAAAAGATATGATCGACATCCATGGGCCCTACTGGCTGAAAGCCATCAGCCCGGACTCTTTTTCGCCGGTGGAATCCGCTGACGCCGAAGCACTGCTACGCACCTGGGCCGAATACGCCACGCCCCTGCCTGATGACAACCGTGCCGAGATGGAACGCGAACTGTATCCGCGCATCCGCAACGCCACTAGCCGCTACCGGTTGGCCGACCTCCGTCGGACAGCTGAGCATGACTGGGGAGGGGTCGTGGGGACATCTGGATTTCACGAGTTTGCGCTGTTTGACCGAGCTGCTGGAAGTCTGGCTCTTGTGGTAGCCAGCGACGACTAGCGCCCCCATCATCAGAACCGATCCCGATACTGGCGACGAACCCCAGATGTACCGCGTCGCTGAGTCGAGTGACGTCCTCGGCCAGCCGTGTCTGACATCCGGATTCGACGAACACGCCGTGGGCGATGAGCCGACCAGCACCGAGCTGTTCGGAGCCAGCTATGTAGGTGCTGTATTGCGCCCACACCCGCAGCCCAGCAATGCTGAAGTATCCGCCGGCGCGCACGGCCACCACTCCGGGAGTCGGCGGGGTCGTCAGCACCTGGATGGTGATATCGGTGGCGTCCAGACCGCACACGTGCAGTCAATGTTGCTCTACACGACTGCTATTGGGGGATGCCGGTGAACCCGAAGACGCTGATGTCTCGCTGCCATCCCAGCCTCAGCCTCGATGAATTCAGGATCGCAGATACTTCTCCTGCGCGATCTCGAATCCGCGGAACAGCCGGTCACTCATGGTTTTCCCCATCGGTCCATCGGCGTGCCTGCTCGGCATATCGCGGTGCCATCGCCTCCATCTGCTCGATGACTAGTTTGATCGCTTCCGGCTGCTTGTCCGGCGGATACTTGTACTTCACCAGCAGCCGTTTGATCGAGGATCGCAGCTTCGCGCGCACGTCGTCGCGCACGGCCCAGTCCGTTTTCGTGTCCCGCTGCATCACCCCGACCAGTTCCCGCGCGATCTGGGCGAGCACTTCCTCCCCCTGCACCTCGACCGCCGACTTGTTAGTAGCGACGGCGTCGTAGAAGGCCAGCTCGTCGTCGGACAGCGGCGGCGTGAAGTGCTTGCCCCGGTTTCCTTCGGCCGCAACCTCTTTCGCCATCTCAACCAGCTCGGCGATCACTTCCGCGGAGGTGAGCTGCTGGTTCGTATAGCGTCGCATCAGGTCGGCGATCCGCTCTGAGAACGCACGCTGGCGCACCAGGTTGTTCTTCGTCGCTTTGACCGACTCCTCGTTGAGTACGGCCCGCAACGCCTCGATCGCCAGGTGGGGGTTGGTCGCTGCCCTGGCTTTGCGCTCGAACTCGGGTCCGAGGTCGGACAGTTTTGGCTTAGGCAGGCCAGCGGCGTCATAGATGTCTACGATCTCACCCGAAGTCGTCGATTCCGCGACCAGTGTGGACAGCAACCGCTTGACGTCGTCCGGGATCGGCTTGCCCTCGGCTTGGCGCTCTTGGGCGTCGAACTTGCCCATCCAGACCCGGACCTGCTCATAAAACTTGACGGTCGGCCGCAAGGTATCCAGCGTCTGATTGCCTGCGGACAGCACCCACGCTCGGGCCAGCTGGTTGGCAAGTTTGCGGAATTGATCGCCGAGGGTCGGCTCGCCTTCCGGCACCTGGTTACCGGGAGTTGACGGTGAGCGCAGATAGTCGGTGAGGCCGATCGCCGCCTTCATCCACCCGTGTTGCGCGCCGCCAATCTTGGAACGCCACTCGTATCCGGCGCACAGCTCATCGAGTTGACTGACCAGCTTCTCAGTCAGTTCCACCGCTTCGTCGATGTTCTGGCCGACGGGCTTGGTCTCACGGTCGGGCTGCGTGTACTCGGCAAGCGCCTTGTTGAGGTTATCGACCAGCGGTGCATACGCGACCAGCAGTCCAGATGGCTTGCCGCGAAATGTGCGGTTGACTCTGGCGAGCGTCTGCATCAACAGCGCGCCCTTGAGTGGCCGGTCGAGATAAAGGGTCTTGATTGCCAAAAATTTATCTGATAACCCCCCTTATCAGCGATTTAGTTTGCTCTAGTAATCACCAGCGGCGCATCCTGCTCTGCAGCACGTCACCGCGCTCAAGGTGGCCAAGAGATCCGGGAGGAACGATGGAGAACAAGCACCGACACGCTCGCTTCGATGAGACGCTCAGCGCCATCGTCATCGAACGACTCACAGTGCGGGACAAGGACGTTGCACGTGAGGCGCAACGCTGGACGACCGGGGAGCGCGGACCGATCATCGACGACGCGCGCAAGATTGGGACCAAACTAAGTCAACCAGGGGATGTCCTACTTAGTACGAAAGGAACGGTCGGTCGCGTAGCGCTCTACCCGGAGGGTGCCGAACAGGTTGTCTACAGCCCACAGTTGTGCTATTTCCGTGTTCGCGACACGGAAGTGCTGCATCCTCGCTATCTCGCTTACTGGTTTAAGTCGCCGAGCTTTGCGGGACAGGCGTCGTACCGGGCGAATAGTACTGACATGGCTCCCTATATCAGCTTGCGTGATATCCGCTCGCTTATGATGTGCCTTCCCGATATTCGCGACCAATATGCGGTTGCGGAGGTGTTGGGTGCCCTCGACGACAAGATCGCCGTCAATGACCTAATTCGTCAGATTGCAGATAATTTGCTGGGCGCTATGTTCGACCGCATCCGCGCAGGATCGACCTGGGCAGAATTAAGTACCATCGGCGCGGTCAATAGGGCTGTCACGAATCCTGTGCCTGGTGGTCAGCTTCGCTACGTCGATATCTCATCTGTGGGCCGCGGCTTCTTTGACTTCCCCGAGACGATGCCGTGGAACCGCTGCGCCTGGCCGTGCGCGACGAGTGCTTTCCAGTGGCGACACCGTGTGGTCGACCGTCCGGCCCAATCGACGATCGCACGCACTTGTGCTCGACGATGATCCGCTGTTAGTGGCTTCGACTGGGTTAGCGGTGCTGACTCCGAGACATGGATGGGTCGCTGGGCTGTTCGAAGCGACGCGAACCGATGAGTTTGCGAGCTATTTGGAGTCCGTCGCGGAGGGGAGCGCATATCCGGCCGTCCGCGGGGATCGCTTCGCGACACGCCGCGCACGATTGGCCGTTTCCGCCACATGCTGACGACTGGACGGCGTACCTTGGCCAGGTCCGCGACGTCCTGCAGCGTCAGCGTGTTCATGGTTCTCCGTTCTCCTTCCCTCATGGGTTAAAGCTAGACGATCATTCGATACCCGACTTCGCCTATGGCCAAGCACACCGCCGAACTCAACGCGCGCCAGCAACAGCTGACCGAATTGATCGAAGGGAACCACAATCAGCTGGTCAAAAAGATGGATGAGCTCGCAACCGAGCTGAAGGTCCAGGAAGCCAAGACCAGCCTCGCGAAGGTGACACCGATCAAGGGCGACACGTTCGAGAACCAGGTGAACGCCGTGCTCTCGGCGATCGCCGTCGGCCTCGGCGACGAATACACGGACACTCGCCGTAGAGTTCGGCCTCGTTTCGCCGTATCGCCCGCTTGTCCTCGTAGCTGAGAAGTCGGTCGAGTTGGCGCAGCGCGTGCTCTGCCGCCACCCGCCGAGCCTCGGTGCGGTTGCGCTTGATGTGGAAGCCCACGTGCCCATCATGCCGATCGCAGGGCCACCCGCAACTCGTCCACCAGATCGCCCCGTTGGGCGACCGTGATATCGCCCAGCCCCAGCCAGGACGCCATCGTCGCTAACTCACCGGCCACCGCTGCAGCCACCCGCGAGGGCGACTGCTCGGGCTCACCGAACGCACCGACGACGTGCAACGCATTCGAGGCACGGTCCGCCTTGAGGTCGACCCGCCCGACCAACTCACCGTCAAGCAGAAATGGCCACACGTAGTAGCCGTACTGGCGCTTGTTCGCTGGTGTGTAGATCTCGATGCGGTAGTGAAAGCCGAACAGCCGTTGTACCCGCGGCCGGAAAAAGATCAACGGGTCGAACGGGCACAACAGCGCCGTGCCGCGGTCGCGACGTGGGACGACCTGATTGGTCCGCAGGTACGCTGGCGCCGTCCAGCCCTGCACGTCCACCGGTTCCAGTTCGCCATCGGCGACCAGCTTGGCGATGGCGGGCTTGACCTGGCCGGCAGCGAGCCGGAAGTAGTCGCGGATGTCGGCCTCGGTGCCCACGCCCAGCGCGGTGGCGGCCCGCACCGTGAGTTCCCGGATGGCCTGGTCATCGTCAACTTGCCGCGTGAGCACCTCGGGCGGCAATACCCGCTCGACCAGGTCGTAGTGCCGGGTGAACCCAACCCGGGTGGCGGTCGTCAGCACCCCGGCGGCGAACAGCGCCTCGGCCACCCACTTGGTGTCGCTGCGGTTCCACCATGCGCCTTTCGTGGGGCGAGGCTCCGCGGCCAGGTGGGCCTCGATCTGTCCAGCGGTGCACGGCCCGAGTTGGGCGACGGCGGCGACGATGTCGTCGGCCAGCTGCGGGTTGGCTTTGACGACATGGGTGCCCCAGCGGCCGTGCCGGTACTTGAGGGTATTGCTGTCAGCCGAACAAGTCCCGCTCGACATCATCAAGCCTCAAGCTGAAGTGCTGACGAGCATGATTGACACGTTCACGCGCAACCAGGATTTTATGTCCGGATCAGGAACCCGTTGGGCGCAAACGTCCAACCGAACTTGCCCTCCCGCGTACGGTCATGGGTGTAATCATTCGGGAATTCGTCCTCGTATGCCGTGATGGCTTCATACGGGCCCGGTCCCCACCCAGGAAGGATGGGGTGTCCGTTGAGGTTGGAGTCTTCCACTATCAGGTAGTCCCCGGCGGAGAGTAAAGGCCGCAGCAGTTTCATCTCGGCCAGCACGTGATCCTTTGAGTGGTCGCTGTCGAGGATGGCGAAAATTTTACCCGGGTGCTCGGATTTGAGGCGTTTGATCTGATCCGCGATGGTCGGCGCGGTGGAGGATGATTTGACGAACAGAATGTCGGGGTCGCTCTGGGCTGCCGGGTCGAGAAGCTTGTGGGAGATGTCCACGGAGAGCACTTTGAATGGTCGACCGATCCACCTCATGATGGTGGCGAAAAACAGGGCTGAGCCGCCGTGACATGTGCCGAACTCGATTACCAAAGAAGGCTTCAGGTCGAATAGGATCTCCTGATAGTTCCACATGTCGCTGACTGACTTCTGGCAGTCCACACCCATCCATGTGGTCTTTCTCCACACTTGGGTGCCTTTCCACACCTGGGTGCCGTAGTACCACTTGTGGTATTCCTCCGCCGCTGAGTCCGTTGGCCGGTAGATAACGGACGCCAGTGAGCTTGATAGTTGCCTTGCTAGGCCCATCCCACCGTCTCCTCATTCTCATTCCACCCAGATGCACACAGCCTAAAACCTTGGAACTAGCTGGGTCAGCGGGACAAATCCGGATACCTGAAGGGCGTGCGGTCACGCACTAGGAGAACCGCGCAGATGTCACCACTGGGGTACGACAAGCTACGACGCTTATATGAGTCCCAGCCGATAGTGGCCGTGCCGGTACTGGCGCATCCGCCATCGCAGTAGGGGCCAGTCGTCGACGGCCATCAGTGCGGCCTCGTGCGCCCAATACTCCACCAACAGCCGCGTGCTTCGCGCCGAGTGGCTCTTCCTGGTCCAACCCGGCTCCTCCTCGGGCCGCTGCCCGGCCCGCATCGTCGCCGGGCCCCACGCGGCGCGGTCAAGAATGTCACGGTCGTAGGGCCCGAGCCGGCTGAACACCGGCGCGTAGTGCGCGCGCACCGCCACCGACACCGTATCCAGCTGCAGCACCTGGATACGGGCCATCAGCCGCCGCAGGTGCGCACGGGTGATCGGCCTGGCGGGCTTGGGCTCGGTGAATCCCTGTGCGGCGACAGCGATGCGGCGGGCCTGTGCGACGGACAAGGTGGTCATTGGGCACGCTGGTAGCTGTGGAACCGGTAGCGCAGCCCGGTGTTGCTGGTTTTCCAGTCCCCCGTCACGCCCCGCCACGTCTCGTCGAGCACCGGTGCGACCGCGTCGCCGTCTTCCAGGGGCAGGTCGATGTCGATCTCGGTCACCTCGCAGCGGCTGGCCACCGGCATCGCCAGCGCGTAGATTTGCTCGCCGCCGATGACCCACACCTCGTCGCCGGTCAGCGCATCGTCGAGCGTAGTGACCACGTCTGCTCCGTCAGCCATGTAGTCAGCTTGGCGGGTTAGTACGACATTTCGGCGGCCCGGCAGCGGGCGCACACCGCGTGGCAGCGACTCCCAGGTCCGCCGGCCCATCACCACCGGGTGACCTATGGTGAGCTCTTTGAAACGGGCCTGATCCTCCGGCAACCGCCACGGGATGCCGCCGCCGCGGCCAATGACACCCCACGTCGACTGAGCCCAGATGAGGCTCACCACCGTCATACAGCGACGGGGGCTTTGATCGCCGGATGCGGATCGTAGTTCAAGATGACGATGTCCTCGTAGGTGTAGTTGAAGATCGAATTGCGGTGTGCGAGAACGAGTTCCGGATACGGCCGCGGTTCGCGGTGCAGCTGCTCCCTGACCTGCTCGACGTGGTTGTCGTAGATGTGGCAGTCGCCGCCGGTCCAGATGAACTCGCCGACGTCGAGTCCGGCTTGGGCGGCCATCATGTGCGTCAGCAGCGCGTAGCTGGCGATGTTGAATGGCACCCCGAGGAACAGGTCGGCGCTGCGCTGGTAGAGCTGACAGCTCAGCCTGCCCACGGCGACGTAGAACTGGAACAGCAGGTGACATGGCGGCAACGCCATCTGCGGGATGTCGCCGACGTTCCAGGCCGACACAATGATGCGCCGCGAATCCGGGTCGGTGCGCAGCAGATCCAGCGCCGCGCTGACCTGGTCGATGTGCCCACCCGACGGGGTCGGCCAGGATCGCCACTGCACTCCGTAGATCGGTCCAAGATCGCCTGTGGGACTGGCCCATTCGTCCCAGATGGTGACGCCATGCTCATGCAGCCAGCCGATGTTGGAGTCACCGCGCAAAAACCACAGCAACTCGTAGATCACCGATTTGAGGTGCACCTTCTTGGTGGTGATCAGCGGAAAACCGGCCGACAGGTCGTAGCGCATCTGCTGGCCGAACAGGCTGCGAGTCCCGGTGCCGGTGCGGTCGGCTTTGGGTGTGCCCCGCTCGAGCACCAGATCCAGCAAATCCTCATACGGCGTGGGGATGGACACGCGGTCAGCTTACGTCGAAACCCGAGGAGTAGAACGGAAGCCATGCCGAACATCACCGACACCATCACCACTCCCGACGACACCTGCACCGTCCACCTGTTCACTCCCGACGGCGACGGCCCCTGGCCCGGTGTCGTCATGTACCCCGACGCGGGTGGCGTGCGGGACACCTTCTACCAGATGGCCGCCAAGCTGGCCGGCTTCGGTTACGCCGTGCTGCTGCCCGACGTGTACTACCGTCACGGCGACTGGGCCCCGATCGACATGCGGACCGCGTTCAACGACCGCGAGGAGCGCAAGCGCCTGATGTCGATGATCGGCAGCATTACCCCGGACATGATGGCCAGCGACGCCGGCGCGTTCTTCGACTACCTGGCCGGTCGCCCAGAGGTGAGCGGGGACCGATTCGGCACTACCGGTTACTGCATGGGCGGGCGGACGTCGCTGGTGGTGGCCGGCCGCCAGCCGGACCGGGTCGCAGCCGCCGCCTCCTTCCACGGCGGCGGGCTGGCAACCGACTGGCCGGGCAGCCCGCATCTGCTGGCCGATAAGATCCGCGCCGCGGTCTACGTGGCGGGCGCCGAGAACGACGGCTCCTTTACACCCGAACAGGCCGAACAGCTCGACAAAGCACTCACCGCGGCCGGTGTCGAGCACACGATCGAGACGTACCCCGCCGAGCATGGGTTCGCCGTCCCGGACAACCTGTCGTACGACGCTGCCGCCGCCGAGCGGCATTGGACGGCGATGAGGGACTTCTTCGGGGCGAACCTGCCACGCTAGGTCATCGGCAGGTCGACCAATTCGGCCAAACGGGCGCGATGACGGTAGGGGGTGCCGAGGGCCAGCTGGTCGCTTTTGGCCCGCTTCAGGTACAGATGCGCGGGATACTCCCAGGTCATCCCGATGCCGCCGTGCAGCTGGATGCACTCCTCGGCGGCATGCACGGCGACATCGCTGCAGTAAGCCTGCGCGTTGGTCGCGGCGATGGTCGCGTCCTCGTCGCCCCGCGCGCAGGTGTCGGCGGCGTATCGGGCCGCGGTGGCCGCGGAGTTGACCTCTAGCCACAGATCGGCCAGCCGGTGTTTGATCGCCTGATACGAGCCGATCGCGCGGCCGAATTGCTTGTGCTGCTTGACGTAGTCGAGGGTGGTGTCGAAACACCATTGCGCCACCCCGAGC
>DASPOT010000155.1:0-6312 GCA_035625875.1 Mycobacterium sp. | reverse complement strand
GGGACGGGGCTGGGCGACGGCGGGACGGGGCTGGGCGGCGGCGGCAGCTGGGAACTGGGCGGCGGCGGGGGCGGAACGGTCGTGCTGGTGGGCGCTGGCGGAGCCTGGCGGACGGTGGTCGTCAACGTGTAGGCCACACCGCCGAGCGCGAACATCGCCACCAAGGCGGCAAGCCCGACGAAGAGCCGCGCCAACCGGAACCTCGGACGCCGCGGCGGCTCGTCGGGTGGCTCCATATCCGGCGCGTAGCGAGCCGGAGGTGGAGCACCGGCATCGACGTCGTAGTCGTACACGGTATGCAGCACCGGCTCGTTGGCGGTGTCCTCGGCCTCCGACCAGGCCAACTTGCGAAGCGTCGACGAACGCTCCTCATCGTCGATCACATCGACGGGAGGCAGGCCCAGGATGCCCGTGGTGCCACCACCACCCGCCGCCACCGCAGCCATCGCCGTCGGCGCCTCTATCTCCACGTCGGATTCACGGGAGGCGAACAGCGCGGCGCCCACCGCCATCGTGAGCGCGGGGTGCGGCGACGTCACCACCGGCGTCCGCGTGTGAGACGAAAGACGTTGAGCGACAAGCGGAATGCTGGCGCCACCGCCCACCGTCGCCACCGCCGCGACATCCGCCCAGGCAATGTTGTTGCGCGCCAACATGTCGTCGAGTGCGGCGATGACACCGGCCAGCCGATCCTGCATCAGGGTCTCGAGCTCGGCTCGGGTCACCTGAACGCTGCAGCGGGATCCCGGAAGCTCGACCGCCAGTTCGGTGATCGTCTGCGTGGACAGAAACTCCTTGGCCTGACGGCACTCCTCCTTGAGTTGGGCCAATTGCCCAACCGCCGCGGTACTGTCCGGGTCGGCGGTGCCGTTGCGGCCGACGTTTTTCAAGACATGAGCCAGCAGCGCCTGGTCGATGTGACCACCGGAAAACTCCTGGTAGCGAAGTGTTTCGGCAATGGGCTCGAAACCCGACCCAGCGTCTGCCAACGTGATGGTGGTGCCACCGCCGCCGAAATCGAGCAATCCCACCACGCCGTGCGACGGGAGCCCGGCCTCGCAGTTCACCGCCGCCAACGAAGCGACGGCATCCGAAACCAGATACGGGGACATGCCGCTTCGTACAAAGCCCGCATGGGTCCGCAACCCGTCGCGCAGCCCGCCCACGGCTGCGGGTCGCCAGTGCGCGGGAACGGCGATCGCGATCTGCGAAGAGGCCGCGTCGGCGCCGGCAGCGGAGACCATCGCGTCCAGGGCCTCGACCAGCAGCAGCTCAGGGTCGTGCGTGGACCCGTCGGCGGACACCAGCGCGACTGAGTCACCAATGCGCTCCACGAACCCGCTCATCACCGTGCCGGGCTCGGTCAGGCTCGCGTTCCCCGCGGGCACACCGATTTCCGGCGCGCGATGAGGGAACAGCGTCAGCACCGCGCGACGCATCACCGGTGGGGTCCCGTTACGAACCGCGACCAGGTTGGTGGTCCCGATCGACAACCCCAATGGGTCGTACATAAACGACTACCTCGCAAGCGAGAACGGTCAGCGGCCGGAACCCACGATAACCACAGTCGATGTCAGGTCAGACACACCGCAGCCACGGTTTCGTCACCTCATCGAGCGCGTGGCCCTAGTCCAGCTGGTTTGAGGTCGCCGCACGCGCCGGGTGAAGCACGCGCAGCGGCGCAGCGACGGTGACGATCACCGGTCCGCGGGGATGCAGCGTGACGTCGGCGCGCGCCCGCAGCGAGGTACCGGGCAGTAGGTCCAGCGTCGCCGACCGGGCCAGCGTGGCGAGCACGAGCGTCGCCTCCAGCTGCGCCAGTCCGGCGCCCACGCAGATCCGCCGGCCCCCGCCAAACGGCAGAAACGCGTACCGCGGCCGGTGCGCCGCTTCACCGGCTAGAAATCGGCGCGGATCGAATCCTTCGGGGTTGGGCCAAAACATGGGGTGACGGTGCAGCAAATACGGCGAGATCGCCACGGTGTCGCCGGCGGAGACCTCGACGCCGGCGATGTTGTCGGCGACCACGGCGTCGCGCTCGATGGTCCACGCCGGCGGGTAGAGCCGCATCGTCTCGGACACCACGGCCTGCGTCCACCGCAGGGATCCGACGTCGGCGGCTTGCGGATCACGATCACCCACCACCTCGTCAACCTCCGCGGCCAGGCGCTCGCGCGCCGCCGGATATCGCGACAGCAAGGTCAGCGCCCACGTCAACGTGTTGGCGGTGGTCTCATGCCCGGCCAATACCAGGGTCATCACCTCGTCGCGGATTTCCTCACAGCTCAGCGGCTGCGCGCCGTCGTCGGAGGCCAGCAGCACATCCAGCAGATCGCTGGGTTGCGGGTGCGGTGCCGCCATGCGCGCGTCGATGATCCTGGCGACCAGCGACTCCAGCGTCGTCGAGGCGTCGGCCAGGCCGGGGATGACGTGTTCCGCCAGCCACCGGGCGCGCTGTGGGGAACCGATAGCGGGCAGCAGCGCGGCCGCGGCCGCCGTGTTCTGCAGCCGCGACACCGCGTGCCCGACCGATTCGGCTTCGCCCGCCAAATTAACGCCGAAGAGCACCCGACCGATCACGTCCATGGTCAGGGTGCGCATCTCGGTGGCGAGATCAACGCTCATCCCGGAAGCCCAGCCGTCCGCGCGGTCGCGGGCGGCAGCGACGATGGCCGGTGCGAAAGACTGGATGTGACGGTGGCTGAACACGGGTTGGACCAGCCCACGGTGTCGCTGCCAGGTGGCGCCCTCGCTGGTCAGCAGGCCATCACCGAGCAGCGCCTTCAGTGGTCGATAGGTAAAAGCCTTCACATAGCGATCTTGATGCGTGACGAGGACGTGTTCGGCATGCTCGGGGCGGCTGAGCAGGAAGAACGTGTGCTTGCGGCTGACCGGCATGCGCACCGCGTCGCCGTAATCGCGGCACAGCGCGATGTAGCCGGCCAGCGGATCGCGCAGCAGGCGCACCCAGTACTGCAGCGTGCGGGCGCCGGAGGGCCCGCCAATCGTCGGCGACGATGTGCTCGATGCAGGGCCCACACCAGTGCCATATGTCTTCCGTTACGCCGGGTGACTGCGCGCAAGCGGCTAGCCGACGACACGAGTCAGCTGAAGACGTCGTTGAGGGTGACCGTTTGCAGGTTACGGCTGTGGATGATGTCGAGCAACTGGCCGAAACAGTGGGTGATGGTGGGCAGGTTGGCGTGGCCAACCACGATCTGCTGCGGCTGAAATGACCTGTTCGCGGCGGCGATGAGGCCGGCTTCGCTGATCCGCCCCGAGTCGCCAATATCGCCGCTCCACAAGGTGATGGTGGAGTAGCCGAGGTCGGCGGCGATGCCGTCGGTGGCGGGCGTGTGTCGGCCAAAGGGAGGACGAAAGTACGGGGTGCCGTCGACGCCGTAGGTATTGCGCAGGAAGTCGGCGTTTCGGCCGATCTGGTCGGCGACGGCGCCGGGCGCCATGCGGGTGATGTCCGGATGCGACCACGTGTGGTTACCCAACTGCACCTGACCGGAGTCGACCATGGGCCGCAGCGCGGGGGCGTTGACCGACCACGAACTGTCGGCGCCGTTGACGAAAAACGTCAACCGGGTGCCGCTGTCACGGCAGAAGTCGGCGAACGCGCCCACCACTTGGACGCTGGCGCCGTCGTCAATGGTGAGCGCCAACTGATTGCCATCCCCGGGAAGCCGGGTGAGCACACCGGCTGGCGGATGCCCGGTCGGGAAACCCCGGGCGGCCGGGGAGCGACCGGCCGCCGCGAGAACGCCGATCGCGATGCCGCACAACAGCGTACGGCGGTCTATGTTCTGCATGTCTCAACGCTACGCTGAGCGCAATGCCACGGTGAATTTCGTTGTGCGACTGTACTTCCGGCTCGGCACGACCGGCACCTACCGGCTCACACCACGGTGAGCGGCAGCGATCGTCTCGGCTCGAACTGGAACGTCGACCCGCGACTGACCTTGGCCACCGACACCTCCGGCAGTTCGGTTGCCGCGGTGTCAATTTCGGCCAGTTCGGCGGTCCAGTCGGTGCTTGTCCCGCTGACCCGAACCCTGACGTGGGGGTCTACCGCGGTGGCGATGGCCTGCAGCGGCTGCACCGATTCGGGTGAGCACAGCGAGATCCAGGCGCCGTCGTCGTGCGCCGGTGACCGGTGAACCACCAGCCGGTCCCGTGCCGTTTCGGCCGCGACGTAACCCACGGGATTGATCAGCGGGTGCAGCTCGAATACCCGCAGCGCGCCCTCGATCCCGGCGGGCAGCGCCAGCGCGCGGTGAATGCGTTCGGCGCCGAGCCCGGCCAGCCCGATCAGCTGACGGGTGCCCACGGACACGGCCAGGTCGGTGTCCGCGCCCGCCCGCGCCCGCACCGCGAGCGCGAACGACAGATACAGCAAGTGCATCTGCAGGCACACCTCGTCGGCCACCCGCACCAGCGCCGAGTGCGAGAACGCGCCGAAGTCGAGATCGGACACCAGCGGGCCCGAGTAGTCGGCCAGCCCGTCGTCGGACCGGTCGATCACATCAAGTTCCCATGTGGCGGCGTTGGTTTCGCGGACAACGTCTAATGCCGGGATGCCCTCGGCCGGCGGATAGGACTCGTCGATGGTGACGGTCCACGCGCAGTGCGGATGCTGGTCGGACGGAACCCGGGGTGGGCGGTGGATGGGACGCATCCGGGCCCGCGGATTGGTCGCCACCGCGGTGGCGTCGAACGTTGGATCTTCGATGGTGTGGCACATGCCGAAGACGTACTCGTCGCCCATCGGCTCCACGTCCAGCAGCGCGCCGCAGTGGTCGAGCTGGAACTCGCCGTGCCAGCGGTCGTGGACGGTGTAGCGGAAATCCATGAATTGTGGTGGAGCGCCGATGTCGAGTTGTAGGCCCTTGAAGATGGTGGGCACATCGTCGCCCTCGAAGTTCAGCGCCCGCTGCATGCGTTTGGTGTAGCTCGGGCTGGCACCGGCCCACTCCTCGATGGCGATCTGCAGCATCTCCTCGCGGCCGAACGCCTGGATGCACCAGGCCATGCCAGAGCGGTCGATCATGTGCCCGATCAGCAGCAGCTCAGGGACCAACACGGCGAGCTCGCGGCGCGACAACTGCGCATACCGGGATGGGCTCACACCTCCAAAAATAGTGAGCCGCATATCGCAGGGCCAGCCTGGCGCGGCTAGGTGGCGTGCCGCGCCAGGGTGATGCCGACACGGACTTCGAGGTCGCTGATGGTGATGGCGGGTGCGTGTAAAGGTGCCGCGGAGCGGTAGTGTGCACCGGTTGGGATGGTGAATTGCGCTGTGTGCCTATCGGTTTCGTCGATGTTCGTGCTGACCCGCCAGCCGGTGGCTTCTTTCGTGTAGTTGCGGCGCTCGCAGGCCCCTAACCCGTTTTCCGCCGTGGTCGGCCCGCCTCTGGCCCGCGGTTGTGCGTGGTCGTTATGGCGGATCTTCTGCACCAGCGCCTTGGCGAACCCGAGATGCCGGCTGCCCCGCGCCGGGGAGTCCCGGCGCGCCAGCGCGACCTCACTGACCACCCCGCGCCCGGACGGGCCCGCGCAGCGACGGGCCGCTTTCACGGCAGGCAGGCCATCGTCACGAGCGCCCGGCAACACGCCACGCCGATCCCGGAGCCGACCTATCACGGCCTGGTGATCGACACACGGGTCGCGCCGAAAGCCGCCTGGAGCGCACACGATCGTCTGCGGTCATGGCCATCGCTGCTCCCCTGTTCTGTCACTGAAAATTTTTCACCGCCGCCGGGCCCAGCTGTCATCACAATGTCGGCGTGTCGCCCAGCATTTGCAGGCGCCAGACGCGCGCCTCAAAAGTTTGCTGTCGAATCTGAAAGTTTGCAGTGGGCCGCAGCATACAATGCCGGAATCGGAATGGGGCTGGCAACAGGCCAGCCCGACAGGAGGGTCAACGATGACCACATCCAACCATCGCACCCGCAAGAACTACACTGACGCCGAGCTGCGCGACATGCTGCGCGCCGAGCGGCTGGCCTTGACGCGGCGCGCGATCGTGCTCAAGGGCGAGATCCGGGAACGGGTCGGCGAACTCGAGGAAGTCGAGCGCAGGCTCGCCGAAATCGAGACCAGCGAACACTGCTGACCGGCTCGGCGAATCACTAAGAACCGAGCGGCGCAATGAGCATCGTCACCTATGGCAATGTTTGCCGCGGCGGGTCATCCTGATCATCGCTTGGCGTGGTTGCGATCAGCCGATGAGCACGGCGTCAACTGCGGCTCCGGCACGCATGCTGCGCGGTTCATTAGTGGAACCTCGGGGGTTGCCCCATCGTC
>DASPOT010000154.1:0-7619 GCA_035625875.1 Mycobacterium sp. | reverse complement strand
TCCTCGCCGGCTTCGACGTCCTGGTTGCCTCGGTGCACTCCGATTTCGACCAGACCCGCGAGGAGATGACCCGGCGCCTGATCACGGCCATCGAGCACCCCTACGTCAACATCATCGGCCATCCGACCACCCGCGTGCTGGGTCGTCGTCCGCCGATCGATTTCGACGTTGATGCCGTGTTCGCAGCTGCCGCGCGCACCCATACCGCCCTGGAAATCAACGCCTTCCCCGACCGATTGGACCTCAGCGACGAACTCGTGCGCCGTGCCCGCGAACATGGCGTTGTCTTCGCGATCGACACCGATTCCCACGCAGTGCCTCACCTCGACTACATCCGTTACGGCGTCGCCGTCGCCCAGCGTGGCTGGGTATCAGCCGACAAGGTGATCAACACCTGGCCCCTGCACCGGCTCCGCGGATTCCTCGCAAAGAAACGCCGACTCGCTGACGAGCTGTCCACCGCGCACCGCGCCGCCTCCCAGCGTCAGCCCCGCACAGCCAACAGGTGAACTTGGCAGTTCGTTACTCTTCGTCTTCGATGATGTGAATCGCGGCTTCCTCAGCAGATGCGGCGCCTCCGCTGATACCGACGTCCTCAGCGACCAATTCTGCCTCGGTGTCTTCGCCAAATCCCCGGTCCGGCGCGACAAGTCGACCTGCTCGTGCGCGACCAACCTCACCTCGCTGAGGAAATTCAGTTTCGCGCTCGGATTCGTCGGAGAGTTGCTGCTCGGCTTCATCGAACAAAACGTTGATTCGCGACGCCGGATCCGGCTCTTCCTCCGCGAGCATCTGGTCCATGCTTTTAGACGGGCCGAATGCGCCACGTGCATAAGGTCGCTCGGGCGGCGAGTACCCCTCGTCGAGCATGTCGTCCATACCGCGGTCGATGAGAGTGTCCTCTGGCTGAAGCTGGTTGTCGTCCTCGGCGCTGTATTCGCCTGCCGCCCGGCCGGTGCCACCATAGGGAGTACTCATGACCTGCTAGCCATGATGTTGCGGGCCATGGTCATCGTGCACTCCTGAATCGTGATGCTGCTGCAGTATTCGGCTCTCGGGCAGTCCAAACATAAAGACGGCGATGCTGACCGCCTAGGGCCATTCGTCCTTTGAGCCGACGACGTTGGACCGGCGATCCCCCGGTAAGCCCGCGCCTATGCGCTCGACCGAGTTGGACTGTGGCTCGACATTTCTACGGTCCGGATCGCGCAGTCTCGCCAGCTAATAGCGTCGCGCAGGTGACCGACCTGACAGTGACCCTGCCAGAGGCAGTCGACGTCGAGGAACTCGAACATGAAATCGTGACGGCCGTGGCGGACAGGCTCAGGGATGATCACGGAGATGAGTTGATGGCAGAGGTCAGGGCCAGTGCCTCGGGAACCGCAAGCGAGTACCCGTTGCATCCGACCAGCAGCATCCTCGTTGATAAGAAACCGGGCGCACTGAGGGGCACTGTCAACTTGAGCAATCCGAGGGCGATTTTCGCCGGTTCGCCTCCGCGATTCACCAGGTCGCGTGTGACGTATGAGGCTTATGTGGTTAGCGGAACGTCCACACGACCTCAAGTTGACAGTGCCGGCCGGGGTGTTTTGTTGAACCATAGGTTCAGGCGGCCGTGCGGATCCGATGGTAGGGCTCGACGTTGGGATCCTCCAGCGCGGTGGCCGTCTTGGACCCGTTGTCCTTGACACCGCCCACCAGGGACAGCTTGCCGCTCGCCGTCGCCTTGCCCGCGATGCCGTCCCAGGTCATGGCGCCGTCCCGGGTCTTGGCGTCGCGGCTCCAGTTCACCGTGGACAGCAGGCCGATGAACTCATCAACCGACCGGCGCGGTTCCCTGCTCCAGGTCATCGACCGGTGCCCGACGGCGCCGATGGCGGCCAGCACCGCAGGTGCACCGATTACCGTGTGGGCCCGCCGGGTGAACTGCGGCATAAACCGGGTGAACAGCGCGCGGGCCAACGTGACCACCTCCACCCTGGCCTCCTCCTCGGTGATTTGATGCCCGTCGGCGCGGGTCGGCAGGACGTTGTCGTACACCGGCTGGCTGGTCGTCTCAAACCCGGCCCGTCCGAACAGGGTGGTAGCTACGAATGAGCGCAGTCCCGAGAGGGTGAACCATTCGATGTCCTTGCCGCTGAGCTGACGCTTGTTCACGCCGACCACGGTCTGCAGCCGGCTGTCCAGCTTGGTGCGCGGGTGCTGGATGATGACTTCCTCCATGATCGCGAACGCGATCTGGGTGGCGACATCACGCGAATCACTGTTCAGCGCAATGTTCTTCGTCGGCAGAACGCCCAACAGGTTCCGATCGTGGAAGATCTGCCTGGCTTCCTTGAGGTCGATGCCGTGGTAGATCTCGCAGATGACCTTGCGCTCGTTGATCTGTTCCAGGGTCAGGCCATACGCCTCGGGGTTCTCGGCGATGATGAGGTGGGCCAGATGCTGGGTTTCGGCGTCGACCGCCACGCCCTTGGCCCCGTAGGGGATGACCGCGGCATAGTCCATGCCGAATGGCCCCTGGACTGACTGCTGCTCCAGCTTCTGCGGGAACCAGATGGCGATCGGCGGGGTCGACCAGCCATTGCCGAGGAGACCGCGGATGCTGCGGGCGATGTAGTCCGCGTAGGACTTGGCGTTCTTGCCCTTTTGGGTCCCCCTGATCATTCGCTGAACGTCGTTGCGGAGTTCGGCCTGGGCCCGGTCGTTGAAGCTGGCGTATGCCAACGCCCGCGGGTTCTCCGCGGTGCGTGGGTCAGGCACCAGTTCAAATACCCGGCCCCAGTCGATGGTGGCCGAGAACAGGTGATCGTTAATCGGCGTGCAGCGCATGAACTGCCCGCGTTCCAGATCGATGGGCATGGTTGCTACTTCTTCCTATGTGGAGGGGTCAGCGGGGGAATCTGCTGGCTTTGACATTAATCCCGCGGTCCATCAAAAAGCCATCTGCGGGGCACCTCTGAAAGAGATTTTTACCCCGCTCTTGTCCCCGCGGATGAAACCGCGGGGACAAAAGGTAGAGTTGTGGTTCTAACTTCTTCTAGAACTGCGAAAGGTGGCCCCATGGCAACATTCCTGACATTCACCATCCCGAAGCCCGACCCCGGTGAGGTTGTGGAGCACGAGTTAGGCCATGACCTGACCGTGCTGATCAAGAACACGGCGGCGATGAACGGTGACCGTCGTGCGACGGCAATCTTCGTCCCTTACACCACCTACGAGGTGGTCGATGTCCGCGGAGCGGCGGTGGTGCACGCCGCCGCCGTTACCCACCACCCTCAGCGCTCAAGGGTGGATAAGTGGACGCTGTGCAGCCTGAGGAAGTCACGGCGGGTCGACCGCCGGCGTCGTGATGCCTCCCTTGAGGAAGTCACCTGCTGCCAATGTCGGCGGCGGCTGGAGAAGGCCGGCGTCCTTGCGCCGGCCGCTCTGGCGGCTGCGTCCTGACGTTCGTTTTCGGGACAGATCGATCAATCATTTACTCGCCCACAGATCATTTCTACGAGTGCAACCGCGCTTAGAGACTGCCAATTCGATGGCCGTTCCCTCCGCCTCATTCGAGGACCTGCAGCTTCACCCCGCGGTGCTGCGGGCCGTCGTCGACGTCGGCTACGAGTCGCCGTCGGCGGTTCAGGCGTCGACCATCCCGGCGCTGATGGCCGGCGCCGATGTGGTCGGGCTGGCTCAGACCGGCACGGGTAAAACCGCGGCGTTCGCGCTGCCGATTTTGTCCAGGATCGACACCTCGAGCGCCCTAACCCAGGCGCTGGTGCTCGCGCCGACCCGCGAGCTGGCGTTGCAGGTTGCCGAGGCGTTCGGCCGCTACGGCGCGCACCTGCCGCGGCTGCACGTGCTGCCGATCTACGGCGGGCAGTCCTACCGCGTGCAGCTGGCCGGCCTCCACCGCGGCGCACACATTGTCGTCGGCACGCCGGGCCGGGTGATCGATCACCTCGAACGCGGAACGCTGGACCTGTCCCGGGTCGACTACCTGGTGCTCGACGAGGCCGACGAGATGCTGAACATGGGCTTCGCCGAAGATGTCGAACGGATACTCGCCGAAACCCCGGAGTACAAGCAGGTCGCGCTGTTCTCAGCGACGATGCCACCGGCGATCCGTAAGATCGCTGCCAAATACCTGCACGACCCCGTCGAGGTCACGGTCGAAGCGAAAACCACGACGGCCGAGAACATTTCACAGCGGTACATCGAGGTGGCCGGCCCGCGGAAGATGGACGCACTGACCCGCCTGCTGGAGGTCGAGCCGTTCGACGCGATGATCGTGTTCGTCCGAACCAAGCAGGCCACCGAGGACGTCGCCGAAAGGCTTCGCGCCCGGGGCTTTTCGGCGGCGGCCATCAGCGGCGACATCCCCCAGGCCCAGCGCGAGCGCACCATCGCCGCGCTGAAGGACGGCAGCATCGACATTCTAGTGGCCACCGACGTCGCGGCCCGCGGCCTCGACGTCGAGCGCATCTCGCACGTGCTGAACTACGACATCCCGCAGGACACTGAGTCCTACGTGCACCGGATCGGCCGCACCGGCCGGGCTGGGCGATCTGGCACGGCGCTGCTGTTCGTCTCGCCGCGGGAACACTATCTGCTCAAGTCGATCGAGAGGGCCACCCGCCAGAAGCTCACCGAAACCGAACTGCCCAGCGTCGAGGACGTCAACGCCCAACGCGTCGCGAAGTTCCGCGACTCGATCACCGACGCGCTGGCCGCCCCTGGAATCGAGCTGTTCCGGGGCCTGATCCAGGACTATGAGCGCGAGCACGATGTCCCGATGGCCGACATCGCCGCGGCGCTGGCGGTGCAGGCGCGCGAAGGTGAGGAGTTCCTGATGGCGCCGGAACTGCCGCCGCAACGGCGGCGAGAAGTACGCCCGGAGCGTCCCCAGCGGCGCCCGGGAAAGGGCATGGCCACCTACCGCATCGCGGTCGGCAAGCGACACGGGGTCGGGCCGGGCGCGATCGTGGGCGCGATCGCCAACGAGGGTGGCCTGCATCGCAGCGACTTCGGGCACATCACGATCCGGCCCGACCACTCGCTGGTCGAGCTGCCCGCCAAGCTGCCGCGCGAAACTCTGAAAGCCCTTGAGCGAACCCGAATTTCGGGTGTGCTGATCAACCTGCAGCTGCACCGGCCGCCGAAGCGGCACAACGGCAGTAAACCGCGATGACCCTGTCAACGGACGTCGACGCCCAAGGAGGCCTGGAGTCGGTTGCCAGCACCGAGCGGGTCGCCTCGCTGACCGGCATCCACGCGGTCGCGGCGCTTCTAGTGATGGGCACCCACGCCGCCTACACCACCGGCAAGTACACCCACGGCTATATCGGCCTGGTCTACTCGCGGATGGAGGTTGGTGTGCCGATCTTCTTTGTGTTGTCCGGGTTCGGCATCGACGCGACCTCATAGCATGCATCGCCGCACGACGAGAGCGATAGGCCAGCGGCAAGGTACCGGTACGCGGTCGCTCGCCCAATCCCGAACACAGCGGCAAGCTCGCGCACGGGTTCACCGGTCGCGGTAAGACGGCGCAACTGTTCTTGGGGGTTGGGTCGGTTGGAGACGGTCACGCTGGATGGGGTGAAGATCGCGGCGAATCGCTGCGCGGTGGCGGCTGGCTGCAGGGCTACAACTGTCAGGCGGTGACCACCTTAACCGCGCGGGGCTGTGCCGGGCTCGCGGAGCTGGCCGCCGCCAACCTGAACGCGGCGATCAACGGGATGAACAGCCGTGACGGTCATCGCCCGGCGAGCGCGGCAAGCACCTGGTCGATGAATCGCTCGATCTCATCCCGCTTCTCAGAGTTGAAGTGTTGTGGAGATGCGTCGAAGGTGAAATGCCCACTCTCGAAATCTTCGATAGCAAGAACTCGGCCCGAATCTGAGACGTTGTTGAACCTGTCGTAGCGAACGGCCACGTTCAGCTTAACGCTCACCAGGTGGTCGAGCTGAAGAATCTCACCGCTGATACGCGCATCGTCGTCTGTGATGCCCGTGCAGGAAAGTATGCCCAGGCTGCGGCCATCGAGCCAATATGCACGACGCTCGTTGCTGTTGATCACGATGCCCAATCGTGCGCTTGCCCCGTCGGTCGAACACTTCAGCGCCCGAACATAAGCAGGTGGGATGTGCGTGCCGCCGAACAGCTCCCGCGCCAATTCTTCCAGTTCTTGTCGTTCATCCCCGTTGGCCATGCCGGAAACCCTACGCGACCAGACTCGCATATCACCCAAGCTGCGACGATTCGGCGACCGCATCGTGGTCCTGGCGCGTCTGTCACGCCGAGATCGGCGCGGCCTTCGTGATTCCCAGAACGGCGGCGGCGATCCACGACGAGAGCCGCGATCGACGGCCTGTCGGGCACACTCGGGCTCTAGCAAACAAATTTCGGCATCTTCGACCCGGGATTGGCACATAGTTTGCCGGTTTGACCCAAATCTTGACCCAAACCAGCCTCGTTTTCGTCCACTTTCGCCGACCCTCGCCAAGACACGAAAACTGCTGTCTACCTGTGTATTCCAGGTCTCAGCGAAAGCCCGTGACGGTGCCAGACTTTGACTGGGGGTCAAGCGGTTTGCCCCATTCGGCTCGACTCGAACTCCGAAATGGCCTGCCTGGGTGCTGCCCTCTCTGGGCGTCGAATTGTGCTCAACGGTAATGCGGTGACTGTCAAGGCCACACCGCTACGCGGTCGGCCCCAGGCCGAGCCCTGACAGCCACCGCATCACCGCGCAGACCTGCCTCTACCAGCGAGGGGTCGGTGTGGGCTCAAACGTAGGGAACAGAAACCGCTGCGAACATAGCCGGGAAGAAAGGGGTTTTGCACGGGCCGCCGCAGTCGACCCACTCGGTGACGGGGAGGGCAAGTGATGGACCCCAACGCGGCTTATCGATTTGTGGCTGTGCTGCAGGACGAACTCTTTCGAGAAGCCGCAGAGACATCCCTTCGCGCCCAACATGCCCGCCAGCGCGCCGAATAAGCCCGCCAATGCGCAGCCATTACGCGCCAACGAGCCGCCGCCATCGGACACGACAAGGCAAGATAGGGGTTATGGACACATCCGATCGGGGTAACGAAGCACTTCGCGCGCATGCAGCCGACCGGGCAGCAGAACTTAAGCGGCGAAAAATCGAGCTTCAGACACGTCGGTCGTTCAACCCGGAAAACGTGAGGCTTGCCGCTCGCAGAGCCCGCGAAGCACACGAAAGGGCTCGGAAAGCAGAGCATGCTGCGGCTGCCGCCTTTGAGACTGCCGCCGACCTGCACGAGGAGGCCGCTCGACTGCACGATCTGGCCGTCCAACATGGCCACGGTGACCCGGCGGCACATCGTGACGCCGTCCGCCGCCACCGCGAAGCAGCACAGGAAGACCGCGCCGGCGCTGAGCGCAAACGACAAGAAGCAGAAAACGAGTAAGGTCACCGGCCCCGGTCAGACCCGCGGCCACCCATCCGCAAGCCGACCCGCCACTGATGACTTTGCCGTCTGCATGCAGAACGCGGAGTTTCGGGTTGGGGGTGCTGAGGGGCGATGTGCCGTGGGCGCCCGAGCTGATCTGGGTGGTGGCCGGTGGTCTTCGCGTGTCGGCGCGAGTGCGCGTCGAGGCCGCC
>DASPOT010000153.1:0-5116 GCA_035625875.1 Mycobacterium sp. | reverse complement strand
CGGATGGGTCCCCTGCCGAATGGTGTGCGGGCGCCGTGGTAGCGGGGTGTGCGGCCGGGGTGGTGGGCGATGGCTCCCCAGTGGCCCCGGGGCAGGGTGGGGTCGTTGATCGCGCGTGGCGTGAGCTGCTGGCCGCGGGCGCGTACGGCGTCGAGGAGGGCGGGATCGAATCTGTCGTCGACTGCCCGAGCGGTCGGTTGGTTGTCGTTGAGGAGTTGGCCGATGGTCGAGGTGATGGAGGCGTCCAGGATGAAGTCCTTGGCGTGGATCAAGGGTTGGTCGGCCGCGGTGTGGATGTCGGTGCCCAGACGAAGCACGCTGTTGAGCTGTTGGACGGTCACTGCATGCACCCCGGTGCCGGTGCTGCTGGAAGCGAGCACCGGCTGCCCGTCACGCAGCGCGATCGCAGGGTTGACCGGCATGGGCAGGTGCGCGCCGGGGTCCAGGCGAGCCAGGGCCTGTTGTTGAAACGAGGCCGGATCCGGGATCGCGATGCCGTCCACCACGATGCCGGTGGTGCCCCAGATCGCGGTGTTGATGCTGTGACACACGGCGGCGATGTTGCCTTCGGCGTCGGCGGTCAGCACGAAGTCGGAATGGCCGGCACGCTGGGCGGAATCGGGGGTGGCTGCGGCCCCGGGGTGCCGCATTTCCTGCCACAGCGCCGCGATCCGCCCGGGGTCGAGGGTTGATATCGGGGTTCGGCCTGCTTGGGTGGCGCTGTGTTCGATGATCTGGATCAGCCAGTAGAGGGCATCCGGGTCACAGGTCGGATCGCCAAGATCGGCGGCCTCGATCAGGGCCAAAGCGGTCAGCAGCGCGAAGCCACCCGTATCGGGCGTCGGCAAGGTGAGCACCTGGTGACCGGAGAATTCGGCACATAGCGGGTCGCCCCAGCGCGGCCGGTAATCGGCCAGATCAGAGGGCTGGATCCGGCCGCCGTCGCGGCGGACAAGATCGACGAAATGTTCGGCCCACGGCCCACGGTACATCCAGTCCGGGCCCTGTTCGGCCACTGCTTGCAAGGTCGCGGCAAGCGTGGGCTGACGGAAGAGCTCTCCAGCGCGCAGGAAGCGCCCCTCGGGGGCGAACACGGCCCGGGCTTCGGGTGTGCGGCCGAGTGTGTCGGCACGCACGGTGAAAAACGCCTCCAACACCGCGTCGATCGGCACACCATGCTGAGCCAGATGCAGCGCCGGTGACCACAACACCTTCCACGGCAGCCGGCCGAATCGCTGGTGAGCGGCATAGGCGCCCGCAACAAAACCCGGCACCAGCGCGGTTCGCCCGCTGGGTGTCGGCGGGCTGGGAATGCTCGCAGGATCCGTCTCCGCCACGCACGTCCCAAAGCCGGCGGACAACGTGTCGACCTCACCGGTGGCGGCGCTGTAATGCACCAGGCTGAAAATCCCCGCATAGCTGACCCACGCACCCAGGCACAGCCCGACCTGGGCGAACGCAGTAGTCAGGGCGGCGTCGACGGCACTGCCGCCGGCCGTCAACGCCTGCTGTCCAGCCAGGGTGGCGAACGCGCCGGTGGAGCCCACTACGATCCCGCGGTCGCCGTCGCCGGTGGCCGCGCGAATATCGGGTGCCATCCCGCCCGGCGGCAGGGCTGCACGGATGGTGTCGGCATCCCAAGCGGTTGGGTCTAACGGATCTGTAGCGGTGTGCAGCTGCGGGCTCGGGTAGTGGTCCAATGAATGCTCCCCTGCGTGCTCGCCGGCGACGATCGCCCTGGTAGCCTACGGCGCATCTACGCCGCGGATTAGGTCTCTCGACACGGGTGTCACAGCTGCGCTGTTCAAGCACACCTAGATGACATTCGAGGTCAAACGTGATGGCGATTAACCACACCATCGACGGCCTCGATGGCCTAACGATCGCGATCGGGCGCCACAACGAGTTTGGCCAACGGTACGCCGAGATGATCTACAAGCAGTGTGAGCCCAAGCTGGGGAAGGGGTGGTGGAAATGAAGACTTATCACGCGAACGCCAGCCGCGACAGCCGCTTCTGGCTGGTGCATATCCCCGAAATCGACCAGTACACTCAGGGGCGCAACCTGGCCGAAGTCGAACCAATGGCCCGCGACCTGATCGCGCTGTGGCTGCAAATCCCAGAGGACTCGTTCGACGTCGCAGTGCATGTCGAGCTACCCAATGATGTGCAACACCACCTGGAACTTGCAGCCAAGTACGCCACGGATGCCGCTCATGCGCAGGCGCAAGCGGCTCGCGAACGACGCCTCGCTGCACGAGAGTTGAAGGCGAAGAGGTTAACCGTCGACGACATCGGCGCGGCACTCGGCGTGTCGTACCAGCGCGCCCAGCAACTCGTGTCGGCATAGCGACGTACGGGCGCTGTCGCGCCGGACCGAGCCACCCACCAGGATATGCGGACATCGCTTCGCCGCGTAGCCAGACGGCGATGAGACAATTGCCCACGTGACCGACGTCGCGACACAAACCGCCGAGGCCATTGCGGCGCTGCGGCGTCACGGCGTCGTGTTCGCCTACCTGCACGGCAGCCGAGCCAACAACAGGGCGCGTCCAACCTCCGACATCGATATCGCCGCGTACTTCGGCGCGCGACAACCACAGGCGTTCGAGGTTCTTCTGCCCAGCGGCGTCGACCTGCTCGTCTTGGACGACGCTCCCCTCGAGCTGGCAGGCCGAGTTGCGATGCACGGGAGGCTGCTTTTCGAGACGGATCGCCCGACGCGGGTGGCTTGGGAAGCGACGACGCGCAAGATCTACCTCGATGAACTGCCGCGAATCACACGGGCCCATCAGGAGTTCGCTGAAGCGGTGCGCCGTGGTCGATGAGGCTCGAATTCTCCGGCTACTGCGCGGTATCACCGACGACTTGGCAATTCTGCGTCGCGAATCCGCCGCCGGGGAGGCCCGCCGGGCGGACCCGATATGGCTGCGCGGCGTCAAGTACACCTTCGTCACGGCGATCGAGGCTTGCATTGACCGAAATTTTCTTGGGCGCAAGGCCCCGGACTTCAAGTCCGGGGTAAGCTCATCCCGTTTGTCGCCGGGCGTAGCCCGGCGCTCAAAGTGGGCGTGCTTGGCCGTCGATGTATTGCTTGATGATCGACAGCGGTGCGCCTTCGCAGGAGACGGCGAAGTAGGACGGGGACCACAGGTGTCCGCGCATGCGGGCGCGGACGCAAGCGCCGGTGTATTCGCGCCGCGCGGCGTGAGCCGTGCGGCCCTTGAGCCGCTGCACCAGAACGGAAATCGCCAAGGTGGGCGGGTAGGCCACGAGCAAATGCACGTGGTCAGCTTCGCTGTTGAACTCCGCCAACTCGACATCGAGGTCGGCGCACACCGTACGCAGGGTGTGCTCGCAAAAGGTGAGCATCGGTAATGTTGGTGAACACTGGGCGGCGATACTTGGTCACGAAAACAAGGTGCGCATGCAGCAACGACACGCTGTGTCGGGCGCGTCGGTAGGTCGGGCTTGTCAGTGGTCACCTCTACGGTTGTGTCGTGGGTAAGGCGTACCGCATCGAACCGACACCGGCCACCGAGCCGTCGCCGCCCGTCGAGCGCAAGCCGCGTGCCCGCAAGCGCCCGAAGGGCGCACCCACCCATGTGCGATCGTGGCCGTTGCGCCCGGACCCCGCGCAGTGCCGGGTGATCCGGACACGGTTTTTCACCGGTGCGCGGGTGTATAACGCGGTGCTGGGCGAGTTCATCGCACGCAGTCGTGCGGTCAAGTCCGATCCGGCGTGGCAGGCGGCACGCCAACTGCCGCGCCGCAGCAAGAAGGAAAGGGCTGCCCGCTGGGCGGCGTTCGGCGCCGTGGCGGCGGCCCGCGGATTCACCGCCGATGCGGCGCAGTCGTTCGCGTCGTCGCTGCGCCAATCGTGGGTGCGTGAGTATCTGCCCGCCCAAGAGACCCAGAACCTCGGTGCCCGCGCGTTTGATGCGGTCAAGTGCTGGCACCTCGGCAGAAAAGGCAAGCCGCGGTTCAAGTCGAACAAGCGTGGGTTGCATTCGTTGGCGGCCAAGGACGGTAACGGTGCGCTGCGACCCAAGACCGATGCGGCTGGTCGGCTGGTCGGGTTGCAGTGGGGTGCCGGTGTCGTGGTGGCGATCGGCACGCCGGCGCAGACCGGCCGGCGCGGTCAGGAGCAGCAGGCCGAGCTGGCCGAGATCGAGGCGCTGATCGCGGCCGGCAAGGTGCTCTGCACCCGGATCGTGCGCACGGTGATCAACGGGGGCGACACCTACCGCATGCAACTCGTCGTGGACGGACATCCGAGTCGGCGGCATCCGGTTGGCGGCGGCCGGGTCTGCGTTGATCTCGGCCCGAGTGAAATCGCCGTGGCCGTGCAACGCAGCGACGGAACCTGGGCGGGCTGGATTGAGCCGCTGGCCGATCGGATCCGGCTGAACACCGTCCGGTTACGCCGGATGCAGCGGCATCTGGACCGTCAACACCGCGCCGGCTCGCCCGATTGCTTCAACGCCGCCGGCCTCCACCAATCTGGCCGCTGCGACTGGCAGCGTTCCCACGCCGCCAAGCGGTCAACCATGCGGGTGGCTGAGCGGCACCGCCGGCTGGCCGAGCACCGCAAGACGTTGCACGGGGCGCTGGCCAACCGCTTGTTCACCCACGGCGCCGACATGGCGTGCGAGAAGCTTGATTACGTGGCTTGGCAGAAGAACTTCCCGCGCAGTGTGCGCGACCGGGCACCCGGGTTGCTCGTGGAAACGATGCGCCGCAAGGCTGAAAGCGCCGGCGGTGATCGTCTTTACGAGTTCAACACCAAAACGACTGCCCTGTCGCAAACCTGCCTGTGCGGGAAGCGTGAGAAAAAGCCGCTTTCGCAACGAATCCACCGGTGCGGGTGCGGCATCAAAGAAAATCGGGACCTGTTCTCGGCCTACCTCGGGCTCCACGTCCGTCGACAGGTCGATGGTTCCGACCGGCTGGACCTGGAGGCAGCCAACCACGGCTGGCTGCTCCACCGTCAGGACGTTGATGGGCCGCCGAGGTGTAGCCGGACAGAATCACTCAAGCGGCGAGGCCGCAGACATCCGCCATCGCGGAGGTCAGTGGCGCGCATCAAGGCCCGCAGGGCCGCGAAGCGACAGAGC
>DASPOT010000152.1:0-3615 GCA_035625875.1 Mycobacterium sp. | reverse complement strand
GTGTACGACAAGGTGGTGGCCAGCCTGCAGGCCGGCGTCGATCGGCTGGCCGCCGAACGTCGATTCCCGGTGATCGGCTGATGCGCGTCGAACGCCAGATCGTCCTCAACGCGGATCGCGACACCGTGTGGAAGGTGCTCAACGACCCGGATCGCTACCCGTCTTTGCTGCCTCACCTGGAGCGCTGGGAGACGCTGACCGAAGGCCCGCCCGAGCTGGGCGCCCGCTACACCGTGCTGTGGAAGATCGGCTCGATCCCGGTGGGCGGTGTCGCCGAGGTAGTGGAGTTCGACACGGCGCGCGACCTGGCCTGGATCAACATCACCGGGGTGACCCAACGCGGCCGCTTTCGGCTGCGCGCCGCGGGGCTGGGCCGGACCCTCGTGACGTTCCGGCTTGCCTGCCACTCAGACGGCGGGCTGCTGGCCTGATCGCCGACCGGGTCGCGGCCCGCTGGGTCGGCTGCTCGCTCGAAGAGAGCCTGAAAAACCTTCGGCGCCTTGTCGAGTCATAGCGCGAAGTGCCCATCAACCCATTTGGCGTTTGATCCCATTTGTCATCATCCAGGTCGGCACGGCTGCGGTCCCACCGCTTTTGCTCCTGGCCGTAGTCGACGGGATCGCTGTTAGCGTAGCTTAGTTTCCGTGCTGGCGCGTCGGGCAAGCTGGAGGGCGCGCGGGGGCCGCCGGCGGGTCATTGCGGACGAGATACATGCACCACTGGTCTACGAACGGCCCCACGTCGCCGAAACGGCACACCGTAGAGCTCACGGACACCGCGCCGGAGACCGTGGCCGACATGGTCACGATCGGCCAACGGATCGCGCGGGCAGCCCACGCGACAGAGCTGGCCGACGCAACGAATGTCGTGATCAACGACGGTCGTGCCCCAGTCCGTCTGTCACGTTCATCTGCACGTGGTGCCGCGCCGCAACGGTGACAAACTGTCGGTCGCCAAAGGAATGCTGCTGCGCCGCGACTCCGACCGGGAAGCGACCGGCCGGATCTTACGGGAGGCGCTGGCTCAATTGGACACCGCTACACAAGACTGAGGCCATGGATATATCCCGATGGGTCGAGCAGCAGGTTGGCGTGCGATTGCTGCGCCTGCACAACGCGATTTACAAGGGTACCAACGGCCGGATCGGGCACCGGATCCCCGGCGCGCCGCCAAGCTTGCTGCTGCACACCACTGGTGCCAAGACCGGTAAACCGCGGACCACGTCGCTCACCTATGCTCGCGATGGCGACAGCTACCTGATTGTCGCTTCGAAAGGGGGAGCTCCCCGGGCGCCGGGCTGGTACCACAACCTGAGAACTGATCCCAGCGTCGAAATCAACGTCGGGACAAAGCGATTCGCTGTCACAGCTAAACCCGTGCTGCCGCGGGACCCGGACTATGCGCGGCTATGGCAGATCGTCAACAAGAACGACGCCAACCGCTACGAGAACTACCAGCGCCGGACCTCGCGGCCGTTCCCGGTGATTGTGTTGAGCCACCGCTAGCCCACACCTAGACCTCAGAAGACTCAGCAGCCTCTTCAGTTGCTGCGGGAGGGATTAGTGCCTTCTCGAACTTGATCGCGCATGTGATATCAAACCGCACATAAACCACTTATGATCGCGCTCAATGAAATTCCCCACTGACGCTCATCGAAATCCCGCACCCGCGTGGCTCCGCCATTGAGGGTGGGCCCCCTCGATGCTGCTGGTGTCCGACGCCAACAGCTCCAGTCGAAGGAGGTCCGCTTTCTCGTGCTCACAACGCTTGCGAACCGCCACTCAAGAATGCGTGAACGTGGCGCCCCTGCGGCACCCCGCGCCGCTGATCCGGGCCGTCCGGCAACACATCTCGTTCGACCAGTGTCACCATCCCGTAGAAGTCGGATAGCACCCGCGCGGCCAGCAATCCAGCCATGCCCGCACCAAGCACAACGGCTCGCTCACCAAGCTTGCTCACCAGACACTCCTCCCGCTGGCGGCACAACCGGCATCTAAACACGGTAACCGTAACCGAGCGACACAGATAAATCCAGCCCCGGCACGCTAGGACACACCGCTTCGCGATGCGCCGGTCGCACAATGCCCGGCTGGTTATCGTGTTCGTGCTGGTCGTTGCTGCCTGGGCTGGACCGCATCGGCGCAAGTCGCAGGCACGCTACTACGTGGTCCCCAACCAACCGATTACGGTGACCGATCGCAGCCACCAGGACCGACACGCGCAACCCTCACCACGCCACGAGCCGAGCATGGCGGTGAACCTCACGAGACGTGCGTTTCAAGTTGAATCCCGTCACAGAGCGCCCTTGCGCGGAATCTCGGCCTCATCGGCATCGGTCCGTCGGGTCCCCCGGTAAAGGAGATCTGCGGTCGGATTGGCTTTTCGCTGACGAGATCGAGATCGACTTGCTGGGCTATGGTCGCGAGCACCAGAACCGCTTCCATCTGCGCGAACCCCGACGCAATGCACATTCTCTTGCCGGCGCCAAACGGCAGTGTCGCATGCCGCGCCGACCGATCAAGGTTGTCTGAAAGGAAACGCGCCGGATCGTATTCCTCAGGGCGTTCCCATGCCCGACTGTTGTGATACAGCCCATGCAGGAGGATCGCGACGGTGGTACCGGCGCGAATCGCGACGTCGCCGAGCATGTCGTCGTTCCTGGCAACCCGAGCGAGACCGATGATCGGCGGGTAGACGCGCATCGTCTCGGCGACAACGGCTTTGGTCCAGTGCAGGTTGTCGACGTCCGCTGCGCCCGGGGTGCGTCCGCCAAGCACCTGGTCCAGCTCGTCGTGCAGGCGGGCACGGACGTCGGGGTGCTCGGCGAGCAGCTTCCACGCCCACGCCAGCGCGGTCGCTGTGGTCTCCATGCCTGCGCCGATGAACGTCATCAGCTCGTCGTGGATTTCGGGATCGCTGTAGCGGTGCCCGGTTTCGGGATCGCGGGCATCGATCAGCAGGGCGAGCAGGTTATCCTTGCGGGCGATTGCGCCGCTGCGGTGATCGGCGATGAGCTGGTCGATCACACGCTCGACGTGGCGTAGATCCCGCATCGCCCGGGGCTCCAGAACCCACGCCGAAGCACGCATCACACGCATCGGCAGCCGGGAGAAGGCGTCCGCACGCGAATTGGGGCCATACCGCACCAACAGGTTCGACAACGCACGGAGTCTGCGGCGGCTGACCCCGGTCACGAAGCTGGTTCCGAACAGTTGCAGCAGCCGCCGCAGTGTGACCTCTGACATCGGTCCAGACAGGTCGGTGCCGAACATCGTCCTGGCGATGACGTCGAGAGTAAGGCGATTCATCTCGGCGTTGATGTCCACCGGGGCGCCACCGGCGCTCAACTCGCGGATGCGCCTGACGGCGTCGTGGGCGGCATCGGTCATCGGGGCCGCGAACTCGTCGACATGGCGTTTGGCGAAGATCGGCTGAACAAGACGACGATTGCGGGCCCAGCGATCATCCAGCTCGTTGACGTCCTCCCCGCAATGAATTGCGGGGATTCCCCGTGCCAGTCGGCTGTCTCGATAGCCGCTTATGCGGCTATCGCCGTGGGCCGGTTGGCGGTGGAAGTTCGCGCCGACCGGCTCTGTCGCTTCGCGGGCCTGCGGG
>DASPOT010000151.1:0-81188 GCA_035625875.1 Mycobacterium sp. | reverse complement strand
AATCACAACCATGAGCGCCAACATCGCCCAAGCAGACACGAAGGCAAAGACGGTCTCCAAGCTACGCGTGGCAGCAGCTGCCGTCTTGGGCGCCGTCGGTCTGTCAATCGTTGGGTCGCTGGTGCCGGCCGTCGCGTCCGCTGATCCCTATCAGCCGAACACCGGACCCCGCCACCCAGTAGCCCATTACTTCGGGGACGTCATGTACCCCGGCTGGGCCATCACACACCCGATCCGCGCCCTTATCCCCTGACCTAGCGGATCAGCCAACAGCGCATTCTGCCCCGTTTCCCGGCCGAAAATCGACGGAAACGGGGCAGAACGCCGTTGACCAACTCAAGTTGTTCGGTGTTCGCCCAGGGGCAAGCCCCGTTGGGACTTTGCGGCCTGCTCCGGCGTTTCGCGAACCCACAGGAAATCGTGGATTCCGGCCCCTCGCAGCATGATCCGTATCCATGCCGGCCACGCCTGCATTACTTTGGGTCCAGAACGATCTCGGGTCGCTCTAGCTGAACCGTTCGTCCTTTCCAGGCAAGCGCGGACGTCTTGGCGGTCATCACGTTTCGGCAGCAGTCGGTGCCGCTGCCGTAGGCCAGCGGCAGGATGAAACCATCACCGTATGGCCATGCACCCAACGGCACCGCCAAGTGTCAAGAGCACGACAACCAAGCTGCGGCGCCAGCCGTTATCCAGAAGCTTGTCTATCGCGCATACCAATGCCCTCCTTAGCTGCGATGGTTCTCATCTGGGGGCGGTCAAGCCCGTTGGCGTATCGAGGAACTGTTGCACGAGGTCAGCCACGAGTTTGCCGCTGCGACTGTTGAGGTGAAGGCCGTCGCGGTGGTAATACCAACCGTTGAGCTGCCCGATCTCATCGTTACTCTTGTGCAGAACGAACTGGCGGAACGCGTCGTGATAAAACGGCAGGATGTCGAACCCGGTGAAGGCGCGGCCGGGACAGGCGACGATCAGTTCGTGCATCCTCTCGTAAACAGGGACATAGCTTGCCGCTTCCGAGTGCGCGATGTCCCTGACGATCGCGCTGTATTCCTCGATGCGTCGATTCGCTTCAGCCTGAAAGGGATCCGATGAGCCTGGATCTTCACCAACGGGGGTCAGGGAACACAGGCCGATCCGCGCATTAGTGCCGCTTTTAAGGCGGCGCACAATCGCCTGCATATTTTCGCGGTACCACCCAGGCGACGGCGTTCTCGGAAGGTGCTTTGTCATGCGCACAAACTGGGCATGCTTGTTGGAAATCAACGCCAGCACGTCGTTGCCGCCGAGAAGAATCACCACATAGTCGGGCCGGCAGGCGATGATGTCGGGCACGCGCACCAGTCCGTTGTGGGCGAGGTCGCCCCCCTCGGCGAACCGATGAAAACGCATATCGGCGTTGGCAGGCCGTTGCGCGAGGTCGTGGATCCAGTCGTAGCTGCCCCGCGCGTCGGTCTCGCTAGCTCCCAGACAGGCCACGACGGATTGCCCTTTGCCGACCACCGCATGACGGCCGCGCTGACGACGTCTCCCGAACAGCCCTCGCAGCAGGCGAAACATCGACCCCCAGAGGTATCCTGCCGCTGTTGCGCCACTTTGGTTTCGAGCGTCGCCACAGGCCGTACCGCTTCCCGATGTCGCAGTGAAGCCCCGGCCAGAGCCACCCCTTTGATCGTGGCCCGACATTAGTGTCTTACCTTGGAAGAAAACGGTATCGGATGAACGAGGTCAACGATTTTATGCATGTCGCCTCGTCTTCCCTTTCGGCTTGGGACAGTCAAACATCATCCCGGCCGTGATGAACTGAGCGAGGTACCCGCGCGCGTTTGAGAGTGCGTGTGCGGAGGACACCTGCTCGCCGCCGGGCATCACCTGGTAAAAGGGTAGGAATGCCAAATAGGATTGGCATAGTTGAAAGATCAGCGTCAGCTGGATCATGGCAGAAAATTCAGAGCGCAGCCAGCCAGCCCTCCATGCAGTCTTGAAAAGAACGTCAAGCTGCTGAACGTTGTCATCGGGTTCGAAGTGCGAGGCAATACGCGTGTACGTCTGCCAGCCGTCGGCCATCTCCCAGGTCAAGATGCGCAACAAGCGCGGATGCTCCAGCAGATAGTCGAAGGTGGCGTGCACCACTGATTCCAGGACATTCCTGAACTGTTGAGCGTCAAAGATAATCGTCTCGTCCATGAGCGCACGGCCGAACACCTGCGCCTGGAGGTGTGTCGTTTCTTCATGGGCACGCCCCAGCACGGCTGAATACAGGCCAACCTTGTCCCCGTAGTACTGGCAAAGCAGACTTACGTTATAGCCGGAAGCCTTGGCCACCCGGTCGAGTCGTGCGCCATCGAAGCCATGCTCGGCAAAGACCGCTTCTGCGGCACCCAAAATGGTCTGGCGCGCGCGCTGTGCATCCCGTGTACGCCGTTGTCCTTGTTCAGGCCCAGCCATGGTGATCTCTGTTCTTGCATTCACGCATCGTCCCGGCACAGCCCGGTCTGAGCCGGGATCCTGCAGGCCCGAGTGGCGATCCACTTATGTCGTGGCGGTTTCGACGCCAAGCTGGCGCATGAGAGTGGCGTGGTCGTAATACTCCCGAGCCAGGGCGATCTTGCCGCTCTTTATCTGGAACACATCGACTGCCCGTAGCTCCATTTTCTGTCCGGTTGGTTGATACCGGATATTCAGATGCGGCAACTCTTTGGTCATTGTCCCGCGGGCGGTGTACTCCAGACACACCCAGTCGTCGCTGGCAAAGGCGTTTGTGATCTCATGCCAGCCGTCGGGTGGGGCATCTGCCCAACTTCGCTCAATGAGTTGCCTCATCTGCTCCTTCCCCTGGCGTTTTAGGCCCAGGGGAATCACTTCCCAGCCGATGTCGTCATCCATCCGCTCCATCATGGTTTGCAGCGAGGCCGGGCCGGGGTGCTGGAGCGCGTCCCAGTAGGTGCGGATGACATCCAGATTGTCTTGAGCGGACATCGCTACCTTCCTCAGCATGGCGTCACGGCTCATCGGCCTAGTAGCTTATATCTAACTATCTACTTAGTAATTGGCAAGTCCTGCCGCGGGTTCTCCGCCCACCGCTGAACACCATGCAGAGCAGGCAGACGTACACCACTCGCACGGGTAGCCGTCTCCTGTTCCCCCGTACCTGCCCACTGGCGAATTACCCACTGCCCCAACGCTGGATCGACACCCGGGCAACCACGGGGTCATGATGCCCAAACGCCGCCGGACTGGGGAACAAACCGCGCCTACCACATCGACGACGAACGTGCACTCAACAACGCCCGCATCGGCGAACGCAACCGACCGCCACCGTTCTTGCGCTGATTTAACGAGCCGGAGTCTCCAATCCGTTGGCCGCGGCTATGGCCGCCCGGGCCCATTCACCACGGCTCACAGCCGGCTCGATGCGGTTTCGCCGGATGGCCTCGACCTCGATGGGCGTTCCGTTGGTCACCGCAGCAGGCACCCGGAAGCTGAAGGTTCGGTCGTCGGTGGCGATGGCCAGCAGGGCGTCGGTATCAGTGAACCCGTTGGCGCGCATGGTGTTCTCGGCCCATCCGAATGGTCTGAGGCCCGAGAAATTGTTGACGTACGCTACCCAGAGGTGAACGTTGCGGTCGGCGTAGAGCTTATCGAGTGCCCCTTGCACCGCGGCGCGGCCGGGAGCGGTCAATACGCCCGATTGGTCGGTGATGTACCTGGACAGCTGGACCGACGGCGCCGGCTCAGCGGTGGCTCCGTTGCTCGGCTGGTTTACCTCGGTGGTGGCGCCGCTACTCGGCTGTTTTGCATGGCCGCGGAGCAGTTGTTCACCGACAACCATGGCCACCGCAACCAGCACGACGGCAGCGATCGCGGTTATCAATGTGACTGGCCGCAGCATGCGACGACGCGCTTTGGGCGGAGCGGCCTTCAGCGGCGCCGTAACGGGCGGTGTACGGGTGACGGCTGCCGTGGTGGCCAGCATCTCGGTCGAGGCAGTGTTTGATTGGCCGCCGAGCGCTGCCGCGAAATCCAAGCAGCTCGGGTATCGATCGTCGGGATTTTTGGCGAGCGCTTTGGCAACAAGGGCATTGAGTCCGGCTAACTCGGGCCGCCGCTCGCCGATGAGCGGTGGTGGCGCAGACAAGTGCTGGGTGATGACGACCGCTGGATTGGTGTGCGGGTACGGCGCGGATCCAGTCAGCAGTTGAAAAGCGGTGCACCCAAGCGCGTATTGGTCGGCTCGCCCGTCCATGTCGGAACCGCTGAGTTGTTCAGGCGCGGAGTAGGCGGTGGTCCCAATCATCATGTTGGTCGCGGTCAGACCGCTGATACCACCGAGCTGTCGGGCGATGCCGAAATCGGTGAGCAAGATCCGCCGCCTTCGTGGGGCGGGATCACCGAGCAGGATGTTGCCGGGTTTGACGTCACGGTGGAGCAATCCGCGTGAATGCGCATAATCGAGGGCGTCGGCAACGGCCGAGATGATCTCGAACACCTCAGCTTGCGGTATCCCGGACGGATACCGGCTGAGCAGCAACTGCGCCGCGTCGGTTCCCTCCACATAGTCCATCGAGATCCACAACTGCCCCCGGAATTCCCCGCGGTCGTGGATGGCGACAATGTGCGGGTGCGACAACCGCGCGGCCAGGTCGGCTTCCCGGCTAAATCGTTCCCGAAACTCACGGTCCGCGGTGAGATTGGCGGGCAGGATCTTGAGGGCATCGCGGCGGGGCAGCCTCGGATGCTGCGCCAGATACACCTCACCCATCCCGCCGGACCCCAGCAGCCGCAGGATGGTGTATCCAGCGAACACCTCGCCTTCGCTCAGCGGCATGGCAGCATGCTACAAAGGCGCTGAACGCGCTACCCCGTTATGGGTGGGCTGTTGCATTGTGGCTATCCGATGAGCGCCGCGCGCGGGAGTCGGTGAAGTGCGGGTGCTGGGGGATTCGTCTGAGGGGTAAGTGAAGCTGCTCTTCAAAGCGATATCGCATGCGATATCGCTTTGAAAATTAGCTCGAACGCCCTCGGGATGCTGATGTGGCCAGTGTGGCAGCTGCTGGTTCGTCAGCTAGCGGCCAGGGGATGGTCCAAGTTTCTAGCCGGACCGCTAGCTCTGATCGCCCGGCTCCTCACCGAGCCGTTCCGGTCCGCGTCATCACTGGGGCCGATACGCGGCCGGCGTCGTCGCCGGTCTAGGCCCCCGCGCGCAGCGTCTGCAGCGCCTTATCGGCGTGCGAGTTGAAGTTGAATTCGCTGCCGATCACTTCCAGCACCGTGCGGTCGGTGTCGATGACGAAGGTGGTGCGCTTGACCGGCATCAACTTCCCGAGCAGCCCGCGTCTGACCCCGAACATGCTGGCAACCGCTCCGTCGGCATCGGACAGCAGCGGGTAGTCGAAGCCGTGGTCGCCGGCGAACTTGGCCTGTTTGTTCACCGGGTCGGTGCTGATGCCGACGCGCGATGCGCCGACGGCGGCGAACTCGCTGGCCACGTCACGGAAGTGGCACGCCTCCCGGGTGCAGCCCGGCGTCCCAGCGGCAGGGTAGAAGAACAGCACCACGGGCCCGTCGGCGAGCAGGGCGCTTAGCTTGCGCGGCGCGCCGGTCTGATCGGGAAGCTCGAAGTCGGCCACAGTGTCACCTGTTTTCATGGCCGTCACGCTACGCCTGAGGCGATCGGCGTGTCTGGGAAGATGGGTGCGTGCACGCCAACCTCGCCGCCACCACTTCGCGGGAGGACTTCCGCGTGCTGGCGGCCGAGCACCGCGTGGTCCCGGTGACTCGTAAGGTCTTGGCCGACAGCGAGACACCGCTGTCGGCCTATCGCAAGCTGGCCGCCAACCGGCCGGGCACTTTCCTACTGGAGTCCGCCGAGAACGGGCGGTCGTGGTCACGGTGGTCGTTCATCGGCGCCGGGGCGCCGTCGGCGCTGACCGTGCGCGACGGCGGAGCGGTATGGCTCGGCGCTGTCCCGCAGGATGCTCCCACCGGCGGGGACCCATTGCACGCATTGCAGGCCACCCTGCAGCTGTTGGCCACCGCGGCACTGCCCGGGCTTCCGCCGCTGTCGGGCGGCATGGTGGGCTTCTTCGCTTACGACCTGGTGCGACGGCTCGAACGCCTGCCAGAGCTGGCCGTCGACGACCTCAAATTGCCGGACATGCTGCTGCTGCTCGCCACCGATCTAGCGGCGGTCGACCATCACGAGGGCACCATCACGCTGATCGCCAACGCCGTCAACTGGAACGGCACCGACGAGCGGGTCGATGAGGCCTACGACGACGCGGTCGCGCGGCTGGATGTGATGACGGCGGCGCTGAGCCGGCTTTTGCCGTCAACCGTGGCCACGTTCAGCAGGCCCGAGCCGAAGCACCGCGCGCAGCGCACCGTCGAAGAATACGGCGCGATCGTCGAGCACCTCGTGCATCAAATAGAGGCCGGCGAAGCTTTTCAGGTGGTGCCGTCGCAGCGCTTCGAGATGGACACCGATGTCGAACCGATCGACGTGTACCGGATGCTGCGGGTGTCCAACCCGAGCCCCTACATGTATCTGTTCCATGTGCCGAATGACGCCGGCGGAATGGACTTTTCGATCGTCGGATCCAGTCCGGAGGCGCTGGTCACGATTCAGGATCGCTGGGCGACCACACATCCGATCGCCGGAACACGTTGGCGGGGGCAGACCGAGGAAGAGGATCAGCTGCTGGAAAAGGAGCTGCTCGCCGACGACAAGGAACGCGCCGAGCACTTGATGCTCGTCGACCTCGGCCGCAACGACCTCGGCCGGGTATGCGTACCGGGAACGGTTCGCGTCGAGGATTACAGTCACATCGAACGCTACAGCCACGTCATGCACCTGGTGTCCACAGTGACCGGGATGCTCGCCGAAAGGCGCACCGCGCTGGATGCGGTAACCGCCTGCTTCCCGGCCGGCACGCTGTCCGGCGCGCCCAAGGTGCGGGCCATGGAGTTGATCGAGGAGGTCGAAAAGACGCGCCGCGGTCTCTACGGCGGCGTGATCGGTTACCTCGACTTCGCCGGCAACGCTGACTTCGCGATCGCGATCCGCACCGCCCTGATGCGCGACGGCACCGCCTACGTGCAGGCCGGCGGCGGGGTGGTGGCCGACTCCAACGGGCCGTACGAACACACCGAGGCGACCAACAAGGCGCGCGCGGTACTGAACGCGATCGCCGCCGCTGAAACCCTGGCCGCTCCGGACCTAGGCCGCAATGGCTAATCCCCGGCCCGATCGGTGGGGCCGACTCGCGATCGGGATGGCCCAGGTGCTGCTGGTGGCTGCCGCCGGGGCGCTGTGGGCGGCGTCCCGGCTGCCGTGGGTGGTCATCCGGTCGTTCGACGGGCTGGGGCCACCCAAGGCTGCGACTCTATCGGGTGCGTCGTGGTCCACGGCTTTGCTTCCGTTGGCGCTGTTGTTGCTGGCCACCGCCGTGGCCGCGGTCGCGGTGCGCGGCTGGCCGCTGCGGGTGCTGGCGGTGCTGGTGGCCGCCGCGAGCCTTGCGATCGGCTATCTCGCGGTCAGTCTGTGGGAGGTCCCGGACGTGGCGCTGCGCGGAGCCGATCTCGCGCACGTCCCAGTGCTGTCGCTGGTAGGAAGCGAGCGGCATTACTTGGGCGCGGCGGTCACGTTGACGGCCGCGGTGTGCACGCTGGTCGCCGCCGTTTTGCTGATGCGGTCGGCGACATCGACCGGTGCGACGAAATATGCGACGCCGACTGCCCGCCGGTCGATGGCGCGCCGCGACGACGCCGACGCCATGTCGGAGCGGATGATCTGGGATGCGCTTGACGAGGGCCGCGACCCGACCGATCGGCCCCGCGAAGGCGCCGGGCCGCATGATCACGAATCCGACACCGAGGGTCGGTGACGGACCGCGCGCCGACGGCCGCTACCCTTCGATGAACGTCTTCGCAAGCCGGCGGGACCGTGGGAAGGAACCGACAGGCATGAGTCCGGCAACCGTGCTCGACTCCATCATCATGGGAGTCCACGCGGATGTTGCCGCCCGTGAGGCCGTCGTGAGCCTGTCGGAGGTCAAAGCGGCCGCCAAAGCGGCCCCGCCGCCACTCGACGTGATGGCGGCTCTGCGTGAGCCCGGTATCGGCGTTATAGCCGAGGTCAAGCGTGCCAGCCCGTCGGCGGGCCAACTTGCGCCTATCTCCGATCCGGCCAAACTAGCCCGCGCCTACGAGGATGGCGGTGCGCGCATCGTCAGCGTGGTGACCGAGGAGCGATGCTTTCACGGCGCGCTGGCCGATCTTGATGCGGTACGGGCCGCGATCTCGGTGCCGGTATTGCGTAAAGACTTTGTGGTGCGGCCATATCAGATTCATGAGGCGCGCGCGCATGGCGCCGACATGCTGCTGCTCATCGTTGCGGCGTTGGACCAGCCCGCGCTCGTGTCGATGCTGGATCGCACCGAGTCGCTGGGTATGACCGCTCTCGTGGAAGTGCACACCGAAGAAGAAGCCGACCGGGCACTGACGGCCGGGGCACGGGTGATCGGTGTCAACGCCCGCGATCTCATGACGCTGGAAGTGGACCGGGATTGCTTTGCACGAATCGCTCCTGGGCTGCCCACCAACGTGATCAGGATTGCCGAATCAGGGGTGCGTGGCACCGCAGATCTGTTGGCGTACGCCGGCGCCGGGGCTGACGCTGTGCTGGTCGGTGAAGGTCTGGTCACCAGCGCTGACCCGCGTGCGGCGGTTGCTGATCTGGTGACCGCGGGCACGCATCCGTCCTGTCCGAAACCGGCTCGCTAGCCGTCAATGACCCGCGGAAACGTTGAACCCCATGAACAGCTTGCGCGTTGAGCCTTCGTGATGGCAGATATCTCCGACCCGGATCTTCCGCGCTCGAGTGCGGGTATCGCCGAACCCACTCGCCACGATCCGGATTCACGTGGTCATTTCGGTGTGTACGGCGGCCGCTATGTCGCGGAGGCGTTGATGGCGGTGATCGAGGAGGTCACCGCCGCCTACGGCAAGGCGCGCATTGATCAGGAGTTCCTGGACACGCTCGATAAGCTGCAGGCGCACTACGCTGGCCGGCCGTCGCCGCTGTACGAGGCCGCTCGGCTCAGCGAGCACGCTGGCGGGGCGCGGATCTTCCTCAAGCGAGAAGACCTGAACCACACCGGTTCTCACAAGATCAACAATGTGCTCGGCCAAGCGCTGCTGGCCCGGCAGATGGGCAAGACCCGGGTGATCGCCGAGACCGGCGCCGGTCAGCACGGGGTGGCCACAGCCACTGCCTGCGCGCTGCTCGGCCTCGACTGTGTCGTCTACATGGGGGCCGTCGACACCGCACGGCAGGCGCTCAATGTGGCGCGGATGCGGCTACTCGGTGCGGAGGTCGTCTCGGTCGAGTCCGGCTCCCAGACACTCAAGGACGCTATCAACGAAGCGTTCCGAGACTGGGTCACCAACGCCGACAACACGTACTACTGTTTCGGCACCGCGGCCGGACCGCATCCCTTCCCGACCATGGTGCGTGATTTTCAGCGGATCATCGGCCTGGAGACGCGCGTGCAGGTCCGGGATCAGACGGGCCGACTGCCCGATGCCGTCGTGGCCTGCGTCGGCGGAGGATCCAACGCCATCGGGATCTTCCACGCTTTCCTCGATGATCCCGGTGTTCGGCTAGTGGGGTTCGAGGCGGCGGGGGACGGCGTCGAGACCGGCCGGCATGCGGCCACCTTCACCGGTGGTTCGCCCGGGGCATTCCAGGGATCGTTCTCCTATCTGCTGCAGGACGACGACGGCCAGACCATCGAATCCCACTCAATCTCGGCGGGCCTGGATTACCCTGGAGTGGGCCCAGAACACGCGTGGCTCAAAGAGACCGGACGCGCCGAGTACCAGGCCATCACCGATGCCGAGGCGATGGAGGCGTTCCGTCTGCTGTGCCGCACCGAAGGCATCATCCCAGCCATCGAATCCGCGCACGCGGTGGCCGGCGCTCTCAAATTGGGGGTTGAGATGGGACAGGGTGCGGTCATCGTGGTGAATCTGTCCGGCCGCGGTGACAAGGACGTCGAGACCGCCGCGAAGTGGTTCGGCCTGCTCGACGGGGGGCGAGGCCCCGCATGACTGTAAGACAGAGCGAAATAAGCAGGTTGGCAACCCTTTTCAGCTCGTGTCGGCAGGACAATCGCGCGGCGTTGATCGGTTACCTGCCCACCGGATACCCTGACGTACAGACCTCCGTGGATGCGATGACCTCGCTTATCGAATCCGGTTGCGACATCGTCGAAGTCGGCGTGCCTTATTCGGACCCGAGCATGGACGGCCCGACCATCGCAAAGGCCTCCGAGGTCGCGCTTCGCGGGGGCGTGCGCGTCCGCGATACCTTGGCCGCGGTCGAGGCGATCAGTTCCACCGGTGGCCGCGCCGTAGTGATGACGTACTGGAATCCGGTGCTGCGCTATGGGGTTGACGCGTTCGCCCGGGACCTGGCCTCGGCGGGCGGTCATGGCCTTATCACGCCCGACCTCATTCCCGACGAGGCCGGCGACTGGCTAATAGCATCCGAGGAACATCGGTTGGATCGCATCTTCCTGGTGGCACCGTCATCGACGCCTCAGCGTCTGGCGACCACGGTCGAGGCGTCGCGCGGGTTCGTCTACGCGGCGTCGACGATGGGTGTAACCGGTGCACGTGATGCGGTGTCGCGGGCCGCACCCGAGCTAGTTCGTCGGGTTAAGGCAGTGTCTGACATACCTGTCGGCGTGGGCCTCGGCGTGCGCTCGCGAGACCAGGCCGCTCAGATCGGCAGCTATGCCGATGGCGTTATCGTCGGCTCGGCGCTGGTGTCGGCGTTGACCGACGGTCTGCCCAGTTTGCGTGCACTTACCGAGGAACTCGCTGCCGGAGTGCGCCAAAGGATCTCCGCGTCATGACGAATTTGCTCGCTTATTTCCCCAGCCCACCGCGAGGAGTGTGGCACTTGGGGCCGGTACCCATCCGTGCCTACGCCCTGTTCATCATCGTCGGTATCGTCGTCGCGCTGCTGATCGGTGACCGGCGCTGGGAGAACCGGGGTGGCGAGCGTGGCGTGATCTACGACATCGCGCTGTGGGCTGTCCCTTTCGGATTGGTTGGCGGTCGGCTCTATCACCTCGCCACTGATTGGCGGACGTATTTCGGTGGGGGTGGTGCCGGGCTCGGCGCAGCGCTGCGGGTCTGGGACGGGGGTTTGGGAATCTGGGGCGCAGTTGCTCTTGGTGGTGTCGGTGCGTGGATCGGCTGTCGGCGTCGTGGGATTCCGCTGCCGGCATTCGCCGACGCGGTGGCTCCCGGCATCGTGCTCGCGCAGGCCATCGGCCGGCTGGGCAACTACTTCAACCAGGAGCTTTATGGGCGTGAGACCACGATGCCATGGGGCATGGAGGTTTTCTACCGCCGCGACCCCAGTGGATTCGTGGACGTCCATTCACTCGACGGGGTGTCGACCGGGCAGCTGGCGCTCGTCGTGCAACCGACGTTCCTCTACGAATTGCTTTGGAACGTTCTGGTATTCGTGATCCTGATCTATGTGGACCGGCGATACACGATCGGCCACGGGCGACTGTTTGCCCTCTATGTCGCCGGCTACTGCGTTGGGCGGTTCTGCATCGAGCTGCTGCGTGACGATCCCGCCACACACATCGCAGGAATCCGGATCAACTCCTTCACATCGACTTTCGTGTTCATCGGGGCGATGGTCTACCTCATCCTCGCTCCGAAGGGCCGTGAGGATCCGGCAACCCTCGGCGGCACTGGTCGTGAAGAGGAGGCGCCGGTATCCGAGCCGGCCGCAGAGCTCGCGACAGCCGCTTCGACATCCGGTGGCGCGGCAGCGGTGGAAGTTGCCGGACGAGATGGCGACGAGCCGCTTGGTACCGCCGAGGGCGAGAAGCCCGAGCCGGGGGAGGCTGAGGAGCCGGAACCCGCGCCCGCGGACGCTGAGGAACCCGAGGAGGCTGAGGCTGAAGCTGAGGAACGCGCGCCCGCGGAAGCTGAGGCAGAGGAGCCTGAGGAACCCGAGCCCGCGGACACAGAAGCCGCAGAATCTGCGGCTGTCGCCGAGGCAGTGGAGGCGCCGACCGAGGAGGTTGGGGCCGCAGCTGAGATAGATGCCGAAGTTGAAGTCAGCGAGCCCGAGGGTGCGGCTGAGGCCGAAGCCGACGTTGAAGCTGAAGAACCTGATGCTGAACAGGCCGCCTCTGAGGAAACAGGGGCAGCCACCGATAGTCAGGATGAAGTAACCGGGGTTCCGGAGGCGACCAGTTCGAACCTGCAGCGGTGGAGGATCCGGCTGAGGAACCTGACGCGGAGGTCGACGAGGTAGCAACCGAGACGCCCCGGGCTCACCTCGTCGGGTCGTCGATCTGGCATGCTGAAGACGTGACCGATCCGTCTCAGCCCGGCGCTCGAGGAGCCGGTTCGGAGTCACCGCAGCCACCTGGATATCCGCCGCAGTATCCGCCATATTCGGCGCCTGGTGGTTACATCGACCCGGCCGCGCCCTACGGCCGCCATCCCTTGACCGGGGAGCCGTTGTCGGACAAATCGAAGGTCGTGGCGGGATTTTTGCGGCTGATCGGTTTGCTCGGCACCGTCGGTGTTGGCCGCATCTACCTGGGTCACACCGGGTTGGGCGTTGCCCAATTGATCGTGGGCCTGCTGACCTGCGGAATCGGGGCCGTCGTTTGGGGCGTCGTCGACGCGGTGCTGATACTCACCGACAGGGTGCGTGATCCACAGGGCCGGCCACTGCGCGATGGGACGTAACCGGGTACCGATCAATCGGCGCCGCTTGTACGGCGCACTTGGTTCTGGCGCGCTGCTGGTAGGCACGATCGGTTACATCGGGTTCGTGGACCCACACAATCAGCGTTCCGTGTACCCGCAGTGTCCCTTCAGGCTGCTCACCGGCTGGAACTGCCCTGCCTGCGGTGGGCTTCGGATGATGCACGACCTGCTACACGGCGATTTGGCCGCCGCCATCACCGACAACGTCTTCCTGCTCGTTGGTATCCCGCTGCTAGCGGGGTGGATCCTGGTACGCCGCCGCGGACGATCGGCGCTGCCGATGCCGGCGATCGTGACCATCGCCGTTGCGGCGATAGCCTGGACAGTGCTGCGCAACCTACCCGGCTTCCCACTGATTCCCACGATCATCACCGGATAGCCGCGGACACCCCCGATACGGTGGCAGCTCGTGGCTAACTCAATTCCTCACGCGCGCAACACGTTCCGTCACACCTGTGCGGCAGGCTGCACTGCCGTCAGTGCTGGCGTGCGGCCACGGTTCGCCACCTGATTTGGATTGGTCGAGAAGGTGTGACCCCGACTATGCTGTCGTCGTGGCGAGACGCGGGAAGATCGTCTGCACTCTCGGCCCGGCCACCAACACCGACGAGTCGGTCAGGGCGCTGGTCGAAGCCGGAATGGACTTCGCCCGGTTGAACTTCAGCCACGGCGACTACCGCGAGCACAAGGCCGCCTACGAGCGAGTGCGGGCCGCTTCGGATGCCACCGGCCGCGCGGTCGGCGTGCTCGGCGACCTGCAAGGCCCGAAGATCAGGCTGGGGCGCTTCGCCGGGGGCCCCACCTACTGGGCCGACGGTGAAACGGTGCGGATCACCGTCGCCGACTGCGTAGGCAGCCACGACCGGGTATCAACCACCTACAAGCAGTTAGCCAAGGACGCGGTAGCCGGTGACCGTGTTCTGGTCGACGACGGCAACGTCGGACTGGTGGTCGAAGACATCGACGGCGATGACGTGGTGTGCACCGTCACCGAAGGCGGCCCGGTCAGCGACCACAAAGGGATGTCGCTGCCCGGAATGAACGTGTCCGCCCCCGCCTTGTCGGACAAGGACATCGAGGATCTTAGGTTTGCGCTAGACCTCGGCGTCGACATGGTGGCGCTGTCGTTCGTGCGCTCGCCGTCCGATGTCGAGCTGGTCCACGAGATAATGGATGTGATCGGGCGCCGGGTACCGGTGATTGCCAAGCTGGAGAAGCCGCAAGCGGTCGACAATCTCGAAGCCGTTGTACTGGCGTTCGACGGCGTGATGGTGGCCCGTGGCGACCTGGGCGTTGAGCTGCCGCTGGAGGAAGTCCCGCTGGTCCAGAAGCGGGCCATCCAAATGGCCCGGGAGAACGCCAAGCCTGTCATCGTCGCGACCCAGATGCTCGACTCGATGATCGAGAGCTCACGGCCGACACGAGCCGAGGCGTCCGACGTCGCTAACGCGGTGCTCGACGGTGCCGATGCGCTGATGTTGTCCGGGGAAACCGCTGTCGGGAAACACCCGCTGGCAGCTGTGCGGATGATGGAGCGGATTGTATGTGCGGTTGAAGAGATTTCGACAGCCGCGCCGCCGCTGACGCACATACCGCGCACCAAGCGCGGGGTGATCTCGTACGCCGCCCGTGACATTGGCGAGCGGCTCGACGCCAGGGCCCTGGTCGCGTTCACTCAGTCCGGCGATACCGTGCGCCGCCTGGCCCGCTTGCACACCCCGCTGCCGCTGCTCGCCTTCACCGATCTGCCCGAGGTGCGCAGCCAACTCGCCATGACCTGGGGCACCGAGACGTTCCTCGTCCCGCATATGCAGTCCACCGATGCCATGATCCGCCAGGTCGACAAGTCGCTGCTGGAGCTTGGCCGGTACAAACGCGGTGACTTGGTGGTCATCGTCGCGGGTGCGCCACCGGGCACAGTAGGCTCAACAAACCTGATCCACGTGCACCGGATCGGCGAGGAAGACGTTTAACTCGGCGAAGATGCGGGCCGGGCAACCAAGCTAAGGAGACAAGGCCGGCGCCGGCTAGCGACGAGGCGCCTGCGCGAAAAGAATCCATGTCTGATTTCGAGGAACTGCTGGCGGTACTAGACCTCAACCAGGTAGCCGACGACATATTCATCGGATCCCATCCCAGCAAAAACCCGCTGCGGACTTTCGGTGGGCAGCTGATGGCGCAGTCATTCGTGGCAGGCAGCCGCACGTTGACCCATGATCTCCCGCCGAGTGCGCTGTCAGTGCACTTCATCAACGGCGGTGATCCCACCAAGGACATCGAATTTCGTGTGGTACGGCTGCGTGATGAGCGACGTTTCGCAAACCGGCGGGTGGACGCGATGCAGGACGGCACGTTGTTGGCCTCAGCGATGATCTCGCATCTATCCGGCGGCCGCAGCCTTGAGCACGGTATCGATCCGCCAGCGGTGCCCGAGCCGCATACCCTGCCGCCGGTCAGGGAGCTGTTGCGGGGCTACGAGGACACTGTTCCGCAGTTCGTCAACGCGCTGCAGCCGATCGAATGGCGGTACGCCAACGACCCGGCCTGGGTGATGCGAGACAAAGGCGAGCGGCTTGCCTACAACCGGGTCTGGGTCAAGGCGGGCGGTGTGATGCCTGACGACCCGGTGCTGCACACCGCGACGATGGTGTATTCGTCGGATACCACCGTGCTGGACTCGATCATCACCACCCACGGACTGTCGTGGGGCTTCGACCGCATCTTCGCGGCGTCCGCCAACCATTCGGTGTGGTTTCACCGGCAGGTCAACTTCGACGATTGGCTGTTGTACTCGACATCGTCGCCGGTGGCGGCGGATTCCCGCGGGCTGGGCACGGGGCACTTCTTCGACGGCTCCGGCCAGCTCATCGCGACGGTGGTGCAGGAAGGCATCGTGAAGTATTTCCCCGGCACCCGTCGATAAGTTGTGCGATAGGTTGGCAACCGCGCGACAACGATCCGATTGCGACCCAAGTTGAGCGGCGACGATAGCTGCGATCAGGCGTAACGTTCCACGTGGTTGGGTAGCCGAATGGTAACGCCGCACCGAGAAAGAACCGCTTAGGTGAAAAAGTGGCCGGGTGAGCCGCTCAGGTGATAAGCAGGGCAATTGGAGGTTGGGGTGTGAACGAGCCGTCGGTCGACGTCGTACCGAGGCCGCGCGCCCGCGAACGCGTCGTCGTCCACGTTGACTCGCCCGCAGCCCGCTGGATCGGTGCCTTGGCCCTGCTCTGCGCGGTGTGCTGGCTGATCGCGCTGATCGCCCACGACCACGAACATGAGCACTGGCAGGCCGCCGGTCGACTGGCGTGGTCGCTGACCGTTTTGGCCGCGGTGGCGCTGATCGCGCGTGGCATCTTCCTGGGCCGCCCGGTGACGGCCAAGCACGCGACCGGGGCCGCCTTATTTGTATTGGCGGGGTTGGGTGCGCACGTGCTGTCCTTCGATCTACTCGGTGACGCGCTGATCGCTGCCTCCGGCCTGGCGCTGATGTGGCCGACGTCGGCCCGCCCGCAATGCGGCGACCTGGCCCGCGTATGGGCATTGATCAACGCCACCAGCGGGGACCCGCTCGCGCCGTTCGTCATGCAGGCGGGGAAGTGCTACCACTTCAGCGCGGACGGCACCGCGGCCCTCGCGTACCGGACGCGGATCGGGTTTGCGGTGGTCAGCGGGGATCCGATCGGTGACGAGGCGCAATTCCCCCACCTGGTGGCCGACTTCGCCGCGACGTGTCACACCCGCGGCTGGCGGATGGTGGTGCTGGCCTGCGGCGAGCGATGGCTTGGCCTCTGGAGCGACCCGTCGGTGCTGGGCCAATCGCTGCGGCCGATCCCGATCGGGCGGGATGTTGTCATCGACGTGTCCAGCTTCGAGATGCTGGGGCGCAAGTTCCGCAACCTGCGTCAGGCGGTTAAGCGCACGCATAACTTCGGTATCACGACCGAGATCGTCGCGGAGCAAGAACTCGACGATAAGCAGCTGGCTGAGTTGATCGACGTGCTACGGGCGTCACCCAGCGGGGCACGCACCGAACGCGGGTTCTGCATGAACCTCGACGGCGCACTGGAAGGCCGCTACCCGGGAATATTGCTGATCCTCGCGCGGGACGCGTCGGGGCGGGTCCAGGGCTTCCACCGCTACGCGGTCGCCGGCGGCGGCAGCGATATCACCCTCGACGCGCCGTGGCGTCGCCGCGGGGCCCCGAACGGGATCGACGAACGGCTCAGCTTCGACATGCTCATGGCCGCCAAAGAGGCTGGGGCACAACGGCTATCACTAGCATTTGCGGCCTTCCCGGAGCTCTTCGACGCCAAGCAACGTGGCCGCATGCAGAGCCTCTTCTACGTGTTGATCCATCTCCTTGACCCATTGATCGCCCTCGAGTCTTTGTACCGGTATCTGCGCAAATTCCACTCACCGGGCGAGCGGCGCTACGCGCTGGCGTCGCTGACCCAACTGGTCCCGCTGATTTACGTGTTGTTGTCGCTGGAATTCATGCCGCGCCGGCGACGCCTGTGAAGCGGTCCGCTATGGCGAAGGTGTCAGCGTAACGCTGAACTTCTCCTGGACATGTTCGCGGAACCGATCCGCGCACTGCTGCTGCTTGACGGGATCAGAGCCGGCGTTCTTCAAACAGTCGACGTAGTCACCACCGCCGACCTCATTCCACAGACCCATCCAAATCGGGATGAAGATCAGCCCGACGACGACCGCCACGATGCCCAGCACGATCCCGGCGACCGCTACGCCGCCGTTGTTGGCTTCACCGCGTTTCACTCGTCCGCGTGCGACGAACCCCATCACCGCGGCGATGGCACCGAGGATGACACCGCCGAATACCGACCAGACAAAAACCAGGGCGACGATGGCGATCACCAGCGCCGCGATGCCCAGGCCGTTTTTTGGGGCGACGGGCGGCGGAGGATAACCGGGGTACGGCTGCCACGGCGGTGGCGGATAACCGCCAGAGTACGGGCCGGGCGGCTGCGGGTAGGGCGGATACGGATAGGGCGGCTGTGGGTAGGGCGGCGGGTGGCCGCCGGCACCCGGCTGCTCGGGTGGCCACGACCGGGTTTCCGGTGTACCCGTGGGGGTCTCGGGCTTGTCCGCCGGTGGTCCAGAGGACTTATCTGTGGGCGTGCCCGAGGATTCTGTCATGACTCGCGCTCCAAATCAGGCGGCGTGGACGATCGGAAGTCAGCCTACCCGGCCGGACTAATGCGTAGTTCCAGACAGCGAATGTCGTTGGGCAGGTGGTGAGTAGCCACCACGACGGTCCGCTCTGCGGCCATCAGCTCGCCGTTCGGGTCCAGCAGGTCGCGCAGGATATGTTGGGCGTCAGCCGCATCGAGATGCTCGGTCGGCTCGTCAAGCAGCACGATTTGGGCCCGTGAGATCACCGCCCGGGCCAGCAGCAGGCGCCTGCGCTCACCCGCCGATAGCGCGTGCGCGCCGCCGGTCAACACCGTCGCCAGCCCATCGGGCAGACCGGCCAGCCACCGGCCGAGGCCGACCCGGCCCAGGGCCGCCGTCAGCTCGCCGTCTCGACAATCTGCGCGGGCGACCAACAGGTTATCCCGCACGGTGGTGGCGAAAATATGCGCGTCTTCGGCGAAAAAGGTTATCGCGCTGTTTAATTCGTCCTCGGTGAGCAGGTCTAAGGGGGTGCCGTCCAATGCGACCTGCCCGTCTAGCGGCGACAGCAGGCCGGCGAGCGTCATCAGCAGCGTCGTTTTTCCGGAGCCGCTGGCGCCGGTGACCGCGAGCCTGGCACCCGGCGGTAGGTCAACCGTGACCCCGTTCGCCACCGTGGAATGCCCGGTGCGCACGTCGGCGTGAAGCCGCCCGGCACCTGCGGGGTGTGGTGATGCCGGTGCCGAAGTCGTGGTCAGCGCGGCAGGGGTAGCGGGGCCGCTCGAGGGGGGAGTCAGATCGAGCAGGCGCCGCGCCGCGATCCGCGACCGCGTCAGCTGGACGGCGGCGGCCGGCAACGGAAGTGTCGCCTCGAACGCCGACAGCGGCAGCAACATCAGCACCGCGAGGGTGGTGGGCGCGACTGCGGGCGCCAGCCCGATCCCAGCCACAACCGCGCCGAGCACGCTAACACCGATCGCCACCGCAGGCATCGCCTCGGCGACGGCGGCCGGTCTCGCCGCAGTGTCGACGGCATCGCCCCAATCATGTTGGCGGCGCTGCGACTCGGCGATGACATCGGGGAGCATGCCGCTGACACGTAGTTCGGGCGCGTGCTCCAGCGCGATCATCGCCGACACATCGCGATCGGAATGATGTTGGCGGGCAAGGGCTTCCTGCATTGCAGCGGTCCTGGCGGCCAGCCAGGGCGCGACAACCCCGGCGGCCAGCAAGCAGACCGCCAAGACACCCGCAGCCGGCGGCGAGATGGCGGCGATTACCGCGGTCGCTGCCAGCGCCAGAATGGCCGCAACACCGATCGGTAGCACGGCCCGCACCAGCACATCGGCCAGTTGATCGACATCAGCGCCCACCCGCGCCGCCAAGTCGCCGCTGTGCAGTCGGGTCGCGACATCCACCGGCCCGTGTGCGAGCCGGAAATAGATCCGCTCGCGGGCGGTGCCGGCGGCGCGCAGCGCGGTGTCGTGGGTGGCCAGCCGCTCGCAATAATGCAGCACCCCCCGGGAAATCGCGAACGCGCGGACCGCGACCACCGCAATCGTCAAATCCAGCACCGGCGGCATCTGCCAGGCGCGGGTGATCAGCCAGGCGGAAACCCCGGCCAGTGCCAGCGCGCTGCCCAGCGACAGCGCCCCTAATGACATGGCCAGCACCAGGCGGGCCAACCGTGGGCGGAGCAGGCGCGATGCCGCCAGCAGTGGATCAGACCGGCGCATGACGCACGTTTCTCTCCCTGGCCACCTGCACCACCTGGTCACCGACCGCGACGACGCGGGTGCGATGACCGACGACCACCACCGTGGCACCGGCTCGTGCACGCGCCACGATGGCCCGCAACACCCGATCCTCGCTGTCGGCGTCTAGGTGCGCGGTCGGCTCGTCGAGCAACAGCACCGGCGCGGGCGATCCGAGCGCGCGGGCGAGGCCGAGCCGTTGCCGCTGACCCAGCGACAGTCCGACGCCACCGCGCCCCAGCATGGTCTGCAGCCCGTCGGGTAGCTTTGCTGCGACCGTGTCGAATCCTGATGCTGCACAGGCAGTTTCGATGCCGTCGAGGTCACCGAACAGGGCCAGATTGGCAGCGACGGTGCCCGGGACCAGCACCGCGCGTTGCGGCAGCCAGGACAGCTGCCGCCACCACGCCTCGGGGTCGAGATGGGCGATGTCGACCCCGGCCACGGTGATGCGGCCCGCGGTCGCCGTGGTGAGTCCGGCGATCGCCTGCAGTGTCGTGCTCTTCCCTGCGCCGTTTGGTCCAGTCAGCACCGTGACCTGGCCGGGCTCGATCACCGCGGTGAGATCGTGCGGCGAGAGGCCGTCGCGGCCAGCGACGCTGAGCCTTTCGATACGGATCACCGCACCCAGCGCGGCTACGGTTTGTCGTCCCCGCGTCGTGCCGGACGACCTGCCAATGAGTGCGAATGCTTCATTGGCGGCAGTTCTACCGTCCTGGGCGGCATGGAATTCCACGCCGACGCGCCGCAGCGGCCAGTACACATCCGGCGCCAACAACAACACCGTCAACCCGGCGGTCAGGCTCATCTGACCAAACACCAGGCGCAGGCCGATACCGACTGCGACCAGAGCGACGCCCAGCGTGGCCAGGAGTTCGAGCACCAGTGCCGACAGAAAAGCGATCCGGAGCGTGGCCATCGCCGAGCGTCGGTGGGCCGCAGACAGTTCCGCGATGCGGTGTCCCGGCCCGGCGGCCCGCCCGAGTGCCCGCAGTGTCGGGACACCAGCGATCAGATCCAAGAGCCGAGCTTGCAGCGTGGTCATCGCGGCCAGCGCGGCCGCCGATCGGTCAGCGGTAGCCAGACCGATCAACACCATGAAGAGCGGTATGAGGGGCAACGTGATCATCACGATTGCCATCGATTTCAGGTCGTAGACGGCGATCACGGCGACGGTAGACGGCGTCAGGATGGCGGCGAGCAGCAACGACGGCAGGTACGCAGTGAAGTATGGGCGCAAGCCGTCGAGGCCACGGGTCACGACCGCCGCGGCGGCGTCGCGCTGGGCGGCCAGTTCCCGCGGCTCTCGGGCCGTCACCGCTACCAACACCTGACCGCTGAGATCGGCGATCACTGCACTAGCCCCACGCTGACCCACGCGCGCCTGAATCCAGCGCGCTACCGTACGAATCACCCACAGCCCCAACAGCGTTGACAAAAGCCATACCCAGCAGTTCAGGCTCCTTGCTGACGGATTGCTGATGATGCCTGCGACGATGTGCGCCAGCACAATCGCAGATGCGATTGCACAGCTTGAGATCAGCACACCGCAGCTCACCGTGGCAACCAGAAAACGATGCAGCGCAGTCGATGCCCGCCACAGCCGCGGGTCCAGGGGCGCGCGACCGTTGGTGCTCAGGACGCGCGCCTCGCCAGACCGGTCGACGGCGGTATCCGTTCAGCCGAGATCCGTTGCCGGAAAACCCAATACGTCCATCCCTGGTACAGCACGACCAACGGAGCGAAAATTGCCGTCACCCACGTCATGACCTTCAGGGTGTATGGCGTCGATGACGCGTTGTCGATCGTCACGCTCCACTGAGGGTTCAGTGTGGACGGCACCAGGTTCGGATACAGCGAGCCGAACAACAGCACCACCACAGCCGCGACGACCAGGGCAGTGCACGCGAATGCCCAGCCGTCGAAGGCGCGGCGCCACACCAACGCCACCACCGCCAGCTGCGCGGCCACCGCGACCGCCAGCACCAGCCAGGTCCAGTTCTTGCCGTGCGCCAGTTGCGTCCAAAGCCCAAACCCGGCAACCAGCGCCGTCACCGGAAGCGACAGCCACACGGCGAATCGGAACGCATCGTCACGGATCGAGCCGGAGGTCTTCAGCGCGACGAAGACCGCGCCGTAGAGCAGGAAGAGCCCGGCGGTGGCCAGGCCGCCCAGCAGGGTGTAGGCGTTGAGCACATCGGTGATGGAGAGGTGAACGTGGTGGTCGGCATCCACCGGGAGTCCGCGGACCAGGATCGCGAATGCCGTGCCCCACAGCACTGCAGGCAGCCAGGACCCGGCCGCGATGCCAAAGTCGGCCCAGGACCGCCACTTCGGGTCGTCGATCTTGCCGCGCCATTCGATCGCGACCGCGCGCAGGATCATGCCGAACAGGATGACCAGCAGCGGTAGGTACAGCGTCGAGAACACGGTGGCGTACCAGCCGGGAAACGCCGCGAACATCGCCGCGCCCGCGGTGATCAACCAGACCTCGTTCCCGTCCCAGACCGGGCCGATGGTGTTGAGCGCTGCGCGCCGGTGCTGCTCCGGATCACCCTTGGCGACGCGTCCGAATGGCTCCATCAGCATGCCCACGCCGAAGTCGAAGCCCTCGAGAATGAAGAAGCCGACGAACAGCACCGCCATGACACCGAACCACAGTTCTTGCAATCCCACCGGTTAGCTCCTAATCGTTTAGTGGGGGTTGGTTACTGGTCGTGTCGACCAGGGCGATTCCTGTGTGGTCTGTCGTCGGGTGATGCCTGGTTTCTCCCGGCGTTTGACGTCTTGTGAAAGAGCGGCGCGCCTGACGGCAGATCACGGTTTTCGGTGGTGGGATGCCGTTGCTCGAGCCCGTCACGGGGTCGACCTCCCGAGGGATGTTCCCGAGCTTCGAGCTCTTCGATAGAACGAGGCCCTGTGGTGTGCTGGAGTCACGGACGGCTAGTGAGATGACGGACCGTCGAGTCCCGCGATTAGGGCGCCGCGTGACCCCATCGAGGCTCGTGACCGGTTGAGTGATCGAAGGAGTGAGAATTTGGACCTGTATTGCGGAATCGACTGGGCCACAGCGCATCACGACGTCGTCGTGGTCCACGCCGACGGTCGCGTGGTGGCACGCGGGCGAGTCGGCAACGACGCTGCCGGCTTTTCGCGGGTGTTGACCCTGTTGGCCGAGGCCGGCGACAGCGCCGAGCATCCGATCCCGGTGGCGATCGAAACCGACCGCGGACTGTGGGTGGCCGCACTGCGGGAAACCGGGCGGGCGATCTATCCGATCAACCCGCTGGCGGCCTCGCGGTATCGGGCCCGGTATGCGGTCTCGGGCGCCAAATCCGATGCCACCGACGCGGTGCTGTTGGCCAACATCATCCGCACCGACCCCGACGCGCATCGCCGGCTGCCCGCCGACACGGAGTTGGCCCAGGCTATCCGGGTGCTCGCGCGCGCCCAACAAGACGCGGTGTGGGCACGTCAGCAGATCGGCAATCAGATCCGCGATCTGCTCAAAGACTTCTACCCGGCCGCGCTGGCGGCCTTCGCCGACCTGCCTAGCGGCGGGCTGGCCCGCGCCGATGCGCGCATCATCCTGGCTGCCGCGCCTACCCCCGCGCAGGCTGCCAAGCTGACCCCGGCGCGGCTGCGCCTCACCGACGCATACCTGCACCAACCGCCCATGGTGGAAAATGCGATGGGCATCCAGCTGGCCGCGCTGCTGCGCCAGTTCGAGGCCGCGTGTGCGGCCGCCGACGAGTTGGCCGAGGCGGCGATCGCCCATTTTGAGCAACACCCGGACGCCGCGATCACCCGTGCCAGCGGGAAGAAAACCGTGGTGACACATCGGCATATCAAAAACCGGCGCCTGGCCGCGGTCGGGGCGATCTGGGCGCTGGCATCGTTGCGCGGCTCCCCGGGTGCCCGCCGCCACTTCGATGCCCGCCGCGCCACCGGAGACTGGAACCGCCAAGCCCAACGACACCTGTTCAATGAGTTCCTCGGCCAGCTCCATCACTGCCTGCAAACCGGCCAGCTCTACAACGAACACCAGGCGTTTCCACCTCCTCTCCCGCTCGCGGCTTGACTTCTAACTTCGTGAGATGTCTTTCCAGATTGACCGTTCCGGTCAGTAGGCGAAGGACATCAGTAGGCGAACGACAGCGGCGCCACTTCGTCCGCACCGGGCGGGGTGGGGGGAGCCGGTTCGGCGTCATGTTCCTGCGGTCCTTCGGCGACGTAGCGCTTGAGCAACCAGAACCAGATGATGGCGAGGACCCCGTACACCATCGTGAACGTGACGAGGGAGGTGACCACTATTCCAGACGCGTGGTCCGACACACCTTGGCCGACGGTGAGCCGGACCATTTGATCGCCGGTGGGATTGGGAGCGACCACCCAGGGCTGGCGGCCCATCTCGGTGAATATCCAGCCCGCACTGTTGGCTAGAAATGGGGTGGGAATGGTCAGCAGCGCAAACCAGGAGAACCACCGCTGATTCGAGATCCGGCCGCCGCGGGTGAGCCACAGTGCGGCTAGCGCGAACAACAGCGGAATTGCCAGCAGCCCGATCATGATCCGGAATGACCAGTAGGTGACGAACAGGTTGGGCCGATAGTCGTTCGGCCCGAATCGCTGTTGGTATTCCCGTTGCAGGTCGCGCACTCCTTGCAGCGTTACGCCGCTGAACCGGCCTTCGGCCAGGAACGGCAGCACGTAATGCGCCTTGATCACCTCCGTGACGCTTCCGCAGTTGTTGTGCGTGCCGATGGTCAGGATGGAGAAGTCCGGGTCGGTCTCGGTGTCGCACAGTGATTCCGCCGACGCCATCTTCATCGGCTGCTGGCGGAACATCAGCTTGCCCTGCGCGTCGCCGGTGAAGAACAATGCGACCGCGGCGGCGAGCGCGACGAAGCACCCGAGGATGGTTGCCGGGCGATACATACTGCGGGCGTCGTCCTTCGCGGTCTCAGACTCGTCGACGGCACCCGTACCCTTCCGCAAACGGACCATCCACCAGGCGCATACCGCGGCCACGAATGTTCCCGCCGTCAAGAAAGAACCCGTGACAACGTGCAAAAACGCTTGCTGTGCAGTGTTATTCGTCAGCAACGCCCAGATGCTGGTCAACTCGGCCCGTCGGGTCGCGGGGTTGTAGTGTGCACCGACCGGGTGTTGCATAAAGGAATTCGCCGCGATGATGAAGAACGCGGACACGTTGACCGCGATCGCGACGATCCAGATGCAGGCCAGATGGATCAACCGGGGCAGCCGGCTCCAGCCGAAGATCCACAACCCGATGAAGGTGGACTCGAAGAAGAAGGCGGCCAGGCCCTCCATGGCCAGGGGCGCTCCGAAGACGTCGCCGACGAACCGGGAGTACTCGCTCCAATTCATACCGAACTGAAATTCCTGCACGATCCCGGTGGCCACGCCGATGACGAAGTTGATCAGGAACAGCTTGCCGAAGAATTTGGTGAGGCGATACCACGCGGTGTTATCGGTGACCACCCACACCGTCTGCATGACGGCGACCAGGGGCGCCAGACCGATGGTGAGCGGCACGAAGATGAAGTGGTAGACGGTGGTGATACCGAACTGCCAGCGCGAAATGTCGACGACATCCATCTGTCATCTCCTACGGCCTAGTGCTACGACGCAGTGTAGTAGAGAGATCCGGTGGGTCCACGGAACTGTGACCCGGAGCACGGTTGGCTCGGTCACGCTGACGCTGCTCTCGATACAGCCCTGGCGATCGTCTTGGACGCATTGCGAATCCCGAACGACGACACGATCTCGAACGCACCGATGACGAGGAGCCAGATGCCGACGACTAGTACCAGTACCTGGAGGGAGGCAAACGGGGATGCCAGCATCACGATGCCGGCCAACAGGCTGATCACACCGAGGAAGATCTCCCAACCACGGCCCGGCAGCATGGGGTCACTAATGGCCGAGACCGACGTCGCCACACCGCGAAAGATGAAGCCGACGCCGATCCAGATCGCCAGCAGCAGAATCGAGTTGGCGAGGCTGCGGAAGCACAGCACGGCCAAAACCAGAGACGCGGCCCCGCTGATGAACAACAACACCCGCCCGCCGGCGGACACGTGCAGGCTGAACGCGAAAATGACCTGCGCGATACCGGTGATCAGTAGATAGACACCGAAAACGATGGCGGCGACCAGGATGGTCTTAGTCGGCCAGACCAACACCAAAATGCCAAGGGCCAGCGCCACAATTCCCGACACCAAGGTGGACTTCCACAGATGCGGCAACAAGCTTGGGACAGCGGTGGTTTCCATCTGCGAAGTGTCGCACATACCAGCGGTTCCGGTGCGGGAATCCATGGTGCCGGGCGTGTGCCGTGGAGGCGTTTGCTAGGCGGAAACGATTCAGACGCCAGCGGTCTGTGATGCCTCGGCACGCCGGCCACCGGAATCCGCGTCCTGCTTGCGGCCGACGAGATACCACGTGTGGATTACGCCCTTTCCCTTGACGTCGATGTCGCCGCGCTCCTGCAGCACGAAGTCGTTTTTCAGGCGTTCGTAGGCCTCCTCAGGCACCTGAATCCGCCCGATGGAGTCGGTGGCCTCCATCCGGGACGCGACATTGACCGCGTCGCCCCACACGTCGTAGAAGAACCGGCGAGAACCCACAACGCCAGCGACCACCGGGCCGCCGGCAAGGCCGATCCGCAGCGGCACCGCGTGGCCATGCGGATCCTTTAGTCCGTTCGCGGTGTCGACCATGTCCAGCGCGAGGTCTGCCAGCGCCTCGACGTGATCGGGCCGCGGTTGGGGCACTCCACTGACCACCATGTAGGAGTCGCCGCTGACCTTGATCTTCTCCAGTCCGTGCTTGTCGACGAGCGCGTCGAAGTCGCTGTACAGCCGATCCAGGAATCGGATCAGCTTGTCCGGCGCGGTGTCGCTGGCCCGCTGGGTGAAGCCCGCGATGTCGGCGAACAGGACTGAGGCCTCCTCATACTTGTCGGCGATGACGTTTCGCGCCGGCTGTTTCAGCCGCTCCGCGATGCTGGCCGGCAGCATGTTGGCCAGCAGGGCCTGGGATCGTTCGTACTCAACTTCCATGATCGTTTCCGCGCGGGCGATCTCACGCAGCGCATACCACACCGTCACGACCACCATCACGCAGGCGGAGATGGCGGTGAGGAAGAAGCTCAGCGACTGGACCCAGGCCGGCTGAACCCCGGTGTCGCGCGGGACCAGGAATTCGAGCGTGACCACCAGCCCGGCGGCGACGGCTGCCAGTGTCGCCGCCAGGGCGATATGTTCGACGCCCAGCTGCAGCATCACCAGACAGACGACGACGAGAAAGAAGAGCTGCAAGCCCGAGCCGGTTCCCACTGTTCCCGCAGATGACGAAGAGCGACGCACAGGCCGAGCAGAAAAAGGTCAGCGGCGCAACCAGTTCCCCGAAACGTTGAAGTAACGGGATCATCGCGAAGATCGAGACGGCGACAAGATTGACCACTTCGGCCCGCCACGCCGTGGGTCCGGCCAGAAGTCCAACAATCGCGAAGCCCCGCTCACCGCTACCGCGAGAAAAGTGCTGATGTTGAGCACACGCTGCCGCCGCGCGACCCTGTCGGCGTAGTGCTGGTTGCGGGCGCGCGGTTGCGCCCGCACTGCCGCCACACAGTCCGGCCTTCGCGACGAACCGTCTGCCCGTATGGGTGGCGCGGCGCACGTCGTAGCCGCCACGGCAAAAGCCTAACCGGTGAGCCGGACGTTTGCGGAGCGCCGTGTCAACGCTCATCGGGCGCGATGCCGGTAAGCCATTCGGACATGCGGTGCACTGACAGTGAGCCGTTGGGCATGATGTGTTGCACTGTGTGTCCGTCGCGCGTGGCCAGATCTGCGATCATGCGTCGGTGGCAACGCCACCACGTCGGCTCCCCGCACATGATGGCCACGTTGCGGGTGCTGGTGTCCTGCAGGAGCCGCTGGTATGCCGCCTGAAAGTCGGGTGTGCGGGTATGCGCGGCATAGTTGGCGAACGCTTGGTTTTCCCACCATTGGTCACGCGGTATCGGAAGGGTGGGCGGTTTCCGTCGTCCACCGAGCCCGGGTTCGTGCCGGTAACTGATTCCCGCAGCGCCCAGCCACTCCGGCATTGCTCGTTTGGCGACGTCGGGGTTGCGCCGGGAGCCGGGGAAACTTCGCACGTCAACCAGCAGGTCGATGTCATGTTCGACAAGCGTGGCGGTGAGTTCGCCGGCGGTCTTCGCGCCGTGGCCGATGGTGTACAGCATTGGTTCTGCCGTGCCCTCGGTGGGATTCGAACCCACACTGTACGGGTTTTGAGTCCGTTTCCTCTGCCAGTTGGGATACGAGGGCTTGCCCGTCTACGGCCTCCCACCATAGAGGATGCGTTCGATGGCCAGGCACCGACAACCCCTGCGGTCGCTGATTACGGCTTGCCGCGACACAATGTCGTCATGACCGGGTCTAAGACCGACGCCGATGCCACCGCCCCGCGCCGGGTTCTGATCGCCGAGGACGAGGCGCTCATCCGGCTTGACTTAGCCGAGATGCTGGTGGAAGAGGGCTACGAGATCGTCGGGCAGGCCAGCGACGGGCAGGAAGCCGTCGAACTGGCCGAGCAGCTCAAGCCCGACCTGGTGATCATGGATGTAAAGATGCCGCGCCGCGACGGGGTCGACGCGGCGTCGGAGATTGCCAGCAAACGCATCGCACCGATCGTCGTGCTGACCGCATTCAGCCAACGTGACCTGGTCGAACGCGCGCGAGATGCCGGCGCGATGGCGTACCTGGTGAAACCGTTCACCGCCAGCGATCTCATTCCCGCCATTGAGCTGGCGGTGAGCCGGTTCAGCGAGATCACCGCGTTGGAACGCGAAGTGGCGACGCTGTCCGACCGGCTGGAAACCCGCAAGCTCGTTGAACGAGCCAAGGGTCTGCTGCAAACCAAACAGGGTATGACCGAGCCGGAGGCGTTCAAGTGGATCCAGCGGGCCGCCATGGACCGCCGGACCACCATGAAACGGGTGGCCGAAGTCGTGCTGGAAACGCTCGACACGCCCAAAGACGCGTCGTCGTCCGAGTAGAGGTGGCCAACGTCAGCTTGCGTACATCGACATTTTCGAGAGCAAGCTCAAGTTCGCCAGGCCTAGGAGGCTACCGAATTCTGTGCTCCTTGCTGGGTGCCGGGGAATATCAGATCGTGCGCGCGAAAGTGATATCGCATGTGGTATCGCTTATCTCATTCACATCGTGATGAGTCGACAGTGCTGATGTGGCCGGTGCGACTACCGGGCGTTCAGCTGGCGAGGCGATCCACGCCTCTAACGCGCGACGATCACCGACGAGCCATGCCCGAACAGGCCCTGATTGGCGGTGATGCCGACCTTCGCGTCCTCGACCTGGCGGCTGGTGGCCTGTCCACGCAACTGCCAGGTCAGTTCGCACGCCTGGGCGATCGCCTGCGCGGGGATGGCCTCGCCGAAGCACGCCAGCCCGCCCGACGGGTTGACCGGGATCTTGCCGCCGATGATGGTCGCACCGCTGCGCAGCAGCGCCTCGGCTTCGCCTTTCGCGCACAGTCCTAGGTGCTCGTACCAGTCGAGTTCCAGCGCGGTGGACAGGTGGCCAGGCTCAAATCGTCGGGACCGATACCCGCCTCCGCGTAGGCAGCGTCGAGGATCTGATCCTTGAACACCCGCTCGGGTGCGGGCACAACCGCGGTGGAATCCGTTGCGATATCCGGCAATTCGGGCAGGTGCTGGGGGTAACGGGGCGTGACGGTGCTGACCGCCCGCACCGAGGGCACGCCCTGCAGGGAACCGAGGTGCTGGCGGGCGAACTTCGCGCTGGCCACGATCAGTGCCGCCGCGCCATCGGAGGTGGCGCAGATGTCCAGCAGCCGCAGCGGGTCGGCCACCACCGGGCTGGCCAGCACGTCCTCGACCGAGGTCTCCTTGCGGAACCGGGCGTTCGGATTCTGCAGGCCGTGGCGTGCGTTCTTGACCTTGACTTGCGCGAAATCCTCCACTGTGGCGCCGTAGAGGTCCATGCGGCGCCGCGCGAGCAGCGCGAAGTAGACCGGGTTGGTGGCCCCGATCAGATGGAACCGCTGCCAATCGGGGTCATTTTTGCGTTCGCCGCCGACCGGGGCGAAAAAGCCATTCGGGGTGGTGTCCGCGCCGACAACCAGCGCCACATCGCAGAAACCGGCCAGGATTTGAGCGCGGGCGCTCTGCAGCGCCTGCGAACCGCTGGCACACGCCGCATAGCTTGAGCTCACCGGGACGCCGTTCCAGCCGAGCTTCTGGGCGAATGTCGAGCCGGCGACGAATCCCGGATAGCCGTTGCGAATGGTATCCGCACCCGCCACCAGCTGGATCTGACGCCAGTCAAGGCCGGCTTCACCAAGTGCGGCGCGTGCGGCCGCCACCCCATACTCGGTGAAGTCGTTGCCCCACTTGCCCCAGGGGTGCATGCCGGCGCCCAGGATGTAGACCGGTTCGGGTGTCCTCATGCGATTCTCCACGCGTACACGATGCGCTCGACGCCTTCGTCGTCGGTGAACAGCGGCATGGTGGTCAGCTCCATCTCCATGCCAACCTTCAGGTCGGCCGCCAGCGTGCCCCCGACCACTTTGCCGAGGACGATCAGGCCCTCGTCGGCCAGCTCGACCGCGGCGATCGCGAACGGGGCGAAAGGGTTGGGTGCTGGATAGGGCGGGGGAGGAGCGTAACGGTTTTCGGTGTAGCTCCACAGGGTGCCGCGCCGTGACAGCAGCACCTGCTCAAGCGCGTTACCGTCACACCCGGGGTTGGGGCAGTTGTTGGCCCGCGGCGGAAAAACATACGTGCCGCACCGGGGACACTTGCTGCCGATCAGATGCGGCACACCGGCGTCGTCGGTTGCGAACCATCCATCGATTGCCGGTTGCCGGCGGGTGGCTGCTGGCACGCGGCCAGCCTACCGAGTCCGGCCGCAAAACTGAAACGTGTTGCAGTTCTCGCCGAAACCAGCACTACCGTGCACAACTGCGAGAAGGCATCCCGTTCACCGGCATCGGATGTCCGCCACAGTGCATAGAGTAGGGCCGTGAGCCCAGCCAAAGCCTCGGCCACCACGGCCGCAGGGACGTCGACGAGCCCCGACGACAAGCCCACACTGCTGCTGCTCGACGGCAATTCGCTGGCGTTCCGGGCTTTCTACGCGCTGCCGGCGGAGAACTTCAAGACCCAGGGTGGGCTGACCACGAACGCGGTCTACGGGTTCACCGCGATGCTGATCAACCTGCTGCGCGACGAATCCCCGACGCATGTGGCCGCGGCGTTCGACGTGTCGCGGCAGACCTTTCGCTCCGACCGCTACCCGGAATACAAGGCCAACCGGGCGTCCGCTCCCGACGAGTTCCACGGCCAGATCGAGATCACCAAGGAAGTCCTTGCCGCGCTCGGCATCACGGTACTGGCCGAGCCGGGCTACGAAGCTGACGACATCATCGCGACGTTGGCCACTGAGGCCGAAAACGAGGGCTACCGCGTCTTGGTGGTCACCGGCGACCGTGACTCGCTGCAGCTGGTCAGCGACGACGTGACGGTGCTCTATCCGCGCAAAGGCGTCAGCGACCTGACCCGCTTCACGCCCCAGGCGGTCGTCGAGAAATACGGGCTTACGGCGGCGCAGTATCCCGACTTTGCCGCGCTGCGCGGCGACCCCAGCGACAACCTGCCCGGGATTCCCGGGGTGGGGGAGAAGACCGCCGCCAAGTGGATCGCCGAATACGGCTCGCTGCAGGCGTTGGTCGACAACGTCGACTCGGTGCGCGGCAAGGTGGGCGATGCGCTGCGGGCGCATCTGGCCAGTGTGGTGCGCAATCGAGAGCTCACCGACCTGATCCGCGATGTGCCGCTGGCGCAGACACCGGACACGCTGCGGTTACAGCCATGGGATCGCGAACGGATCCACCAGCTCTTTGATCACTTGGAGTTTCGGGTGCTGCGTGACCGGCTGTTCGAGACGTTGGCCGCCGTCGAACCCGAGGTCGACGAGGGGTTCGACGTGCGCGGCGGAGCGCTGGCGGCCGGGAGCGTCGGGCAGTGGTTGGCCGAGCATGCCGGCGAGGGGCGCCGATGCGGGCTGGCGGTGGTCGGTACCCACCTGCCCTACGGCGGTGACGCCACGGCGCTGGCGATCGCGGCCGCCGACGGTGACGGCGGCTACATCGACACCAGCACGCTGACCCCCGACGACGACGCGGCACTGGCGGCCTGGCTGGCCGATCCCGAGAAACCGAAAGCACTGCACGAGGCGAAGCTCGCCATCCACGACCTCACCGGGCGCGGTTGGAGGCTGGACGGCGTCACCTCCGACACCGCGCTGGCCGCCTACCTGGTCCGGCCGGGCCAGCGCAGCTTCACCCTCGACGACCTTTCGCTGCGCTACCTGCGTCGCGAGCTGCGCGCGGAAACCCCTGAGCAACAGCAACTTTCGCTTCTCGACGACACCGGCGGGGTGGACGACCAAGCTGTGCAGACCACGATTCTGCGTGCCCGAGCTGTGGTGGACCTGGCCGACGCGCTGGATGTGGAGCTGGCGCGGATTGACTCCACGTCGTTGCTGGGCGAGATGGAGCTGCCGGTGCAAGGGGTTTTGGCGGGCATGGAGGCCGCGGGCATCGCGGTCGACCTGGGGCTGCTGGGCGAGTTGCAAAGCCAGTTCGGCGACCAGATCCGCGACGCGGCCGAGGCCGCGTACGCGGTGATCGGTAAGCAGATCAACCTCGGCTCGCCCAAACAGCTGCAGGTTGTGCTGTTCGATGAATTGGGAATGCCGAAAACCAAGCGGACGAAGACCGGGTACACCACCGACGCCGATGCCTTGCAGTCGCTGTTCGACAAGACCGGGCACCCGTTCCTCGAGCACCTGCTCGCGCACCGTGACGCTACCCGGCTGAAAGTCACCGTCGACGGGTTGCTCAACTCGGTGGCCGCCGATGGCCGTATCCACACCACGTTCAACCAGACGATTGCGGCGACTGGCAGGCTTTCCTCTACCGAGCCGAACCTGCAGAACATTCCGATCCGCACCGACGCCGGCCGGCAGATCCGGGACGCGTTTGTGGTCGGCGACGGCTACGCCGAGCTGATGACCGCCGACTACAGCCAGATCGAGATGCGGATCATGGCGCACCTGTCGCAAGATGACGGGCTCGTCGAGGCGTTCCGTACCGGTGAAGACCTGCACTCCTTCGTCGCGTCACGTGCATTCGGTGTGCCGATCGAGGAGGTGACCGGCGAGTTGCGCCGCCGCGTCAAGGCAATGTCCTACGGGCTGGCCTACGGGCTGAGCGCTTACGGGCTGGCGCAGCAGCTGAAAATCTCCAGCGAGGAGGCGAAGGTCCAGATGGACGCCTACTTCGCCCGGTTCGGCGGGGTGCGCGACTACCTGCATGCCGTCGTCGAACAGGCCCGCAAGGACGGCTACACCTCGACCGTGTTGGGCCGTCGGCGCTACCTGCCGGAGCTGGACAGCAGCAATCGCCAGGTGCGGGAAGCCGCCGAGCGGGCGGCGCTCAATGCGCCGATTCAGGGCAGCGCGGCCGACATCATCAAGGTGGCCATGATCGAGGTCGACAAGGCGCTCAAAGAAGCGGGGCTGGCGTCGCGCATGCTGCTGCAGGTACATGACGAACTGTTGTTCGAAGTGGCTCCCGGTCAGCGGGAACAGCTCGAGGCGCTGGTGCGCGACAAGATGGGCGGTGCATATCCGCTGGATGTGCCGCTAGAAGTGTCGGTGGGCTACGGCCGTAGTTGGGACTCTGCAGCACACTAGCGGCGCACGCTCGCCAAACGCACCGCCACGGCAAAATTTCACGTCCGATTTCGTCGCGGCGTTTCATTCGACGCAAATCGGCGTGTTGGGACTGAGTTTGTCCAGCGTGTCCACAGGCGAGTAGCCTCGACGGGTAGCCCGTGGCGAAATCGCGGGCGACGCTATGCAACTGTCCCTACGACCAAACCTGTCCGGAGCCACCCAACAATATGCCGAGTCCCGCCGTCACCTCTGCACAAGTAGCCGTTAATGACATCGGCTCGTCCGAGGACTTTCTCGCCGCCATCGACAAGACAATCAAATACTTCAACGATGGCGACATCGTGGAAGGGACCATAGTCAAGGTTGACCGGGATGAAGTCCTGCTCGACATCGGCTATAAGACCGAGGGGGTCATCCCCTCCCGCGAGCTTTCCATCAAGCACGACGTCGATCCCCATGAGGTGGTGTCCGTCGGCGACAAGGTCGAGGCCCTGGTGCTCACCAAGGAGGACAAAGAAGGCCGTTTGATCCTGTCCAAGAAACGCGCACAGTACGAGCGCGCCTGGGGCACCATCGAGGCGCTCAAGGAGAAGGACGAGGCGGTCAAGGGCACGGTCATCGAGGTCGTCAAAGGCGGGTTGATCCTCGACATCGGGCTGCGCGGCTTCTTGCCGGCCTCGTTGGTCGAGATGCGGCGCGTCCGCGATCTGCAGCCGTACATCGGCAAGGAGATCGAGGCCAAAATCATTGAGCTGGACAAGAACCGCAACAATGTGGTGCTGTCGCGACGGGCTTGGCTAGAGCAGACCCAGTCCGAGGTGCGCAGCGAATTCCTTAATCAGTTGCAGAAGGGCGCCATCCGAAAAGGTGTGGTGTCCTCGATCGTCAACTTCGGTGCCTTCGTCGATCTCGGCGGTGTGGACGGCCTGGTGCACGTCTCCGAGTTGTCCTGGAAGCACATCGACCACCCCTCCGAAGTGGTCCAGGTCGGCGACGAGGTCACCGTCGAGGTGCTCGATGTCGATATGGACCGCGAGCGGGTTTCGTTGTCGCTCAAGGCTACTCAGGAAGATCCGTGGCGGCACTTCGCGCGCACACACGCCATCGGCCAGATCGTGCCTGGGAAGGTCACCAAGCTGGTTCCGTTCGGTGCGTTTGTCCGCGTCGAGGAGGGGATCGAAGGCTTGGTGCACATCTCCGAATTGTCCGAGCGTCACGTCGAAGTGCCCGACCAGGTGGTCGCAGTCGGCGACGATGCGATGGTCAAGGTCATCGACATCGACTTGGAACGCCGCCGTATTTCGCTGTCGCTCAAACAGGCCAACGAGGACTACACCGAGGAATTCGACCCGGCGAAGTACGGCATGGCCGACAGCTACGACGAGCACGGCAACTACATTTTCCCGGAGGGGTTCGACCCCGAGACCAACGACTGGCTGGAGGGCTTCGAAAAGCAGCGTACCGAGTGGGAGGCGCGCTACGCTGAAGCCGAGCGCCGGCACAAGATGCACACCGCGCAGATGGAGAAGTTCGCGGCCGCCGCAGCCGCAGCGCCCGCCGATGCCGACCAGCCACCGGCCAACGGTTCGCAGTCCGAGGACAACACGGGCGGGTCGCTGGCTAGCGACGCCCAACTCGCCGCCTTGCGGGAGAAACTCGCCGGCAGCGCATAACCGCGTCCGCGGATGCTTCGGATTGGGCTGACCGGTGGCATCGGCGCTGGTAAGTCGGCGGTGTCGGCCACCTTCTCGGAATGTGGCGGGGTCGTTGTCGACGCTGACGTCATCGCCCGCGAGGTGGTCGAACCGGGCACCGAAGGACTGGCGGCGCTCGCGGAAACGTTCGGTCAAGACATTCTGCTGTCCGACGGGGCGCTGGATCGTCAAGCATTGGCTGCCAAGGCTTTTCGAGATGACACCACTCGCACCACCCTCAATGGGATCGTTCATCCGCTGGTTGCCAAGCGCCGCGCGGAGATCATCGCGGCCGTGCCCGAGGATGCGGTTGTCGTGGAAGACATTCCGCTGCTGGTGGAATCCGGTATGGCTCCGCTGTTCCCGCTGGTCGTTGTGGTGCATGCCGATGTCGAACTGCGAGTGCAGCGGCTGGTCGAACAACGTGGCATGGCCGAAGCCGACGCCCGCGCCAGGATTGCCGCACAGGCCGATGACGAACAGCGCCGCGCCGTCGCCGACGTCTTTCTGGACAACTCGGGTAGCCTGCAGGCCTTGGCCGAGAAGGCTCGCGAGGTGTGGAATCGTCGGATATTACCGTTCAGGCGCAACCTGAGTGCGCATGAGATTGCTCGTCCACCGGCGCGGCTGGTGCCGGCCGACCCAATCTGGCCGGAGCAGGCGCGCCGCATCGTCGCCCGGATCACGACCGCGTGCGGCACAAAAGCGCAGCGAGTTGACCACATCGGATCGACCGCGGTGCCCAGGCTGGACGCCAAGGATGCCATCGACATCCAGGTCACCGTCGAATCACTCGCATTAGCAGACGAACTCGCCGCGCTGCTGCTGCCCGCCGGCTACCCTCGCATCGAAGACATCACCGGAGACGTCGCCAAAGCCGATGCCCGAAGCACCGTCGAACGCTATGATCATAATAGCGATCCAGCATTGTGGCACAAGCGGATTCACGGCTCAGCCGATCCGGGCCGGCCAACATATGTTCATGTCCGGGTCAACGGCTGGCCCAATCAGCAGTTCGCGCTGCTGTTCGTCGACTGGCTGACGGCCAATCCCGCTGTGCGCGCACAGTATCTGGCCGTCAAGAGCAAAGCCGTGGAGGTGGCGGGCGGAGATATCGCCCGCTACGACACCGTCAAGGAGCGGTGGTTTCTCGACGCCTACCGTCGGGCGTGGGACTGGGCGGACGACATCGGCTGGCGGCCGTAGGCCCAATGGCCCGGCTCGCCCAAAACGGGGACCGGTGTTCGCATGTTTCAAAGCCAGTTTTCGGCGCGCACCCTACGTGGTGGCCAGCGGCGCGCCGCACGGCAGCACACCGTTCATCGGGTCATTGTTGCCCGGCGCCGGCCTAACGAACTGATCGACCTGCGCCGCGACGTTGTCGTCGATGTCGATTTCGCAGTGCACGTTCGCTGAATACGGCCAGCGGAGCGTCACCTGCATACCCGCTTTCGTCGGATCGGCCAGCACCGTGTTTGCCTCGAAGGCATTGCCGGGTAGCGAGCTCAAGTTGGCGGTGTTCGCCTGCCTCTCGTTGATCATGAAGGTTGCCACGGAGCCGGGGGCCACCCCGTCGACCCTGGCGATGTAGGTGACGTTGTGCCGCTCGTTTTGGGCCTGTGCAGTCGCCGGAATTAACTGCGCGCCGACCGCGGCGGCCATTACGGCGGCGATCGTCGTCCATCTGCGGCTGGTGGAGTTCATAACTGCGGACATTACGCGCAGAGCGTGGTGACGACCACGCCTTTGCCAGCTACCGTGGCTCGGCCTGATAGCGTGGGCACCACATCGACGTCCGGCCGCCGGTGCGGGCACGTGCGAGCCGGGTGCCACAGCGCGGGCAACTCGGGTCGGGATCGTCGCGCACACCCGTGAGCCACCGTGGCAGGCCGGGCACGCGGCCGTGTCGCACCGCAGTGCGTAGCACCCACCGCATCGTCGCGTGCAGCTGCCGGAGATCCGCGTCGTCCAGCTCGCTGACCGACCGAGACGGATGTAAGCGGGCCTGCCAGCAGATTTCGTCGGTGAGCAAGTTGCCGAGCCCGGCGATCACCGACTGGTCCGTCAGCGTCGTCTTCAGCCGGCCCCGGCGGCCGGCCAGCACATCGCGAAACCTCCGCAGGTCGATGCCCAGTGCATCAGGGCCCTGCGGACCGATCACCTCGGCGACGTCGTCTTCGCAGGGGGCCAGCCAGATGCCGCGTAGCTTGCGCTGGTCGGCGTAGCGCAACTCGCCGCGATCCAGCGACAACACCAGCCCGCTTGCCCCTCCTCTTCGGCGCCGGCGGGTGCGTAGTACGGATGACCCGTCATGCCGCTGTGCACTAGCAGCGCCGGGCCGTCGGTCGGCAGGATCAGCCACTTGCCGTGCCGGCGGGGGGCACCGAAGCGGTGGCCGTTCAAGTCGTGCCGGAGCCGCTGGGCGGTGGTATTGCACAGTACACCCGGGTCGCGCACCTCCACACGATGCACGCGCCGGCCGGGCAGCCTGCCCGCCAGCTGGCGGCGAAATCCCTCCACGTCGGGAAGTTCAGGCACGAGCACCACGCCATTTCGACAGTCGCTGGCGCGGGCGCGACAGGGGCCGGGCGTGCCGGCTCAGGTCGGCCCACGGATCCCGTTGCCCGGCCAGCCTTTTGGGGATGTCACGGATGCTGAACCGGTCCGCGCGCATATTGCGGGCGTCCAGCTCATCCCACTCCAGTGGCGTGGCCACCGGCGCGCCGCGGCGGGCCCGCACCGCATACGGTGCCACCGCGGTCTGCGCGTAGGCGTTGCGCATGACGTCGAGGTACACCCGATCACCGCGCTTGCTCTTGCGGACTTCGACCGTGCGGTGCGCGGGATCGTCAGCTGCGACCATGTCGGCGACGTCGCGGGCGAATTGCCGGGCCGTGTCGAAGTCGGCCTCGCCGGCTAGCGGCACCACGACGTGCAGCCCCCGCGATCCGGTCGTCTGCACGTAACGCGCCAGACCGAGGTCCTCCAGCACGTCGGCGAGCGCGCGGGCGGTGGCCCGCACGGCGGGGAAGCCGCTGACGGACGGGTCCAGGTCGAACACCAGCCGGTCCGGCTTGTCCAGCCGGTCCCGCCGGGACAGCCACATGTGCGGGGTGATGCAGTCCTGGTTGGCGAGCCACACCAGCGCCTCGCGGCGTTCGGCCACCGGATGCACTACGGTGCCGCCTTCTTTGGCGACTTCGGCGCGGCCCATCCAGTCGGGTAACGAATCTGCGAAATCCTGCTGGATGAAGCCGTTTTCGTCGATGCCGCGGGGAAACCGCTGCAGCGTGAGGGGCCGGCCCTTCAGGTGCGCCAGCATGACGTCGGCCACCTCGGAGTAGTAGTCGACGACGTCGCCCTTGGTGATCCCGTCGGCGGGAAACAGCACCCGGTCCCGGTGGGTGATCTCGACTGCGATGCGGGGCATTAGCGGGTCTCCCTCACTACTTCGTCGGGGTTCTTGTCGGTGCGCAGGCCGGGGTAGCACGGATGGCGTAGCTTTGCCGTCGCGAGTCCACTCGGTGAACCCAACCTCGGCCACCAACTGCGGCCGTACCCATCGGGTTCCGGCCTCACGGACCGGCCCGCGGGTGAATGGCATGCGTCCTGTTCGATGGCTGACAGCCGCTCGTGCAAGCGGCGCAGCGTGGTGTCGTCGAATCCGGTGCCCACCTTGCCGGCGTAGATCACGTGGCGCCCGTCGCCCACCAGCACCGCGCCCAGCCCGACCCGGCTCCCTTTCGGAGCGGTGTAGCCGCCGATCACGAACTCCTGGTCGCGGACACACTTGAACTTCAGCCAATTCGTGGACCGGCGACCCTCGTAGGTCGCGTCGGCCAGCTTGGCGCTCACACCCTCCTCGCCACGTGCGCACGCGGCCCGGTAAGCGATCTCGCCGCTCTGCACCCGGTGGATGGCGTAGCGTAGCGGGTCGGTGAACTGGAATGTCTTGCTCAGCAGCCGTTTACGCCAGATCAGCGGCAGCGCGGTGGTGGACTGTCCATCCAGGTGCAGCAAGTCGAAAAGGTAGTAGTAGACGCGGATTCGGGACGCCCGGGCCTGCTTCGGGCCGGTGATGCCCAGGCGGCCCTGCAACCTGGCGAAGCTGGTACGCCGTCCCTCGAACGCCACCACCTCACCATCCACGACAAACCGGGACGCATGGTGGACGGCGAGCGCGTCAACCAGCTCCGGATAAGTCCCGTTGAGCGACTGGCGTTTGCGGGACAGCAACCGCACCCGGTTGCCGTCGCGAAACGCCAAGCATCGCTCCCCGTCGAACTTGCGCTCGAAGATCCATCGCGGATCCGAAAACCGCTTATCGGTCAGGGTCGCCAGCATGGGAGCTCGCCAGTCCGGGACCGGTTCGGTGCGCAGCGCCGAGCGCACGTCGCTGGGCAGACCCGATAGATCCGTCACGACAATTCGTCCAAGGTGCGTCCGGATAGCACCGACTCCGGCCGGCTGCGTAGTGGGTTGCGCCGCGCGTCGGCGTCCTCATGTTTGCGCTTGACCAGCAGCCACGCCTCGTCCTTGCCTCGGCGCATCCGGGTGAGCGCGTAGCCGCCGTGTAGCTTCTCGCCGTGCAGCGAAAACGACAAATGCCCGCGTTCCATGGCCTCGGCCATCTCGTGGTCGCTTTCGTTGGTGTAGGTGCCGCGATCCCAGACGATGACGCCGCCGGCGCCGTATTCGCCCTCGGGGATGACGCCCTCGGACGTCTCGTACTCCAGCGGGTGGTCTTCGGTGCGGCGTGCCATCCGTTTGTCCTTCGGGTGCGTCGACGGGCCTTTGGGCACCGCCCACGACACGAGCACGCCGTCGATCTCGAGCCGGAAGTCGTAGTGATCGGTACGTGCGGCGGTGCTGGACGACGAAATGCGGCCCGTCTTTCGACCGCTGTTTTCGTAACTGCCCTCCGCGCGGCTCCGCGCTGGCTCCGGACCGCCGCTGGCGTCGATATTCGCTTAGGGACATGCCTAGGAAGTACCCGCGCCGGTCGGGCACTATGCGCCGCGCCACGTGAGCTCCATGCCCTCGGCGGCCAGCCAGCGCTGCAGATCATAGTCGTATCGGGAGAGGCCGTCTACGGCGTTGACGGCGCGATGCAGCGCCCGTTCGGCTACTTCTGGGCTTAACAGGCCGTGGCGAACGGCCGCCAGCAGCTCGTCGATATCAGACAGGTCGACCCCGCTGCCGGTGCGGACCTCCAGGTCGAGGTAATGGTCTTCGGAACGCCACACCGTCGGGCCGGGTGTGTATTCGCCGACGTCAAGGTAGTAGTCGTGGTCGCGTTCATAGCCCGGGTTGAAGTGGAACACCGTGGCGCGCAACCCCAACGAGGGCAGCAACCACGACTCGAGGTAATGGAACTGGGTGCGGCCGGGCGTGCGCCGGGCGACATAGAGGCCCCACGGACGCACGGTGTAGTCGTCCACCTCCCGCACGATGCCCTTCGGATCGGTGTTGGTGCGGGCGACCAGGTCGAACGTTTCGTGTTTTGGTGGATGGATAACGCCAGCTTACGACCGCCCGGCGACGATGCGCGCCGCGGAGCGGAGGGAGGAGGAACCGGGCAATTGGGTCGAGCTCAGCGGTGCAGCCGGATCTTCCACCGAACAAAACCGGCGTAGAACACGGACAACCCGGCAAGCATGCCCATGTCGAGCAGCCACGCGCTCGACGTGTGCTGCCAGTACCGGTCCTTGGGGATGAGCGAACCGGGTACCAGATGGCGCAAGTCGATCGTCGACGCCGACGCGGCGTAGCCCCAACGTGATGGCATCGCCCAGGACAGCTGGTCGAGAAGGAGCCGGTCGGTCACTGGGACCATCCCTCCGGAGAGCACCAGCTGCGCCATGACCGACACCACCAGCAGCGGCATGATCTGCTCATTGGAACGGACCAGCGCCGAAAGAGCCAGGCCGAGGATTGCCGACGCCACACAGGTGGCGGCGACAGTCGCAAACAGCTCGATGGTGGAATTACCGAGGAGCACGGCTCCATGGGTTGGCGCACTCTTGCCGAGAATCACAATGGTGGTCGCGATCACCGACTGCAGGATCGCGAACGCGCAGAACACACCGGTCTTGGCCAGCAGGTACGCGCTGGTCGAGAGGCCGACCGCTTGTTCGCGTTGGAAGATGGCGCGTTCGGCGACGAGATCGCGGATCGTCAGTGCGGTGCCCATAAAGACAGCGGCGATATTGAGCAGCACCAATATCTGCGCGGCTTCGTCGGGCGTGTCAGCTCGTGGGCCAGCAACGTGGAATCCGTTCGAGCCGGGAACGGTCAGTGACAGCGCACCCAGAATGAACGGCAGCACCGCCAAAAATGTGAAATAGGCGCGATCAGCAACGACCAGGCGAACCTGTCGGCGCGCGATCGTGGAGAATTGGCGCCGCACGCTGGTGTGCACCGGTTCCCCGAGTTCGGCCGGCTTATCCGCGTGCGCGGGTGGTGGCGGCCGGTTCTGGGCCAGGAAACGGCGATTGGCTTCGTCGGGATCGGCGCCCACCTTGGCGAAAATCTTGGCCCAGTTGCTGGTTCCCATGGCCGAACCGACCTGGTCAGCCGGGCCGCAAAACGCCGTTTTGCCGCCCGGGGCCACCAGCAGCACCTGGTCGCAGGTATCGAGATAGGACAGCATGTGCGTGACCACCACCACCACACGTCCGGCGTCGGCCAGTTGGCGCAGCATCATCATGACTTGGTGGTCCAGCGCGGGGTCCAGACCGGAAGTCGGCTCGTCGAGGATCAACAGCGATGGCCCGGTGAGCAGTTCCAGCGCCACCGACGCGCGTTTGCGTTGCCCGCCGGACAGCTTGTCCACCCGGGTGTCGGCGTGCTTGGTCAGGTCGAGTTCTTCGAGCACCTGGGCGACGACCTTGTCGCGGTCCGCTTTACTGGTGTCGGGCGGTAGGCGCAGCTCCGCAGCATAGCCGAGTGCCTGATTCACCGTCAGCTGGCGGTGCACGACATCGTCTTGGGGGACCATCCCGATCCTGCTGCGCAGCGACGCGTATTCGGCGTGGATGTCGTGGCCCTCGAAGGTGACCGAGCCGGAGCTGGGACGGGCGTAGCCGGCGATCAGCCTGGCCAGCGTGGTCTTGCCGGCGCCGGACCCGCCGATAATGGCGGTCAGCGTGCCAGGCCTGGCGGTCAGCGAGATGTTGTCGAGTAACTCCTTGCCGTCGACTTTGAAGTGGACCGCGTTCACCTCCAGACCGCCGGTGCGCGTCGCGGCTTCGGTGCGGCGGACCAATGTGCTGTCGGTGAACACCAGGTCGACGTTGCCGATCGTCACCACGTCGCCTTCGCTCAAAATCGCGGACCCGACCCGAGTTCCGTTGACGAACGTCCCGTTGATACTGCGGTCGCGGATCTCGGTGCCGAGTGGTGTCAGAACCAACGTCGCGTGATGGCGCGAGGCCAGCACGTCGGGGATGACGATGTCATTGTCATTGGCGCGACCGATCGTGACCGACCCGGCCTGTTTCTCCCGCGAGGATCCGGGTCGCAGGACCTTCACCAACCTGGTCGCGAAGTTCAACACGTCCGCCGACTGAACGTCGACCGCGGTTGTTTCGGCGGGTGGTTGCAGATTCGACGGTGACGCCCACCTGTCGGCGGCGGGACCTATCTGGGTGGGCGGTAGCAGATCCGACGGGGAGAACGGTTCCAGGATGGTCGGATAATCGGATAGTCCATGCGGACCGCTGGTCGGAGACATCGGCCGGGGTGGTGCGGTGTACGGCGGCGCGACGGGATGCGGCCGCATCCGTGGTGACTGTGCGGGCTTGGAGCCGTTGCCCCGCTTAGAGCCGCGCGTCTGGCGTGCGGACTGCAAGCGCGACTGTGCAGGCTCAGGACCGGACGACCACGAGATGGTGGGCGGTTGTTCGCCGTCCGCGGACATGGCTCGCGGTGGCCGACCGGCCATCCCATGGTGTCGTCCGATCTCGAAGGAAAGCCGCGGTCCGCTGGGATTGCCGATGTTGATGGTCTGGCCGTCGTAGACGTCGATTACCGTCATCCGGTAACCGGTGACAAATGTCCCGTTCAACGACCCGTTGTCGATTGCCAGCCACTTGCCCTGTTCGAAGCGCAGCAACAGATGCGCACGTGAGATCCGCGGGTCTGTGATGCGGATGTCGGCGCGCAGGTCACGTCCAATGACAACATCATGACCTGCCGCGAAGGTACGTTCTGAGGTGTCGTACCGAATGGTGAGCACAGGCAGGCTGGGTCGACTCATCGCCCCAGTATTGATTGGTGTTGACGGTGAAATTCGGGGGATTTCACCGGGTTTCGTCGTGGCCATCGCTCCCCTTGGGTGTTGGTGATCTGCGGCAACTGACGCCTTCGAAAAAGCGAAGCCGCGCTTTGGTTTTGACGCACTCGCAGTGCGCCACCTAGCACTAGCGCACCTGGCCGAGTCTAGCAATGGCTTCGGGCGCAAAGGTTTCCACTCGGCGTGACTCATAGCTGATTCATAACTAGCACCTAGCTGCCGCTATTGTTCGCCTGGGCACTATGCGAAGCGTGAGATGTTTGGACCTTCGACCATGCGGGCTTCGGTGGCCACAATGTCAGCGTCTGGGTTATGGAAGGGAGTACTGCCAGCAAAGCCGGATAGGCTCGACTATGTTGCCGGACGAATAATCAGTCGACGCGCATCGGCCCGCGCCGTTCCGAAACGCCTAAAGTGCTGCGCCCGGTGTGTCGCACTCCGGCGAAGTTTGCAGGTACTTGGCGACTAATGAGGTGCGAACCGCAATGAACGAAATGGTGAGCAAGCACCGGGGCCGAGACGTCAGGCGGCGACTCCTGACCGACCAGCAACGCGTCCGTGAGGCGCTAAGGCGTGGCTGTCAAACGCTTCCGAATCTGGCGGTCACGCAATTACTACATCGCGTGCCGTTGATCAGATCAGGCACGAGTGGCGACGTAGAGGTGGGCGGCCACCATGGCAAGCAGAGCGCGCGCCGCTCATCAATGGCCAACCGTACGACCTTCGCCGGCTACACCATCTTGCGACCACTTGGTTCTGGCGGGATGGCCGAGGTCTATCTGGCTAAGCACCCCAGGTTACCCCGCCGCGACGCGCTCAAAGTCCTTACGAAGGGGATGACGGCCGACGGCGAATTCCGCGAGAGATTCAACCGGGAAGCCGACCTCGCGGCAACGCTTTGGCACCCGCACATTGTCGCGGTGCATGATCGCGGCGAATTCGACGGTCAACTCTGGATCGCGATGGACTACGTCGAGGGCACCGACGCCGCCCGACTGGTGAAAGAGCGTTACCGGAAAGGGATGTCAGAACACGACGTCTGCGCCATCGTTACCGCTGTCGCAGGCGCACTCGACTACGCCCATCATCGAGGCCTGCTACACCGCGATGTCAAACCCGCCAACATCTTGCTTACCCATCCCGCGGAGGGTGAACAACGGATCCTGCTGGCAGACTTTGGGGTAGCTCGCCAACTCGCTGACATCAGCGGAATTACGGCCACCAATGTCGCCGTGGGAACGGTCGCTTACGCTGCGCCGGAGCAGTTACTTGGTTCCAACATCGACGGGCGGGCTGACCAATACGCCTTGGCCGCCACCGCATTTCACTTGCTCACCGGCGCACCGCCGTATCGGCATTCCAACCCAGTTGAGGCCATCAGCCAGCACCTCAGTGCCCCTCCGCCCCGGCTCAGCGACTACCGCCCGGGTCTGGCGCGCCTCGATGACGTATTGTTCAAAGCCCTTGCGAAGGAGCCCGAGGCCAGATTCGGTTGGTGCCGTGACTTCGCCGCCGCCTTCAGCGAGCAGGTCTCCGGCGTCTCAAACAGTGGTCGCGGCACCAAGTCGGGTTTTATCGCAGCGGGCTGCGCCGCTTCTGCGAAGGCCGCGCGCAGACTAACGCTGGGGGCACGCATCGCAATCGGAATCATCTTCACGGTGCTGGTCGCCCTGGCGATAACGTGGGCGACCTCGTATTTCTCCTGGGAGGGCAACCCAGAGCCCAAGCCTGCGCCAAAACCGCGGGTCAATGCGACATCCGCCCCGGCTGGTGTATCAGGTCGGGGCATCTCCAAGCCGGTACTCGACGGTACCTATCGGTTGGACTACGACCGCGCAAAGCAGACGTCCAACGGCGTCATCGCTAACGACGGCGCCCAAACCAGCTGGTGGGCCTTCCGTTCCGCATGCGCAGCGACCGGATGCGCCGCAACCGGGACCAAGCTGGACGGTGCCAATCACCAAGTGGCGAGGACCACTGGTACCGGCAATACCGGCGTTCTGCGGTTCGTCGATGGACACTGGCAGAGCGCGCCCAGGCAGGTACAGGTGCGGTGCCGTCAAGCAAACCGAACGCTGACATCTACACAAGACGAGACGGTGGTCTGGTCGTTGACACCGCAGGCTGGCGGCACATTGCGCGGCGTGCAGATTCAAACCGTCCACAGCAACGAGTGCGGTGCACCAGGGGCGACGCTCCGGATCCCGGTTGTGGCGACCCGGGTCGGGGACGTGCCGCCGAACGTAGCCGTGGCCGACCCGACAAAAGTTGCTGGCGCCCCTGTTACTTCGGCCGCAACGTCGTCGGCGCCTGTGCTCGGCGGGTCATGCAGCGACACCGACAAAATCGCCTACGACTCCAGCGCCAATGAGCAGGTCGTGTGCGAAGACAACACCTGGGACAAGGCGCCTATCACGACCGGCGTTCACCCGATCGGAACATCGTGTGATGAGCCCGACACACCAGTGTTCGCGATGTCGATGTCCGACGATGGGCATTTGATCGAATGCGATCCAGCCACCAAGGTGTGGACCAGCCAGCACGGATAAGACCCACCCCACCTGTCGGTGGCCGCACCTAATCTGGACGGCATGGCTTTCGCTACCGAGCATCCTGTGGTTGCGCACTCGGAATACCGGGCCGTCGAGGAGGTGGTGCGCGCCGGCGGTCGCTTCGAGGTGGTCAGCCCGCACGCTCCGGCCGGCGACCAGCCGACCGCCATCGACGAGCTGGAGCGGCGCATCAAGGCGGGAGAGCGCGATGTCGTGCTGCTGGGCGCCACCGGTACCGGGAAGTCGGCGACCACCGCGTGGCTCGTCGAACGTCTGCAGCGGCCCACCCTGGTGATGGAGCCGAACAAGACGCTGGCCGCCCAGATTGCGAACGAGCTACGCGAGATGTTGCCGCACAACGCAGTCGAGTACTTCGTTTCGTACTACGACTACTACCAGCCGGAGGCCTACATCGCGCAGACCGACACCTACATCGAAAAGGACAGCTCCATCAACGACGACGTGGAGCGGCTGCGGCACTCCGCGACGTCGGCCCTGCTGTCGCGCCGCGATGTGGTGGTGGTCGCGTCGGTGTCCTGCATCTACGGCCTCGGGACACCGCAGTCCTACCTGGACCGCTCCGTGGAGCTGAAGGTCGGCGATGAGGTTCCCCGCGATGGTCTGCTGCGGCTGCTGGTCGATGTGCAGTACACCCGCAACGACCTGTCGTTCACCCGCGGCTCGTTCCGGGTCCGCGGCGACACCGTCGAGATCATCCCGTCCTACGAAGAGCTGGCCGTTCGTATCGAGTTCTTCGGCGACGAGGTCGAGGAGCTCTACTATCTGCACCCGCTGACCGGTGAGGTGATCCGCAAGGTCGACTCGCTGCGGATCTTCCCCGCGACGCACTATGTGGCCGGGCCGGAGCGGATGACACACGCGATCTCGACGATCGAGGAAGAGCTGGCCGAACGGCTGGCCGAACTGGAGGGCCAGGGCAAGCTGCTGGAGGCGCAGCGGCTGCGCATGCGCACCAACTACGACATCGAAATGATGCGCCAGGTCGGGTTCTGCTCCGGCATCGAGAACTACTCTCGGCATATCGACGGCCGGGGGCCAGGCTCACCGCCGGCCACGCTGCTCGACTACTTTCCGGAGGATTTCCTGCTCGTCATCGACGAGTCGCATGTCACCGTGCCCCAGATCGGTGGCATGTACGAAGGGGACATCTCGCGCAAGCGCAACCTGGTGGAGTACGGCTTCCGGCTGCCGTCGGCGTGCGACAACCGCCCGTTGACCTGGGAGGAATTCGCCGATCGGATCGGGCAGACGGTGTACCTGTCAGCCACCCCGGGCCCGTATGAGCTGAGCCAGTCCGGCGGCGAGTTCGTCGAGCAGGTGATCCGACCGACCGGGCTGGTCGACCCGAAGGTGGTGGTCAAGCCGACCAAGGGCCAGATCGACGACCTGATCGGCGAAATCCGCAAGCGTGCCGATGCCGACCAGCGGGTGCTGGTGACGACGCTGACCAAGAAGATGGCCGAAGACCTAACCGACTATCTGCTGGAGATGGGCATCCGGGTGCGCTACCTGCACTCCGAGGTCGACACGCTGCGCCGGGTGGAACTGCTACGCCAGCTGCGGCTGGGTGAATTCGACGTGCTGGTCGGCATTAATTTGCTGCGTGAGGGTCTGGACCTGCCGGAGGTGTCGCTGGTGGCGATCCTCGACGCCGACAAGGAAGGATTCCTGCGCTCGTCGCGCAGCCTGATCCAAACCATTGGGCGGGCGGCACGAAACGTTTGCGGCGAGGTGCACCTGTACGCCGACACCATCACCGACTCGATGAAAGAGGCCATCGACGAGACCGAGCGGCGGCGGGCCAAGCAGATCGCGTACAACGAGGAGCACGGCATCGACCCGCAACCGCTGCGCAAGAAGATCGCCGACATCCTCGACCGGGTATACGACGAGGCCGACGACACCGACACCGTCGAGATCGGCGGGTCGGGGCGTAACGCGTCGCGCGGTCGCCGCGCCCAAGGCGAGCCCGGCCGGGCGGTCAGCGCGGGGGTGTTCGAGGGCCGCGACACCGCCAGCATGCCGCGCGCCGAGCTGGCCGACCTGATCAAAGATCTCACTGAGCAGATGATGGCCGCGGCCCGAGACCTGCAGTTTGAGCTGGCCGCGCGGTTCCGCGACGAGATCGCCGACCTGAAGAAGGAACTGCGCGCAATGGACGTCGCCGGCCTGAAGTGAGGCTTGACCAACGAGTTTCTGACCATCAAACGCCAGACCCCGGGCGATGCTGACCGCCGACCGTGGTCGCCGCCCGGCGTTGATCACCGCGTAGCGCGGGCCGCCGATGTCGGCGCCCCGTATCTGGTCGCGAAGAAGCCAGAACAGCGCACGCCAAACCAACATCGCGATAGAAGTTCAACCGCGGTTCGGCGCTTTGAAATGGATCTACCTGACGATGGCGCTGCTGATGACCGGCGCGATGGGCGACACCTTCACCTATGTACCGCTGTTCGGTCAGCATCTGGCGCATCTCTCTCCGGTGGCGGCCGGATTCCTGGGTGCGGCACTGGCGGTCGGCCGGACCGTCAGCGAGATCGTCAGCGCATCGCTGAATAACACCCGCGTCATTGCTCGCGTGGTCACGACCGCACCGGTGGTGATGGCGGTGGGTCTGGCGCTGGCCGCGGTGACTCAGCGCGATAATGCACCGGTCGGCATTGTGGCGCTTTGGGCGTTGGCCCTGCTGATCATCGGGACCGGTATCGGCGTCGCGTGGCCGCACCTCTCGGCGTGGGCGATGGACTGTGTCGACGACCCGGCCGAAGGCGGTGAGGCGGCCGCCGCGATCAATGTGGTGCAGCTGATCTCCGGGGCGTTCGGCGCCGGGCTGGCCGGTGTCGTCGTCAACACCACCGGAGGCGGCGACGTCGCGGCGGCCCGCGGGTTGTTCGCGGTATTCATGGTGCTGGGCGCTGTCGGTGGCATGGCCTCCTGTCGCGCCAGCCGAGGGCAGGTCGCGGGGATTAAGAGCTGTCCGTCCAGCTAGCGTGCTGAGCCCGCCGCTCCACGGCCCTCATCGTCTACCGTCAGTGCGTGGACGCCTTCGCCGCCGGGCAGCTGACCCGTTCCCTAGACCCCCTGCACGCCGTGGTGTACTTCGTGCCCTACGCCAACGAGAAGTTCGGCGAACTGGGCATGGAGTTCCGCATGCACTATTTCGCCAGCCGATCGGCAGCGATGGGCGCGGTATCGGCGAATGTCGTTGCTGCGACGTTTTATAACTTCAACCCGCAGCTGGTGGCGGCTGTGATTCCGGCCGCCTGGGAGCTGGCGCCGCCGGCGGCTGTGACGCGGGTGCGCTACAAAATCGTCTCGACGGCCTTGCCGGGGGTGCTCGGCGAAGAGCTGACCCGCTCACCGGAGTTGGCCAGAGCAGCAGAACTGCTGCGACGCGTCGCGGAGTCGGTCCCCAATGCCGACGGCCGGTCACTGTACGCCGGGCACGCCGAACTGCCGTGGCCGGACACCCCGCACGCCCAGGTGTGGCATGCGATCACCCTGTTGCGTGAATACCGCGGGGATGGACACATCGCAGCGTTGATGGCCAGTGGGCTCAGTGGCCTGGACGCGTTAATCACCCATACCGCAACAGGAATCGGCTTCAGCGCCGATTTCGCCCGGCGGTCGCGCGGGTGGAGCCGCGATGACTGGGACGCGGCCACCGAACACCTGAAGTCCCGCGGCATTCTGCGCAGTGACGGCGAGCTGACGACGGCCGGCATAGACCTGCGGTCGACGATCGAGGACCTCACCGACGAGTTGGGGTACCCGCCATGGCAGACGCTACCCGCGGATCAGGCCGACGAGCTGGTCGGACTGGCCAAGGTGATCCGTGGGGCCGTGCGAGCGTCTGGATTCTTTCCCGCCGCCGCCTTCGGTCCCCGATATGGTCAGCACCGTTAGCCCGGCGACGATGCAGACCGTGGGGGGACCCGGCTTGCCAGGGGACGGTCTGAGGAGGAGCCGGGCAATCAGGCTGAGCCTTGCGACCATGCGGACCGCATTCAGCGGGTTGACTTCATGACCTGCGCAAAGTGGAATTGCCATCGCTCGACGATACGGAACCCGAGTTTGCGGGGAACTTGGTACGCCGGGGCACGCCCGAAAACGGGTCCCGCGGGCAGCGATTGGCCGCTTTGATGGTCGGGCAGTGTCTTGTCGCGATTGGAGATCGTCCACACTGTGCTGCACTTGTTGAGCCGGTCCTTCACCAGCCAAACAGCGACGTGGCCGTCCCACAGGGTGCCGTGCTCGGGTCCCCGGGCACCGCGCCCGACGTCGGCCAGTGGCCGGAAGGCCGCCGGCCGCGCCGCCAGCAGGGCACGGATCGGCCCGGGTGACCAGTGCACGGTGTTGTCGACCAGCAGGCAATCCCCTGGGGTCGCATGAGCACTGATGACATCGGCCACCTGGCTATAGTCCCAGCCTTTTTCTTTGGCGTACGGCCCGCGTTGCGTCCAAAGGTAATTCGGGAAGGCCGCGCCGGCGAACAGAATCAGCACAGCGACGATGGCCCACCGCTTTCGCGCGACCGTGACGATGCAGACCGCCAGCACGACAGCCATCGCAGGCGCGGTGAAAGCCAAATAGCGCGGAACGTAGATCAGTTCGCCGATCGCCGAATAGATCAGGCTAGCCCCGGTTGGAACGATGATCCACGCGGCGCAGACAAGCAAAAGACTGCGCATCTCGCCGGCCGGGGCTCGCACGCCGGCCCGCACAGCCACGATCGCGGCAACGATGAGGATGCCGGCGAGAACAGCGAACGGAACACTCTGATCGAAATACTGCTGCTGCACGATGTCGATGACGTTGTGCCAGTTGAGCGGGAGGATCCACCCGAGCTGCCGTATCTGGCCATGAGCGAACACCATGAACGGAATCAGGATCGAAACCACGGCTGACGAGGTGGCCGCCCACCAAATGACCGCGGATTTTCGGCGTGCGATCACCGGCAGGATCGTGCCGTAAACCAGCACCAGCAGCGTCAGGTTCATGTTGAGCAAAATCGACAGCATCAGGGCCAGGGCGTAGAGCAGCCACAGCCACGGCCGGTTGCGACGTAGCGAGACGATGAGCAGCACGGTCAGCCAGACTGCGGCGGCCGCCGACAAGGCATAGGAGCGGGCTTCGATACCGGCCCACGTCGTTCGCGGCAGGATGGCAAAGACGGCACCTGCGCACACCGCGGTGGTTCGCGGCGAAAACTGTTTGGTGAAAACCACAACGCCCGCGGCCGCCGCCCCGATGGCCAAACAGCTGGGAACCCGCGACCAGAATTCCGTTGGGGGGAACAGTGTGAACCAGCCGTGCATCAGCAGGTAGTACAAACCGTGCACCGCATCGATATGGCCGAGCAGTCGCCACAGTTCCGGTAACGACCGGCTCGCCGAAGCCGAAATGGTCGCGCCTTCGTCGAACCACAATGAAGGCCGACTCGCGGCCGCGCCGCTGACAACAGCGGCCAGCACCGCGACCGCCACCGGGTCGAGCAGCGTGCCACGGCGGCGTGCACCTACCGGCGTGTCAGTGATCGCCGACGTGGGCTGTTCGACCATCGACGTAGACATGATGCTTGTCACTGTAGGGCGTATGCGGTGAGCCTGGTTACTTTTGCTTGACCCCGACCGGGCCACCAGCTGCCCGTCACCGGTTCGGGCCATTCGGACACCGCGGTTGGAGCGCACGAAATACCGTGAGCAGCAATGTTTTCCCGCTGGTCGATGACGATCGACAGCGGTGTCGTCGAAAACCCCGCCCGCTCGAGCACCTGCCCGGGCGACCCCGGGTTGCTGGCGCCGGAGTAGGTGGCGCAAATCGCATCATCTGTATCCGGCAAAGCGATACTGTCTTGGGTTGGCGTAGCAACCGACACCTGGGAGGGTAAATGAGCGCCTATCGGACCGTGGTGGTAGGAACCGACGGCTCGGATTCGTCGCTGCGCGCGGTGGACCGAGCAGGCGACATCGCCGGGGCGGACGCGAAGTTGATTATCGCGACGGCGTACTTGCCCCAACCCGAGGATGCCCGCGCCGCCGACATTCTGAAGGACGAAAGCTACAAGGTGTCGGGCACCGCCCCGATTTACGCGATCCTGCGCGAGGCGAGGGACCGGGCAAAGGCGGCCGGTGCCCACGACATCGAAGAGCGACCGATCCTCGGCGCTCCGGTCGACGCGCTGGTCCACCTCGTCGAGGAGGTCGACGCCGATCTGCTGGTGGTCGGCAACGTCGGTTTGAGCACGATCGCGGGTCGGCTGCTGGGATCCGTGCCGGCCAACGCCGCGCGGCGGGCTAAAAGCGACGTGCTGATCGTCCACACCACACCCTGAGCCCGCGCTGACGGTTGGTTGCTGCTGTTTACCAACCGCGGCTAGTCACCCCATACATAGACAGACCACGCTCGCGTGGCCCAATTCATTGGAACTCCTCTTCTGGGGCCACGATCGGCGCAAACCCACATCGCACCCGATCTTGTGATGATGCCGCCATCAGCTTCGGGGGTGCTCCCTCCGGTCGACATAGCGGCCGAATTCGGCAATGACCCGACATCGAGCAAGTCGACGCACACGTGCGCTCGCTCATGCAGACCGTGCTCGACGGGTTGGCTCGCAAGCACCGGTTGCCCATCCTGGGCTGACGCGCCGCTACGTCACCAGCGGCGCTCGCGGCACTCGCCAAGTCTGGGGCGCTCGTGCCGAGCGTGGTGTCGTCGCCGTGTCCGGGGTAGACCACGGTGAATCTGCGTAGACGTCGAACAGGCGGCGGGTGACGTCGTTGAGTCACCGCTCACGGGCTCGCTGGGGCATGCCGCGCCAGCTGGAAGGTTCGCGTGAAGCCGGCTGGCCGCGTTGTGAGGGTCACCTGCACCGCGCCGCCGGGCGTGACGACGTAGCGCTCCTCGACGTCGGGCCCGTTCTCCCGCCGGCCGACCGGTTGGCTGGCTAGATCTTGCTCGTCGTATAGGTCCGGGTCGAACGGGAAAAAGACCGGATCGTAGGGTGTCACGTCCCCGTCCGGGCGGCCCTCGAAGAGGCGGCTGCACTCGACGAACCGGAAGTGTCCGATGTTGTGCGCCGCCCGGTAGGTCCGCGTGACGATCAGTGGGGGTCGGCCAACAGCGGGAAGCGGGACGTCCTTCGGCAGGATCGTGTCGAAGACGACGTCCTGGCCCCGGTGCGCCTCGCGGAAGACCCCGAAATGCCGCGACAGTCGCTCGGACAGCGCGAACCCCGCCTCCTTGTCCAGGAAGACCGCGAGACCGATGGCGGTCGCCGCAAACCACATAGATACCCGCCACCTCGGACCAGTCCACCTCGCCGCTGTCCTGCCCCGGGTCACGGAGGACGCGAGAAAGGACGTCGACCGTCTTCTCGACCAGCGGCGCACAGGCCGCATAGACGTCGTCGATCGGGCAGAGGTACGGCCGCCGGTCGGCCGCGGAGAGGTCCACGAGAAAGCGACGTGTGTTCGCCCCGACGGCGTCCTTGCGGATGGTGCACTCCTCTAATAGCAGACACGCGTGGTCGCATCCACTTTGCGGAGCTGCGATCCTTTGAGGACGAGCTTCAGGATCGCCTCATCGAAGTCGTTGCCACCGAGGCGCTGGATGCCTTCGCTGGTGACGACCTCGTTCAATCGGCCCGTCATCTTCACAAGCGAGGCGTCGAACGTGCCGCCCCCAAGGTCGTAGATGAGGACGTACTCCGCTTGGTGGTGATGGTCGAGCGGTACCGGTGTGCATACTCGAAACCCGCGGCGGACGGCTCGTTGAGGAGTGCGACGACCTCGAAGCCCGCCTTGGCGAAGGCATCCAGTGTCAGGAACGCGCTCGAAGCGTTGGCCGGCACGCTGATCGCCGCCTGTATGCGCTCGCCCGGCGCGAGGCCGGCGTTCGATCGATGGTGAAGGTCGCTCTTCAACTGGGCAACGAAGCCCGTGAGGAGGTCGGCCAGCGGATAGGAGCACCCGCCCAGATTCACCTCGGTCCGGGGCCCGGCGTCATTGAGCAGACGCTTGAACGACCGGAGGACCGACCAACCCGGCTCGTGGCGGACGGCGGCGGCGTCCAACCCGAAGCGCAGCTCTCCAGCGGCGTTCGCGGCGACGGCCGAAGGCCACGCGTCCTCCCCATCGAACGACGCCACAGGGTAGTTGCCTCTGTCGACGACCGCCGTGACGGTGTGCGTCGTGCCGAAGTCGATGCCGACCCTCATCTCGCCAAAGTTTAGGCGCCGCGCGGCGTTCGAGCGCAGCCTGAGCACGTCGCGCAGAGCTCCGATTGCCTTGACGATGATCCTTGGGTTGGCGACCGTCATGTTCGCCGGCATCAGCGTCCTCGCCAAACGACGAAGGCCGCGGGTTTTGGGGTGGGCGCCGCCGGGGCAAATGGCGGATCGGGTTGCCTGGGTTCGCCCGCGGACGGTGCGACCGCACCGCAGTACCTGGCAAGTGCGCCGCGGGTTTCGGTCGTGGTTCTTCACCAGCCGCGTGCGCGCCATTCGTGCAGATGCGGACGCTCCGCGCCGAGGGTGGTGTCGTCTCCATGCCCGGGGTAGACAACCGTGTCGTCACCGAAACGGTCGAAGATCTTCGCCTTGACGCCGGTGAAAAGCGACTCGAAGTCTGCCGGTCTTGTTGTTCGCCCGACGCCGCCGGGGAACAGGCAGTCGCCCGTAAACAACTGTGTCGCGTTACCCGTAGGCGGGCCATTGAGTGCCAGCGCGATGGATCCCGGCGTGTGGCCGCGCAAGTGGATCACGTCGAACGTCAGCTTGCCTATCTGGACGGTGTCGCCGTTAGCCAGCAAACGGTCCGGTTTAACCGGGAGCGGGCCGGCATCGATCTTGTGCGCGGCGCTCGGCGCACCGGTGGCCTTGGCCACCGCTTCGAGCGCCTGCCAGTGGTCCCAGTGCTGGTGGCTGGTGACGATCAGCGAGAGCTTCGGCGCGTACCGTTGCACCAGGTCGATCAGGACTTCGGCATCGTTGGCGGCGTCGATCAGAAGCGTGTCCCCGGTCTGCGAACACGTCACCAAGTAGGCGTTGTTGTCCATCGGGCCCACCGAAGCCTTCAGGATCGTCGCACCCGGCAGGGTGCGCCGCGCCGCAGTACCCGGTTCGACGTGCCCGGTGTAGTAGTCGTCGACGACGGTCATAGGCGCCACGTTACAGCTCGACGCCTGGCGGACCTAGATGTCGGTACGGGCACATAGCATGGGGAACGACGTGTGTGATGACTCGCCTGTAATGACCGTGAAAGTGGCAAGGTGGCTGACCGCCTGATCATCAAGGGTGCGCGCGAGCACAACCTGCGCAGCGTCGACCTCGACTTGCCGCGCGACGCGCTGATCGTCTTCACCGGGCTATCCGGATCGGGCAAGTCGTCGCTGGCGTTCGACACCATCTTCGCCGAGGGGCAGCGGCGTTATGTGGAATCGCTGTCGGCCTACGCCCGCCAATTCTTGGGGCAGATGGACAAGCCGGACGTCGACTTCATCGAGGGCTTGTCCCCGGCGGTTTCCATCGACCAGAAGGCGACCAACCGCAACCCGCGATCGACGGTCGGGACGATCACCGAGGTGTACGACTATCTGCGGCTGCTGTACGCCCGCGCGGGCACGCCGCATTGCCCGGTGTGTGGTGAGCGGATCGCCCGCCAGACGTCGCAGCAAATCGTCGACCAGGTGTTGGCGATGCCCGAAGGCACCCGATTCCAGGTGCTCGCCCCGGTCGTACGCACCCGCAAGGGCGAGTTCATCGACCTGTTCGAAAAACTCAACGCCCAGGGCTACAGCCGGGTCCGGGTCGACGGTGTGGTGCATCCGCTGACTGATCCGCCGAGGCTGAAGAAACAGGAGAAGCACGACATCGAAGTCGTGGTGGACCGCCTGACGGTCAAAGCCACCGCCAAGCAGCGGCTCACCGAATCGGTGGAAACCGCGCTGAACCTGGCCGACGGCATCGTGGTGCTGGAGTTCGTCGACCATGAACCGGGGGCGCCGCATCGCGAGCAGCGATTCTCCGAGAAGCTGGCGTGCCCCAACGGCCACGCCCTGGCCGTCGACGACCTGGAACCGCGGTCGTTCTCGTTCAACTCGCCCTATGGCGCCTGCCCCGAGTGCACGGGCCTGGGGATCCGCAAGGAGGTCGACCCCGACCTGGTGGTGCCCGACCCCGAACTTACGCTGGCGCAGGGCGCGGTGGCGCCGTGGTCGATGGGCCATGCGGCCGACTACTTCACCCGGATGATGGCGGGGCTCGGTGAGGCCATGGGCTTCGACGTCGACACGCCGTGGCGCAAACTGCCGGCCAAGGCGCGCAAGGCGATTCTGGAGGGCGCAGACGAGCAGGTGCACGTTCGGTACCGCAACCGGTACGGCCGCGTTCGGTCGTACTACGCCGACTTCGAAGGTGTGATGGCCTTCCTGTACCGCAAGATCGCCCAGACCGATTCCGAGCAAATGAAGGAACGCTACGAGGGCTTCATGCGCGATGTGTCGTGTCCGGTGTGTGACGGCACCCGACTGAAGCCGGAGATCCTGGCGGTGACGCTGTCCGCTGGACAACACGGAACGAAATCCATCGCCGAGGTCTGCGACCTGTCGATCTCAGACTGCGCGGACTTCCTCAGCGCGCTCACGCTCGGCCCGCGCGAGCAGGCCATCGCCGGGCAGGTACTGAAGGAAATCCAGTCGCGGCTCGGCTTTCTGCTCGACGTCGGGCTGGAATATCTGTGCTTGTCGCGGGCCGCCGCGACGCTGTCAGGTGGTGAGGCGCAACGGATCCGGCTGGCCACCCAGATCGGCTCCGGCCTGGTGGGTGTGCTCTATGTACTCGACGAGCCGTCGATCGGGCTGCATCAGCGAGACAACCGCCGCCTGATCGAAACCCTCACGCGGCTGCGGGATTTGGGAAACACACTGATCGTTGTCGAACACGACTTGGACACTATCGCGCACGCCGACTGGATCGTGGACATTGGCCCGGGCGCCGGCGAGCACGGCGGTCAGATCGTGCACAGCGGACCCTACGACGAGCTGCTGCGCAACACAGACTCGATCACCGGCGCCTACTTGTCGGGGAAGGAAAGCATTGAGATCCCCGCGATCCGACGCCCCGTCGACCGGCGACGTCGGCTCACGGTCGTCGGCGCGCGCGAGCACAACCTGCGTGAAATCGACGTGTCGTTTCCGCTCGGCGTGCTCACCTCGGTCACCGGGGTGTCCGGCTCCGGCAAGTCGACACTGGTCAATGACATCTTGGCCGCGGTGCTGGCCAACAGGCTCAACGGCGCGCGGCAGGTTCCCGGCCGGCACACGCGGGTCTCCGGCCTGGACGATGTCGACAAGCTGGTGCAGGTTGACCAGTCGCCGATCGGTCGCACACCACGGTCCAACCCCGCCACCTACACCGGGGTGTTCGACAAGATCCGCGCCCTGTTCGCGGCCACTACCGAGGCCAAGGTTCGTGGCTATCAACCTGGCCGATTCTCATTCAACGTCAAAGGCGGCCGCTGCGAGGCGTGTTCCGGCGACGGCACCATCAAGATCGAAATGAACTTCCTGCCCGACGTGTACGTGACGTGCGAAGTGTGCCACGGTGCCCGCTATAACCGGGAAACCCTCGAGGTGCACTACAAGGGCAAGACGATCTCCGAAGTGCTCGACATGTCGATCGAGGATGCGGCGAAGTTCTTCGAGCCGATCACCGGCATCCACCGCTATCTGCAGACTTTGGTCGACGTCGGGCTGGGGTACGTACGGCTCGGCCAGCCGGCCCCCACGCTGTCCGGCGGCGAGGCACAGCGGGTGAAGCTGGCTTCCGAACTGCAGAAGCGCTCCACCGGCCGCACCGTCTACATCCTCGACGAACCCACCACCGGGTTGCATTTCGACGACATCCGCAAGCTGCTCAACGTGCTCAATGGCCTTGTCGACAAAGGCAATACGGTGATCGTCATCGAGCACAACCTCGACGTGATCAAATTGTCGGACTGGATCATCGACCTGGGACCCGAGGGCGGCGCCGAAGGCGGGACAATCGTCGCGGAGGGCACGCCGGAGGACATCGCGGCGGTACCTGAAAGCTACACCGGGAAGTTTCTCGCCGAGGCCCTCGGCTGAAACAGCGTGTCGGCAAGCCCGTCGCAACGGTCGAACCGGCGGCGAAAGGTCACCGCCTAAGAGGCAGTCTGCGCCCAGGGCTGGGGTTGCATGAAATTCCCTGGCGGCGCGGCCGGGTCGGTCGCATGCGGGCCAACCAACGCAGCGGTGATACCGGCAATCGGCTCGGCATATGATTCGATACGCAGAAAGTGCCTGCGCGCCAGGCGAATCCGCCCTTCAGCGATGGTGAATTCCCGCACAGCTCAGCACGAGTCCTCGCCCATCGATTTGCGGATCTGCGCAATTCGGTCGGCGGCAGCATGCTGCCGTGCCTCGTACTGCTCTTCGACGCTGCGGCCCTCCGGGCTTTCGGAGTCCAGTTCGGCTGCGCCGATTGACGTTGCGTACCGGGTCTCGATCTTCTCGCGGACGGACTCGAACGTCGGGACACCCGAACTCGTGTAGCCCGGGTCGACGCCGGGTTCGACCTGCGGCGCGGGAGGCGCCGGCTCGGCCCCGACAGCGGTGTGAGGACTCGTCGGTTCGTGCGGCATAGCTTCACGTTACCGGTGTCGGTTTAGGTAGCGCGTCATATGCAGCAACGTCAGCGCCATCTGCACCGCAGTGGCCGCAGCCGTGGTGCAGAGCTGACGGCGACACGCTTGCCATCGGTGCCATTAGGTGCTACTTGCCGGCGGCGTGGGCCTGCAAAGAGGAGCCCGACGTGGGCGGGGTCGCCATCGGCGCCGGCGGAGGCGGCGCGGCGGGCAACGGAGTCCGCGGCGCACCGGCAGTGTCTAATTGGCCGGCCAGCCATGGCAACGCCGTCGCGAAGGCTCTTCCCGCGAATGGCCAGTCATGCTTGCCCGGCTGCGCGACGACCGCGCAGTCGATGTCGTTGGCGCGGCCCTGCGCGCACAGTGAATAGGCGGCTGCGGTCTGGTCACCAGGCTTGCCGCTCGGGTAGCGGCCAGCGGGACCCACCGTGTCGGCCACCGCGACGCTGCGGTGCGGGGTCAGCGAGCTACCCGAATTGATGGCGAACCAACCGGAGACCCCTGTGTAACGGCCATGCCGGATGATCACCGTCGTCGGGTCGAACGCGGCCCACGCGTTGGGGTTCCCGCCGAACAGCCTGGCGATGGTTTGGGCCTTCGTCCCGGAGCTCGGGCCGAGATCACCGGCGATGTCGACGAACGCGCTGAACAACTCGGGGTGTATGACGGTCAGATCAACCGCGCACGTGCCGCCCATGGAATAGCCCACGATGCCCCAGTTGGACCGGTCGGGGCTGACGCCGAAGTTCGAGGTCATGAACGGCACCACGTCTTTGGTTAGATGGTCGGCCGCGTTACCTCGGCTTCCGTTGACGCATTCGGTGTCGTTGTTGAACGCCCCGCCGGAGTCCACGAACACGAAAACCGGCGCACTACCGCCATGCGTGGCCGCGAAGTCATCGATCGTCTTCACCGCACCGCCGGCCCGTAACCAATCGGCGGGGGTGTTGAATTCACCGCCGATCATCATCACCGTCGGCAGCGGCGGTGGCGGATCGCTGGCGAACCATGCCGGCGGCAGGTACACCAGCTCCCCGCGATGCTTGAAGTGCGAGGCGTCGGCGGGGATGGTCACCGGCACCACGCTGCCGCGCGGTGGTAGTGCACGCTCGGCAGCCAGGGCAGTGACGGCGAGCTTGTCGGCCTGGTCGGGCAGGGGACCGGCGGTGAGCTGATTCCACGCGGTCTGCACAGTCGGGAAGTAGCCGACCCACTGGTTGAGCGCCAGCGCCGAGCTCAGTAGACACAGCGGCACGGCCAGGATCGACGCGGTCCGCCGCCACCAGTGTGCGCTCTGCCAGCCCAGGATCAGGACCGCTGCGGCCGCAGTGGTCAATGCGATCCACACCCACAGTGCGCGCGGCGCCGGTTCGTCCGCGAGACCGTCGTCCGCGATGCACCAGTGCGCCCAGCCGGCTACCGCGACTCCGACGGCGCCAGCCACCGGCAGCCACAGCAGCCGCCAGCGACGCGATCGCCACCCGATGGCCAGCACCAGCACGACGGCGGTGACGGCCTGCACCATAATCGGAACCCAGCCGTGCATCAACGAGGTGTGGTGACTCACCAGCAGCGGCGTGGCGACAATCGTCGTCGAAGCTGTCACGTCGTTCATTGTGATCCATTGTGATCCATCGCCGACCGAACGTTAACCGAGCGGTTTACTACGCGCTACCTGCCGGCCAGGTGCGGCGCAGATCCCGGTCGGCTATCGCGGTTTTGCCAGCGGGAACGGCAGCGTCTCACGGATGCTGCGACCCGTGATCAGCATGATGACGCGGTCAACGCCCATCCCCAGCCCGCCGGTGGGCGGCATGGCGAACTCCATGGCTTGCAGGAAGTCTTCGTCGAGCTCCATCGCCTCCGGGTCGCCGCCGGCGGCCAGCAGGGACTGCTCCTGCAGGCGGCGTCGCTGCTCCACTGGGTCGGTGAGCTCGCTGTAGGCGGTACCGAGCTCGATGCCCCAGGCCACCAGATCCCAACGTTCGGCGACACCACGCTTGCTGCGATGCGGTCGGGTCAACGGCGACACCGATGCCGGGAAGTCGATGTAGAAGGTGGGTTGCCCGGTTCGCGTCTCGACCAGGTGCTCGTAGAGCTCCAGCACCAGCGCACCGGCGTCCCACCGTGCCAGATAGGGAACGTCCGCGGCCTCGCATAGCTTGCGGAGCCTGGCCAAGTCGGTGTCGGCGTCGATCTGCTCACCCAGCGCCTCGGACACCGCGTCATGAACCGACTTCACCGGCCAGACACCCGAGATGTCGACCGGCTCGAGGCTGCCGTTCGTCATGCCCTGGCGTGGCCGCATCACGACATGCGCACCGTTAGCGGCTTCGGCAGCGTTCTGGATCAGCTCCCGGCAGCCGTCGATCCACACCAGATAATCGGCGTGTGCCTGATAGGCCTCCAGCAAGGTGAACTCCGGATTGTGGCTGAAGTCGACACCCTCGTTGCGGAAGGCCCGGCCCAGCTCGAAGACCCGCTCGACGCCGCCGACGCACAGTCGCTTGAGATACAACTCCGGTGCGATACGCAAGTACAGGTCCATGTCGTAGGTGTTGATGTGGGTGATAAATGGGCGAGCGGCGGCTCCGCCGTGGATCTGCTGCAGCACCGGAGTCTCGACTTCGACGAATCCGTTGTCGAACAGCGTCTGCCTGATGGCGCGCAACACGCGGCTGCGCGTGGTGATCAGCTCCCGAGACTCCGTATTGACCGCCAGATCGACGTAGCGGGTCCGCACTCGAGCCTCCGGGTCGGTCAGCCCCTTCCACTTATTGGGAAGCGGTCGCAGGCACTTACCGATGAGCCGCCAGCTGTGCACGATCAGTGATCGGGTTCCTGTCTTGCTGAACCCCATCTGCCCGGCCACCTCGACCAGGTCACCGAGATCAATCGCCCTGGTGAAATCCGCGGTCTGCCCCTTTTGCAACACCGAATTGTCCAGCAGCAGTTGCAATTCGCCTGACCAGTCGCGCAGCTGGGCGAACAGCACGCCGCCGAAGTCGCGGATTCGCAGCACGCGACCGGACACCGAGACGTTGGTCTGGTCGGTCGCGTCTAGGGCCTGGGCGACGGTGTGGGTGGGCGGGTGTCCCACCGGATAGGGATCAACGCCACTGTGCTGTAGCGTCTTTAGCTTGGTCAGCCGGACCCGCACCTGTTCGGGCAGTCGGGGTCGGCGCTCGTCGGCACCGCGCAGGTCCATCTGCTGCAGCCCACACACATCCGGCGCGGTGCCGTCGTGATGCAGGATTCCGGTCGCAACCAGCGTCGGCGGCACAGCTGGATGATGACCGGTGTGCTGCTTCTTGCGCCGACTGAACGGCAGGACGAGAAAACCTTCAGCGATCACCGAAGCCACCCCCACCCGGGGGATCATTCGGGCGTCCTCGTAGCAGGCGTACCGGGGTACCCATTCGGGCTGGTATTTCATGTTCGAGCGGTACAGCGTCTCCAGCTGCCACCAGCGCGAAAAGAACAGCAGCAGGCCGCGCCACAACCGCGCTATCGGGCCGGCGCCGAGTTGGGCACCCTGTTCGAACGCAGACCGGAACATGGCGAAGTTCAGTGAAATACGGCTGATACCAAGACGTTCAGCGTGCAGGGCGAGCTCGCTGACCATAAGTTCGATGGTCCCGTTAGGGGACTGCGGCGAACGACGCATGACGTCCAGCGAAACGCCATTGTGTCCCCACGGCACCAGCGACAGCATTGCTACCACTTGGCGGTTGTGCTGCACCGCCTCGACCAGCAGGCAGTCGCCATCACCTGGGTCGCCGAGGCGGCCCAGCGCCATCGAGAAGCCTCGCTCGGATCCGGTGTCGCGCCAGGCATCTGCGCGCGCGACCACGTGCGCCATCTCGTCGGCGGGGATGTCGTGATGCCGGCGGATGCGCACCGTCACCCCGGCCCGGCGTGCCCGGGTCACCGCCTGACGTACCCCGCGCATCTCCGGGCCGGACAGCTTGTAATCGGCGGGCTGCAGGATGGCCTCGTCGCCCAGCTCCAGGGCGTTCAGGCCGGCCTCGCGAAACGCTTGGGCGGCTTGCGAACTAGCACCCATCACACCGGGTGTCCAGCCGTAAGTCTGGCACAGCTGCAACCATGCGTCGATGGCCTGAGGCCACGCCCTCGGGTCGCCCACCGGGTCGCCGCTGGCCAGGCAGACACCGATTTCGACGCGGTAGGTGATGGCGGCCCGCCCGCTGGGTGCGAAGACCACTGACTTGTCGCGGCGAGTGGCAAAGTAGCCCAGCGAGTCGTTCTTCCCGTACAACTCGAGCAGTCCGCGGATGGCGGATTCGTCCTCGCCGGTCAGTGCGTTCTCGGCGCGCTGGGATTGGAACAGCGCGATCGCGGCGGCGATCAGCGCGAGTGCGCCGAACAGCCCGAAAAGTGCGTTGAGGATGACGTCCGGTCTGCCGGTAAACAGATCAGGATCGGCGAGAGCGAATCCGATCACCCGGTTCGCCACGTAGGGCAACCGGTCCTCCCGCGCCAGCGATCCCGGAAACAGTTCGACCAGCCCCCAGGACAGCAGGATCCCGATCACCCATCCGGCGACCAGCACCGCGGCCGCCTTGTACAGCGCGCCGCGGCGGACCTTGGCCCAGAACTCCCGGTAGCTCAAAGCCAGAATGACGATGGCCGCCACGTGCAGGGCCAAGCCGAGGCTATCGCCGAAGATCTCCAGTCTGCTCTCGCCGTCGGCGGCCAGGTCGGTGACATTCAATCCAGCGGCGATGAGCAGATTGCCGACCAAAATCCACCAGGCGATACGCTTGCGCGCGGTCAAAGCGCCGGCCAGTAACGCCAGCACGAACGACCACGCGAAGCTGGTGTCGGGGAAGTTGAACAGATAGTCGTTAATGAACTCCCGCGGAGCCTTGATGATCCACCGGAGAAACGGTGACACGCTTGCGACCAGCGACAGGGTGGCGATGACGCCGACGGTCCAGCCGGCAGCCGCAGGAACCCAGTGATACCGGGAGGTCGACCGACTCGTGGTAAGGGCCACAGACCGCGAGGATATTCGCTTCGACCGGGAAGTGTCTGTAGGGGAAGCATCTGGAGCCGTCGAACGCGCTACTTGACCGGTCCTCGGGCGCCCGACGACTGCGGGTCCCGACGGTCCGTCGGCTCAGAATCACGCTTCATGACTGCTAAACTGGTATTTGCGACCGTCCCGGCGAAGGCCGTGACAGTAAGTGGAGTCCCACTCCCACCGCTGGCCACACCGGCTCAGCGGTCCGGTCACAGGCATCTCAGGGTGCCTGCTCTGCGGGTGCCGCAGGCGGCTCAGTCCGCGACCGGTCGGCATAGGGCCCTGCTTCTGCAGGGCCTTTTTGCTGATGGGGTGGTATTTCGACCGCTGAACCGGACGGATCCAGGCGCCGGTCGCGACCGGAAGACTACCAAGGGAGGCCCCATCAGCACTGAGACCCGCGTCAACGAGCGCATCCGCGTACCTGAAGTTCGATTGATCGGACCAGGAGGAGAGCAGGTAGGCATCGTGCGCATCGAAGATGCACTCCGCGTCGCCGCGGATGCCGATCTCGACCTTGTCGAAGTTGCCCCGAACGCCAGACCACCGGTCTGCAAGATCATGGACTACGGCAAGTACAAATACGAGGCGGCACAGAAGGCACGCGAGTCTCGCAGAAACCAGCAGCAAACCGTCGTCAAGGAACAAAAGCTAAGACCCAAGATCGACGACCACGACTACGAAACCAAGAAGGGCCATGTGATCCGATTCTTGGAGGCGGGATCGAAGGTCAAGGTCACCATCATGTTCCGCGGACGCGAGCAGTCGCGGCCCGAGCTGGGGTATCGACTGCTGCAGCGCCTGGGCACCGACGTCGCCGACTACGGATTCGTCGAGACGGCCGCCAAGCAGGACGGACGCAACATGACGATGGTGCTGGCACCGCACCGCGGCGCGAAGACTCGCGCCCGGGCGGCGCAACAAGCCCGTGGATCCGTCACCGGGCCCGCACGCGGCGGCAACACCGAGCCGTCACCGAACTGACCAGAACTGAGGACACATGCCCAAGGCGAAGACCCACAGCGGGGCCTCGAAGCGGTTCCGGCGCACCGGAAGCGGAAAGATCGTGCGCCAGCAGGCCAACCGCAGGCACATGTTCGAGCACAAGCCCAGCAGCCGCACCCGGCGGTTGGAGGGCCGCACCGCGGTGTCACGCAACGACACCAAGCGAGTCAACAGGATGCTGAACGGCTGACTGGCGCCCATCGCGCCACCACCAGCACGACGTCCGAACGAGAATAGGAACACCCATGGCACGCGTGAAGCGGGCAGTCAATGCCCAGAAGAAGCGACGCACCATCTTGAAGGCCTCGCGAGGCTATCGCGGCCAGCGATCCCGGCTGTACCGCAAAGCCAAAGAACAGCAGCTGCATTCGCTGAACTACGCCTACCGTGACCGCCGCGCGCGTAAGGGTGAATTCCGCAAGTTGTGGATCTCGCGGATCAACGCGGCGGCGCGCGCCAACGACATCACCTACAACCGGCTGATCCAGGGCCTGAAGGCCGCGGGTGTCGAGGTGGACCGCAAGAACTTGGCCGAGATAGCAGTGACCGATCCGGCGGCGTTCACCGCGCTCGTCGACGTCGCGCGGGCGGCACTGCCCGAAGACGTCAACGCCCCCTCGGGAGAGGCTGCCTGAGATCGGGTTGCGGGCCTCTGGGTGCTCACCGAACGCTCGGCCCGGGTGGCCGCGGCCGTCAAACTACATCGCCATATCGGCCGCTGGCGCGCAGGGCGATTTCTCGCGGAAGGCCCTAACCTTGTCGAGGCCGCAGCGACGCGCGGGCTGGTCCGGGATGTCTTTGTCACCGAGTTCGCGGCGGAGCGCCACGCTGCGCTGCTGGCCATGCAGGAGTTCCCGGTCCATCTGGTGACCGAGCGTGCCGCCAAAGCGTTGTCCGACACGGTCACTCCGACGGGCTTGGTCGCGGTTTGCGAAATGCCCGCGACCCGCATGGGTGATGTGCTGGCCCACTCACCTCAGCTGATCGCTGCCGCTGTCGAGATTCGCGAGCCGGGCAATGCGGGCACGTTGATCCGGATCGCTGATGCCATGGGTGCCGCGGCCATGATCCTCGGCGGCCACAGTGTTGACCCGTACAACGGCAAGTGCCTGCGTGCCTCCGCGGGCAGCATCTTTTCGATCCCGGTCGTCGTTGCGCCGGATGCCCGCTGGGCCGTTGCGGCGCTGCGCGCCGCGGGACTACAGGTGTTGGCGACGACGGTGGACGGCGAGATGCCCCTCGATGAGGCCGAGCCGCTGCTCGCTAGGCCGACGGCATGGCTGTTCGGCCCGGAATCCCATGGGCTGTCGCCGCAAGTCGCCGACGACGCCGACCACCGGGTGCGCATACCGATGGCCGGCGGCGCGGAGAGCCTGAATGTGGCCGCCGCGGCGGCGATCTGCCTATACCAGAGCGCGGCGGCCCAGCGGGCGAGCTCCAACCGTTGACCAGCGTGCCGTCCTCACGCGGCCTTGCCGCGGCCGCGGGCGGGCCGCAGGCCGGCCAGCGAGAAGGTGGTGTGCACCAGCCGATCCCGCGTGCTCCATGATCGTCCTGCGGGGCGGGAAGTAATGCATCGGCAGGCCGCGACGGTCCCGCGGCGGCGCCACGAAGCTCGGTGCCTCGACCAACGGCGCATCGGGCGGAATCCGTCCCTCCGCCCGGCGGTACGCGGCCAGGGCGCGTGGATGCAGCCGGATTTCATCGGGGACCGCCAGGAACAGCAGCTCGACGAGTTTGCCGAACAGCCGCAGCAACACCTCGTCGCCGGGTGTCCAGCGCATTCCTGCCTTCTCGCGGACGGCCGGATCGAAGAGTCCTGCCGCGATCCAGCGCTGACCGGCCACAAATGGCTTGAACAGCTGGTCGCAGACCGGCGTCGGCATGAGAACGAACTTGGGCTTGGGAATGCGGATCTGGAAAGATGCCCAGCGTCGCCTGGACCAGCGTCGTAACCGTGTGATCAGGCGGTTTACTCGCTCCAACTGCCGGTTCTTCCGGGCCCGGCTTGCGTCGTCGCCGGCCTGCGCAGCGGCGCCCCCGCCACGGCACGTTCGTTGCCGCCTTCTCCGAGAGCCTTCTACTCTGGACCGAGTGAAACTCGGGCCCTTGGATCCGGCGCCCGGCGAGCCCGAGGAAGTGGCGACTGCGGCAGTCCCGGCTGCGCAACGGCGCCGTTCTCGCGTGTCGATGCACACCGCGGCGCAGTGGCTGCGCAAAACAAACCACAGCCCGGGGGTCGTGGAGCTTATCCGGCGGGCGCGACGTGCGTTGCCGGGCGATCCTGAATTCGGCGATCGGCTGTCCACCGCCGGTGACGGCGGTCCCCGCGCGGCCGCACGAGCTGCGGGTCGGATACTGGGCGACCGCGATGCGGCGTCCCGTGAGGTCAGCCTAGGGGCACTCCAGGTGTGGCAGGCGCTGACTGAGGCGGTTTCCCGGCGGCCAGCGAACCCCAAAGTGACACTGGTTTTCACCGACCTGGTCGGCTTCTCGGCGTGGTCATTGCAAGCCGGTGACGACGCGGCACTCACACTGTTGCGGCAGGCCGCACAGGCCGTGGAACCGCCGCTGCTCGATGCCGGCGGGCACATCGTCAAGCGGCTGGGCGACGGGATCATGGCGGTATTCCGCGATCCGATCGTCGCCGTACGGGCGGTACTCGCTGCGGAGGAAGCTTTGAAATCTGTCGAAGTGAAAGGTATACGCCGCGAATGCGGGTCGGAATCCACACCGGCCGCCCGCAGCGACTGGCTGCCGACTGGCTCGGTGTCGACGTCAACATCGCCGCTCGCGTGATGGAACGAGCCACCAAGGGCGGCATCATGGCGTCCGGCTCGACCCTGGACCACATTCCGCAGGCCGAGCTGGACGCATTGGGCGTCGCCGCCAAGCGCACTCGCAGACCTGTGTTTGCCAGCAAGGCCGCCGGCATTCCTGCGGATCTACCGATATATCGCCTGTATATCGCCTGAAAACTCGTAGGGAGTTGCCAGCTACCCATCAGGCTGACGGGACAAGTCCGCTGGCATAGTGGATGCCGATGGTTTACGGCATGTTGTGCGCGCTGGCGCGTGTCCGGTTCACGGTGACTTACGCAGCGGCCTTGGTCGCGGTCAGCACCGCGTTCCTAATCCTTGGCCCGCAAGTGCAGGCGCGGGTCGTTCAGCAGGCCAGCACCAACCTGCACAATCTGGCGCACGGAAACCTCGGAACGCTGTTCGGCAGTGCGTTCATCGCCGATACCGGTCCGATGTATGTCTGGCTACCGGGCCTGGTCTGTCTGCTCGCACTAGCCGAACTGCTCTGGCACAGCAGCCGGCTGATCGTGGCGTTCGTGGTAGGTCATATCGGCACGACGCTGCTGGTAGCGGCTGGCCTAACCGCGGCGGTCGAGCTCGGCTGGCTGCCGTTGTCGATCACGCGCGCCAGTGACGTCGGGATGAGCTACGGCGCCGTCGCGGTGCTGGGAGCGCTGACGGCGGCAATCCCCGGGCGCTGGCGGCCCGTATGGATCGGGTGGTGGGTGTCGGTAGGCCTGGTGGCTGCCGTAGTCGCTGCTGATTTCACCGATGTCGGACACGCTGTCGCATTGCTGCTGGGGATGCTGGTTGCCACCCGGTTCAGCCTGCCGGCTCGCTGGACACCGGTGCGGTATCTGCTGCTGACGGTATCCGTGGCCTTCGGCTTCCTGCTACTCGTTCATACCGGGTTGTCGATGCTGACCGGGGTAGCCCTTGGCGCACTCGGCGCTGTGGTAGGTGACCGGATCGCACGTCTCCGCATGGCGCGCAGATCACCGCTGGAGCCCGCGCTGACTACCCCGCAGCCATCGATGAGCGGCTGAGGGTACCGGTTGGCCAGCTGAGGGGTGGCCGGGTTCGCTGCACGCACGCAAACGCGCGCCGGATCCGTCAACATTTATGATCGGCACTTGCGTCACACCTGTGCCGTACCCCGGCGACGATGCGGGCCGTGCAGTGGCCCGAGCAGGAGCCGGGCAGTCGAACCTAGCCCCAACCCGACTCCGCCAATAAGGAGAGTGCCGCCGCGTGGGTGATCAACCCGTCGATCTGTCGGAGGAGTCGCTGACCAAAGCGGTCAACGCGGCCCGGCAGGCCTTTGCGCTCGCGGCCGATCTCGACGCACTGGCACGCGCCAAGACCGAGCACCTCGGTGACCGCTCATCGCTGGCGCGGGCGCGGCAAGCGCTCGCCACCTTGCCCAAAGGCGACCGCGCCGACACCGGTCGGCGCGTTAACACTGCCCGCGGCGACGCCCAGCGCAGCTACGACGAACGACTGGCGACGCTGCGTGCTGAGCGGGATACGGCCGTGCTAGCCGCCGAGGGTATTGACGTGACATTACCGTCGACTCGCCAGCCGACCGGCGCCCGGCATCCGATCACCATATTGGCCGAACACATCGCCGACACGTTTATCGCGATGGGATGGGAACTGGCCGAGGGGCCGGAAGTCGAGACCGAGCAGTTCAACTTCGATGCCCTGAACTTTCCACCCGATCACCCGGCCCGCAGCGAGCAGGACACCTTCTACATCGCACCGGAGGATTCGCGGCAGCTACTGCGTACGCACACCTCGCCAGTGCAGGTGCGCACGCTGCTCGCGCGCGAGCTGCCGGTCTACGTCATCTCGATTGGCCGCGCATTCCGCACGGATGAGATCGATGCCACCCATACACCCGTGTTCCATCAGGTTGAAGGCCTGGCGGTGGATCGGGGTCTGTCCATGGCGCATCTGCGCGGAACGCTCGACGCGCTCGCTCGCGCCGAGTTCGGACCTTCGGCGCGCACCCGGTTCCGGCCGCACTTCTTCCCGTTCACCGAGCCGTCGGCCGAGGTCGACGTGTGGTTCGCGAGCAAGAAGGGCGGTGCCGGCTGGGTGGAGTGGGGCGGCTGCGGGATGATGAACCCAAACGTGTTGCGTGCCGCTGGCATTGACCCGGACGACTACACCGGTTTTGCCTTCGGCATGGGGCTGGAACGCACCCTGCAGTTCCGCAATGGCATCCCCGACATGCGTGACATGGTCGAGGGGGACGTGCGGTTTTCGTTGCCGTTCGGGGTGGGGGCCTGATGCGCGTCCCCTACAGATGGTTGCGCGAAGTCCTGGCGGCCGGGGCTCCGGGATGGGATGTTCCCTCCGGCGATCTCGAGCAGACGCTGTTTCGCATCGGCCATGAGGTCGAGGAAGTGATCACACCCGGCCCGGTCAGCGGCCCACTTACTGTGGGACGAGTGGCCGGTATCGAGGAACTCACCGGTTTCAAGAAGCCGATCCGGGCTTGCCTCGTCGACGTCGGTGACGGCCAGCTGCGCGAGATCGTCTGCGGCGCCACTAATTTCGTGGTCGATGATCTGGTCGTGGTGGCGTTACCCGGTGCCACCCTGCCCGGCGATTTTACTATCACCGCCCGCAAGACCTACGGCCGCAGCTCCGACGGGATGATTTGCTCAGCAGCCGAACTAGGTTTGGGCACAGACCATTCCGGCATTTTGGTGCTGCCGCCCGGAACCGCCGAACCTGGAGCCGACGGCGCCAGCGTGCTCGGATTCGACGATGTGGTCTTTCACCTGGCCATCACGCCCGACCGTGGTTACTGCATGTCGGTGCGTGGTTTGGCTCGCGAGATCGCGTGCGCCTACGACCTGAAGTTCGTCGACCCGGCCGATGTGCCGCCACTACCGGTTGAGGGGCCGGCTTGGCCGTTGACGGTGCAGCCCGGGACAGGGGTGCGCCGGTTCGCGCTGCGCGCGGTGACCGGAATCGACCCTGACGTGGTGTCGCCGTGGTGGCTGCAGCGGCGGCTGTTGTTGTCTGGTATCCGGCCGACTTCACCGGCAGTCGACGTCACCAATTACGTCATGCTGGAATTGGGTCACCCGATGCACGCCCACGACCGGAACCGCATCACCGGCGGTTTCGCGGTGCGGTTCGCTCGGCCCGGCGAGGTGGTGATCACCCTCGACGACATCGAGCGCCGGCTCGACCCCGCCGACGTCCTCATCGTCGATGACGTCGCGACCGCCGCGATCGGCGGCGTGATGGGGGCTGCCAGCACCGAAGTGCGGAGGGACTCCACCGACGTGCTGCTGGAGGCCGCGGTGTGGGACCCGGCAGCGGTATCGCGGACCCAGCGGCGGCTGCATCTGCTCAGCGAGGCCGCCCGCCGCTATGAGCGGGCGGTAGACCCGGCGATCTCGGTGGCTGCTCTAGACCGGTGCGCGGCACTGCTGGCCGACATCACCGGCGCAACGGTTTCCCCGACCCTGACCGACTGGCGGGGCGACCCGCCACGCGAGGACTGGTCGCTGCCCCCGATCCGGATGGCCGCCGACCTGCCGGACCGCACCGTCGGCCTTGATTATGGCCCGGGCACTACCATCCGGCGTCTGACCCAGATTGGCACCGCGGTGGCGAACGACGGCGACACCCTAACCGTGACGCCGCCGAGTTGGCGGTCCGATTTGCTACAACCCGCCGACCTCGTCGAGGAGGTCGCGCGGCTGGAGGGTTATGACCCCATCCCGTCGGTGCTGCCGTCTGCACCGGCTGGTCGCGGACTTACCGTGACGCAGAAGCGTCGCCGTGCGATCGGCAAGTCGTTGGCGCTTTCCGGCTACGTCGAGATCCTGCCCACGCCGTTTCTCACTGCCCACGTTTTCGACCTGTGGAGGCTGTGGCCTGACGATCCGCGGCGCATCACCACTCAAGTCCTCAACCCGTTGGAGGCCGATCGTCCACACCTTGCCACCACGCTGCTCCCTGCACTATTGGAAGCGTTGGGGCGCAACGTGTCCCGAGGCATCGTCGATGTCGCGCTGTTCGCCATCGCCCAGGTGGTCCAGCCCACCGCGCAGACTCGCGGCGTCGGTCTCATCCCGGTGAACCGCCGGCCCACCGACGCCGAGATCGCGATGCTGGTCGCCTCGCTGCCGCGGCAACCGCAGCACGTCGCCGCGGTATTGACCGGCCTGCGCGAACCGCGTGGCCCCTGGGGACTCGGCCGGCAAGTAGAAGCCGCCGACGCTTTCGAGGCAGTGCGGATCATCGCGCGTGCCAGCGGGGTTGACGTGACCTTGCGGGCTGCCCAGTATCTGCCGTGGCATCCGGGCCGGTGCGCGGCGGTACTCGTCGGTGAAGCGCTGGTCGGCCACGCGGGGCAACTGCACCCGGCGGTGATCGAGCGGTCGGGGCTGCCGAACGGCACTTGCGCGGTCGAGTTGAATCTCGACACCATTCCCATCGTCGAGTCGCTGCCGGCGCCGAGGGTGTCGCCGTTCCCAGCCGTGTTCCAAGATGTCAGCCTGGTGGTGGACAGCGGTGTCCCCGCACAGACGGTGGCAGACGCCGTCCGCGAGGGGGCGGGGGAACTACTAGAGGATGTCCGGCTGTTCGACGTCTACACCGGCCCACAGATCGGGGACAATCGCAAGTCGCTCACCTTCGCGCTGCGGTTCCGCGCGCCGGATCGCACGCTGACCGAAGACGAGGCCAGCGCGGCCCGTGACGCTGCCGTGCGGTGCGCAGCCGAGCGCACCGGTGCCGTCCAGCGGCGCTGAATTCGCGACCCGCGGGCGGGAAGCCGAGGGCGTTCCCCGCCAAACGGGGAGGTACCCCAGCTCAGGGAAGAATGGATTTGCAATAGGCTGCATAACCATGCAGAATTGGGGCGATGGCCGAGATCATACGGGTGGGGGTAGCCGGTGCCAGCGGGTATGCCGGTGGCGAGATCCTTCGGCTGCTGCTAGGTCATCCCGGGTACTTCGACGGCCGGCTGACGATTGGGGCGGTGGCCGCCGCAGCCAGTGCGGGCAGCACGCTCGGCGAACACCATCCGCACCTGACGCCGTTGGCCCAACGGGTACTCGAACCGACCGAGGCCGACGTGCTCAGCGGCCACGATGTGGCTTTTCTGGCCCTTCCACATGGGCACTCGGCGGCGCTAGCCGAACAACTCACCCCGCAGACGTTGATTGTGGACTGCGGCGCGGATTTCCGGCTCACCGACGCCGCCGTCTGGGAGCGGTTCTACGGGTCGCCACACGCCGGCAGCTGGCCCTACGGACTGCCCGAGCTGCCCGGTGCACGGGACCGGCTCCGGGACGCGCGCCGGATCGCGGTACCGGGCTGCTATCCGACCGCGGCGCTGCTGGCATTGGTACCCGCTATGGCCGAAGACCTGATCGACTCCGCTGTCACAGTGGTCGCCGTCAGCGGCACCTCCGGTGCTGGCCGCGTCACGAAGACCGACTTGCTCGGCTCGGAGGTCATCGGGTCAGCGCGGGCCTACAACATCGCCGGCGCGCACCGGCACACCCCCGAGATCGTTCAGGGGCTGGGGACAGTCACCGACGGCGACGTCACCGTGTCGTTCACGCCGGTGCTCATCCCGACCTCGCGGGGCATCCTGGCCACCTGCACTGCGCGCACTCGGTCGCCGCTGTCGCAGCTGCGAGCGGCCTACGAAAAGGCTTACCATGTTGAACCTTTCGTCCATCCCCTGCCCGAAGGCCAACTGCCCCGGACCGGCGCGGTGATCGGCGGTAACGCCGCACACATCGCCGTCGCGGTGGACGAGGAGGCCGCCACGTTCGTCGCGATCGCAGCGATCGACAACCTGGTCAAGGGCACCGCTGGCACCGCGGTGCAGTCGATGAACCTGGCGCTGGGGTGGCGGGAAACCGAGGGCCTTCCTGTGGTCGGGGTGGCGCCGTGACCGACTCCCCCGCAAGCGGGTGGGGTCCCCGCTCCGCAGGGGAGTGCCCCCCGGCCAACGCCGCGCGGCTGGTGCGTACCCAGGGCGTCACGGCACCGGCCGGTTTTCGGGCCGCCGGCATCGCCGCCGGGATCAAGGCATCGGGCGCGTTGGATCTCGCGCTGGTGTTCAACGAAGGCCCCGACTATGCGGCCGCCGGAGTGTTCACCCGCAACCAGGTCAAGGCCGCGCCGGTGCTGTGGACCCTGCAGGTGCTGACCACTGGTCGGCTGCGCGCAGTGATCCTGAACTCCGGCGGCGCCAACTCCTGCACCGGACCGGCCGGCTTTGCCGACACCCACGCCACCGCCGAGGCAGTCGCCGCCGCATTGTCGGACTGGGGCACCGAGACCGGTGCGATCGAGGTCGGCGTCTGCTCCACCGGGCTGATCGGCGACCGCCTGCCCATGGACAAGGTGCTCTCCGGTGTGCGCGACGTGGTGCACGAGATGGCCGGCGGCCTTACCGGCGGCGAGGATGCGGCCCGGGCCATCATGACCACCGACACGGTGTCCAAACAGGTTGCGCTGCATCACCCCGGCAACTGGACGGTCGGCGGGATGGCCAAGGGCGCCGGCATGCTCGCGCCGTCACTGGCCACCATGCTGTGCGTGCTGACCACCGACGCGGCCGCCGAGGCCACAGCGCTCGACCAGGCGCTGCGCCGCGCCACCGCGGCCACGTTCGACCGCCTCGACGTGGACGGCAGCTGTTCGACCAACGACACCGTGCTGCTGTTGGCCTCAGGGGCCAGTGAGATCACCCCGCGCCAACCCGATCTCGACGACGCGGTGTTGCGGGTCTGCGACGACCTGTGCGCCCAGCTGCAGGCCGACGCCGAAGGCGTCACCAAGCGGATCACCGTGACGGTGATCGGGGCCGGCAGCGACGACGACGCCGTCGCCGCCGCCCGGGTGATCGCTCGTGACAGCCTGGTCAAGACCGCGCTGTTCGGCTCGGACCCCAACTGGGGCCGCGTGCTCGCTGCCGTCGGCATGGCGCCGGTGACGCTAGACCCGGATCGGATCACCGTGTCGTTCAACGGTTTTACGGTATGTGTCGACGGTGTCGGGACACCGGGCGCCCGCGAGGTTGACCTTTCGGGTACCGACATCAACGTCACCATCGATCTCGGTGTCGGCGACGGTCAAGCCGCCATCCGGACCACCGACCTGTCGCACGGCTACGTCGAAGAGAATTCGGCCTACAGCTCATGACCACCAGCGCATTGCCCACGCACGTCAAGGCGGAGGTATTGGCCGAAGCGCTGCCCTGGCTTAAGCAATTGCACGGCAGAATCGTCATCGTCAAATACGGCGGCAACGCTATGACCGACGACGCGCTTAAACGTGCGTTCGCCGCCGACATGGCGTTCCTGCGCAACTGCGGCATTCATCCCGTCGTCGTGCACGGCGGGGGACCGCAGATCAGCGCCATGTTGCAGCGGCTCGGGATCGCCGGCGACTTCAAAGGCGGATTCCGGGTCACCACACCCGAAGTGCTCGATGTGGCCCGGATGGTGTTATTCGGCCAAGTGGGTCGGGAACTGGTCAACCTGATCAACGCACATGGACCATACGCCGTCGGTATCACCGGCGAGGATGCGCAACTTTTCACCGCGGTGCGCCGCAGCGTCACCGTCGACGGTGTGGACACCGATATCGGTCTGGTCGGAAACGTCGATCGGGTCAACACCGCGGCGGTGCTCGATCTCATTGCGGCGCACCGCATCCCGGTGGTGTCGACGCTGGCGCCGGATACCGACGGTGTGGTGCACAACATCAACGCCGACACCGCCGCGGCGGCGCTGGCCGAAGCACTGGGAGCCGAAAAGCTGTTGATGCTCACCGATGTCGAAGGCCTGTACACCCGCTGGCCGGACCGGGATTCATTGGTCAGTGAAATCGACACCGCGACACTGGCGCAGCTGCTACCGACCCTGGAGACTGGCATGATTCCCAAGGTCGAAGCGTGTCTGCATGCGGTCGCGGGTGGGGTGCCCAGCGCGCACGTGATCGACGGCCGCGTCGAACATTGCGTCCTGGTCGAGCTGTTCACCGACGCGGGCACCGGGACCAAGGTGGTGAGCGCATGACCCGCACCGAGACCATAGAGCAGCGGTGGTCGGCCGTGATGATGAACACCTACGGGACTCCGCCGGTGGCCCTGGCCAGCGGTGACGGTGCCATGGTCACCGATGTGGAGGGCAAGTCCTATCTGGACTTACTCGGCGGCATTGCGGTCAACATTCTCGGCCACCGCCACCCCGCCCTCATCAACGCAGTCACCCTGCAGATGGCAACGCTGGGCCACACCTCCAGCTTGTATGCCACCGAACCGGCCATCGCGCTGGCGGAGGCGCTGGTCGGCCTGTTGGGCGCCGATGCGCAGACACGAGTGTTCTTCTGCAACTCCGGCACCGAGGCCGTCGAGCTGGCATTCAAGCTGTCCCGGCTGACTGGTCGGACGAAACTGGTTGCCGCACAAGAAGCTTTCCACAGCCGGACGATGGGCTCGCTGGGCCTGACCGGTCAACTGGCCAAGCAGGCGCCGTTCGCGCCGCTGCCCGGCCATGTCACGCACGTCCCCTACGGCGACACCGACGCGTTGACCGCCGCGGTCTGCGACGACACCGCCGCGGTTTTTCCGGAACCGATCACGGGGGAGTGTGGTGTCGTCGTCCCGCCTGATGGTTATCTTGTTGCCGCCCGGGATATCACGGCACGGCACGGCGCGCTGCTGGTCCTCGACGAGGTGCAGACCGGCATGGGCCGTACCGGTGCTTTCTTCGCTCACCAGCACGACGGCATCACCCCGGATGTGGTGACCCCGGCCAAGGGACTCGGGGGCGGGCTGCCGATCGGGGCGTGCCTGGCCGTCGGACCGGCCGCGGACCTGCTCACCCCCGGTCTGCACGGCAGCACCTTCGGCGGCAACCCGGTCTGTACCGCGGCAGCGCTTGCGGTGCTGCGCGTGCTGGCGGCCGATGACCTGATCGGGCGGGCCGAGGTGCTGGGAAAGTCGCTGCGCCACGGTATCGAGTCACTCAGCCACCCCCTGGTCGACCACGTCCGTGGCCGCGGCTTGTTGTGCGGTGTCGTGCTGACCGCCGCGAGAGCAAAAGATGTCGAGGCGGCCGCCCGCAACGCGGGTTTCCTGGTCAACGCGGCCGCACCCAACGTCATCCGGCTAGCGCCGCCGCTGATCACCACCGAATGCCAGATCGACGCCTTCGTCACCGCGCTGCCGGGCATCCTCGACGTAGCCGCCGGGGACCTCGAGGAGGGGCCATGAGCGTGCGGCATTTTCTCCGTGACGACGACCTGTCACCGGCTGAGCAGGCCGAAATCCTCGAACTGGCCGCCGAACTGAAGAAGGATCCGTTGAGCCGTCGTCCCCTGGAGGGACCACGCGGGGTTGCGGTCATCTTCGACAAACACTCCACACGCACTCGGTTCTCGTTCGAGATGGGCATCGTGCAACTGGGCGGCCACGCCGTCGTCGTCGACGGCCGCAGCACCCAGCTGGGCCGCGAGGAGAGTCTGGAGGACACCGCAAAGGTGTTGTCGCGCTATGTGGATGCGATCGTGTGGCGAACCTTCACCCAAGACCGGCTGACCGCCATGGCCTCGACCGCGACGGTGCCGGTCGTCAACGCGCTCTCCGACGAGTTCCATCCCTGCCAGGTGTTGGCCGATCTGCAGACAATCGTCGAGCGCAAGGGGTCGCCGCACGGGCTGCGGCTGTCCTACTTCGGCGATGGCGCCAACAACATGGCCCACTCGCTGATGCTCGGCGGAGTCACCGCCGGCATCCACGTCACAATCGCCGCTCCCCACGACTTCACGCCCGATCCGTCAGTGGTGGCCGCCGCCCAGGAGCGCGCCGCAGCCACCGGCGCGTCGGTGACCGTGACCGACGACCCGCACGCCGCCGCGGCAGACGCCGACGTGCTGGTGACCGACACCTGGATGTCAATGGGACAGGAAAACGACGAGCTGGACCGGGTGCAGCCGTTCTGGCCGTTCCAGGTCAATGGCGCACTGGTGGCGTTGGCTGATCCCGAAGTCATTGTGCTGCATTGCCTTCCGGCACACCGCGGTCACGAGATCACCGACGATGTAATGGACGGTCCGCACAGCGCGGTGTGGGATGAGGCCGAAAACCGGCTGCACGCGCAGAAGGCGCTGTTGGTGTGGCTGCTGGAGAGGTCCCGATGACTCGTTCGAAGCCGGCACCCGAAGTGACCCGCGCCGGCCGGCAGGCCCGCATCGTGGCGATCCTGTCGTCGGCGTCGGTGCGCAGCCAAAGCGAGCTGGCTGCGCTGCTCGCGGACGAGGGCATCGAGGTCACCCAGGCCACGCTGTCGCGGGACCTAGAAGAACTCGGCGCGGTGAAACTCCGTGGCGCCGACGGCGGAGTCGGGGTCTATGTGGTTCCCGAGGATGGCAGTCCGGTGCGCGGGGTTTCTGGTGGCACCGCCAGGCTGTCCCGGCTGGTGGGCGAGCTGCTGGTGTCCGCCGACGCCAGCGGAAACCTCGCGGTGCTGCGCACACCGCCTGGCGCCGCCGACTACCTGGCCAGCGCGATCGATCGCGCGGCGCTACCGTACGTGGTCGGCACCATCGCCGGTGATGACACCATCTTCGTGGCGGCGCGCGAGCCGATGACCGGGGCCGAACTCGCAGCCACCCTCGCAAACCTCAAGTAATGTAAGGAGATTGGTTCATGTCCGAGCGCGTCATCCTGGCGTATTCCGGCGGTCTGGACACCTCTGTGGCGATCAGCTGGATCGGCAAGGAGACCGGCCGGGAGGTCGTCGCGGTCGCGATCAATCTAGGCCAGGGCGGCGAAGACATGGAGGTCGTGCGCCAGCGGGCGCTGGACTGTGGCGCGGTCGAGGCGGTCGTCGTCGAGGCGCGCGACGAGTTCGCCGACGGCTACTGCCTGCCCACCATTATGTCCAACGGTCTGTACATGGACCGCTATCCGCTGGTGTCGGCGATCAGCCGGCCTCTCATTGTCAAGCACCTGGTCGCCGCCGCACGTGAGCACGGCGGCGGCATCGTCGCGCACGGCTGCACCGGCAAGGGCAACGACCAGGTCCGGTTCGAGGTCGGGTTCGCCTCACTGGCACCCGATCTGCAGGTGCTCGCGCCGGTTCGCGACTACGCGTGGACGCGGGAGAAGGCCATCGCGTTCGCCGAGGAGAACGCCATCCCGATCAGCGTCACCAAACGCTCGCCGTTCTCCATCGACCAGAACGTGTGGGGGCGTGCGGTGGAAACCGGCTTCCTGGAGCACCTGTGGAACGCGCCCACGAAGGACGTCTACGCCTACACCGAAGATCCCACCGTCAACTGGAACACCCCCGACGAGGTGATTGTCGGGTTCGAGCGCGGTGTGCCGGTGTCGATCGACGGCCGACCGGTGTCGGTGCTGCAGGCCATCGAGGAACTCAACCGCCGCGCCGGCGCGCAGGGGGTCGGGCGCCTCGATGTCGTCGAAGACCGGCTGGTGGGTATCAAGAGCCGCGAGATCTACGAGGCGCCAGGGGCGATGGTGCTCATCACCGCGCACACCGAGCTCGAACACGTCACGCTGGAGCGCGAGCTCGGGCGCTTCAAACGCCAGACCGACCAGCGCTGGGCCGAGCTGGTGTACGACGGGCTGTGGTATTCGCCGCTGAAGACGGCCCTGGAGAGTTTCGTCGCCAAGACCCAGGAGTATGTGTCCGGTGAGGTCCGGATGGTGTTGCACGGCGGGCACATTGCGGTCAACGGCCGGCGCAGCGCGCAGTCGTTGTATGACTTCAACCTGGCCACCTACGACGAGGGCGACAGTTTCGACCAGTCTGCCGCCCGCGGGTTCGTGCACATCCATGGGTTGTCGTCCAAGCTGGCGGCTCGCAGGGACCTGCGGGTGAAAGAGTCGGTCGGCCAGGAGCTGGCCGACGAGCGGGGGGCACCTCCCGCTTGCGGGGGAACATGAGCACCAACGCGGGATCACTGTGGGGCGGGCGGTTCACTGAAGGCCCCTCCGATGCGCTGGCCGCGCTGAGCAGGTCCACCCACTTCGACTGGGTGCTGGCGCCCTACGACATCGCCGCCTCCCGGGCGCATACACAGGTGTTGTTCCGGGCCGGGTTACTCACCGAGGAGCAGCGCGACGGGCTGCTGGTCGGGTTGGACAGCCTCGCCGAGGACGTGGCCGACGGCAGCTTTCGGCCGCTGGTCACCGACGAGGATGTGCATGCCGCGCTGGAGCGCGGACTGATCGACCGGGTGGGCCCAGATCTGGGCGGCCGGCTGCGAGCTGGCCGGTCCCGAAATGATCAGATAGCCACGCTGTTTCGGATGTGGCTGCGGGATGCCGTACGCCGGGTCGCCGCCGGTGTGCTCGATGTGGTCGATGCGCTGGCCGCCCAGGCCGCCGCGCATCCGACCGCCATCATGCCCGGCAAGACACACCTGCAGTCCGCCCAGCCGATCCTGCTAGCACACCACCTGCTCGCGCACGCTCACCCTTTACTGCGTGATCTCGACCGCATCGTCGACTTCGACGAGCGCACGGCCGTGTCCCCCTACGGCTCGGGAGCATTGGCCGGCTCATCGCTGGGTCTCGGCCCGGACGCGATCGCTCAAGAGCTGGGTTTCGTTACAGCAGCGGATAATTCGGTTGATGCCACCGCTGCCCGGGATTTCGCCGCCGAGGCGGCGTTCGTGTTCGCCATGATCGCTGTCGACCTGTCTCGGCTCGCTGAGGACATCATCATCTGGAGCTCAACGGAATTCGGCTACGTTACGTTGCACGATGCGTGGTCCACCGGCAGCTCGATAATGCCGCAGAAGAAGAACCCCGATATCGCCGAGCTGGCCCGCGGGAAGTCCGGCCGGTTGATCGGGAACCTCGCCGGGCTGCTGGCGACCCTCAAAGCCCAGCCGCTGGCCTACAACCGGGACCTACAAGAGGACAAGGAACCGGTGTTCGACTCGGTGGCCCAGCTGGAGCTGCTGCTGCCGGCGATGGCAGGCCTGGTCAGCAGCCTGACGTTCAATGTCGAGCGGATGGCGGCCCTGGCCCCGGTCGGCTACACGTTGGCTACCGATGTCGCCGAATGGCTAGTGCGGCAAGGCGTTCCGTTTCGGGCCGCGCATGAGGCAGCCGGGGCCGCGGTGCGAGCCGCGGAGGAGCGTGGCGTCGGACTCGACGAGCTGACTGACGACGAGCTGACGGCCATCAGCACCAAGTTGACTCCCGAGGTCCGCGAGGTGCTGACGATCGAAGGTTCGATCGCGTCACGCGATGCTCGGGGCGGTACCGCGCCGGTTCAGGTTGCCAAGCAGCTGGAAGGGGTTCGCGCGAGCGCCGACCGCCTGCGGCAGCACTTGACGAGATGACCGCGCGCGACGCGGCGAGCTTCGCACCTATCCGTCAGGGCGTTCGACCCTTGCCGACCGAATACTGGGAAAAATTGCTCGAGCTCGGGTTGCGGCATTCGGTCGGGCGGACCGGTCAATGTTGGGATAACGCGCTCGCGGAATCGTTTTTCGCGAGCCTGAAGAACGAGCGGGTGCACCAGATGGTGTACCCGACACGGAAGAAAGCGAAGGAGGATA
>DASPOT010000150.1:0-6285 GCA_035625875.1 Mycobacterium sp. | reverse complement strand
TCGCGGCCACCCGAATCAGGCATCTGGAAGCAGAGAACAAACAGCTCCGCGATGCGCTCGCGCTGGCTCTAGGCGAACAACGCGCTGCCGACGTCCTCGGCAGCCGCGACACGCCGACAAACAAAATCCGCAGTTCTCATCGGGCCATGCTGAGAACCGCGTCAACGACACTGTCCTCATCGGAGAACCCCTGGCCAAAGGCGTGATCACTTTCACGGCTCAAGATAATCACCGTGGTCGGGCAATACCCGTTACGCATCCCGACCCGCGCATCCTCGCTGGCCGCGTTTTTGGGCCGGGAGGGCATTGTCAAGTTGAGCAATCAGACCAGGATTTGAGGCGATGCGTTCTCGTGAACCCCCAGGTCATATGTGACGCATGAGGCTGATGTGATTGGCGACCGCGCCCACTTCGCTCAACTTGACAATGCCCTTGGCGAACATGTGGTCATTGCTGGCCGGTACCGCGAGCTCGGAACGGCGTAGCAGCTGTGTCATGGTCGGTGATCCTTTGTGGTCATAGCACGCCCGCGGCGCACAGGTCGTCGATCTGCGATGTGGTCAAACCCAGAATCTCGCCGTACACCTCGGCGTTGTGGTCGCCCAGGGCCGGTCCGAGATGCTCGACCCGGCCCGGTGTTTCGGAGAACTGTGGGACCGGCGCCTGCACCGTCATCGCGCCGAGCTGGTGATCCTCGACGGTGAGGAAGACCCCGCGGTGTTGGAGCTGCTCGTCGGCCACCAGGTCGGTGATGTCATAGACCGGCGCGGCGGCCACCTCTGCTACGTCGAAGATCTTCATCGCCTCGGCCAGCGTTTTCGTCGAAACCCATTCCGCGACGATGTCATCGACCTCCTGCGCGCGTGCCAGTCGACGCTGGGGGTCGGAGAAGTCGGCATCCTCGGCTAAATCATCGCGGCCGATGGCCCGAAACACTCGCAGCGCCAGCGCCGGTGAGCTGCCCGACATCGCCAGCCAACGCCCGTCGGCGGTGCGATAGGTGTTGCGCGGGGCCGAGATGTCCCAGCGGTTGCCCGCCCGCTGCGGGACCAGGCCGAGCTGGTCATAGCCCAGCAGCGTCTGCTCCAGCAATCGGGCCAGCGGGTCGATCAGATTGACGTCGATGAGCTGTCCGGGCCCGCCGTGCACGTCACGGTGATACAGCGCCAGCATCACCGCGTAGGCGGCGTTCAACGAGGCGATGCCGTCGGCCAGCATGAACGGCGGCAGCGTCGGTGGCCCGTCGGGCTGGCCGGTGATGTGGGCGAAACCGCTCATCGCCTCACCCAGCGTGCCGAACCCGGGACGCTGCGATTTCGGCCCGGTCAGGCCGTAACCGGTGATGTGCAGCATCACGACCCGGTCGTTGACCGTACGCAGGCTGTCGTAGTCCAGACCCCACTTGCGCAACGTCTGGGGCCGAGTGTTGACGATCACGACGTCGGCGCTCTCGACCAGCCGCCGCGCCAGCGCCTGACCTCGGGCGCAGCGCAGGTTGAGCGTGATCGAACGCTTGTTGCGCGAGATCGACTTCCACATCAGCCCAATTCCGTTGCGCTGGTTGCCCCACGCCCGGATCGGGTCACCCTGCCCCGGCTGCTCGACTTTTATGACGTCGGCCCCGAATTCGCCGAGATACGTCGCAACCAAAGGCGCGGCTGCCAGCGTCGCTAGTTCGAGCACCCGCACACCTTCGAGCATCGCGGTCTGCTGTGTCCTCATCTACGAGACAGTAGCCGCCGGACGAGCGGATTCGGGTCGGCGCAGCCCGAGGTGCTCACGCAACGTCGAACCGGCATTGTCAAGTTGAGCGAAGTGGGCGCGGTTGCCAATCACATCAGCCTCATGCGTCACATATGACCTGGGGTTCACGAGAACGCATCGCCTCAAATCCTGGTCTGATTGCTCAACTTGACAATGCCCTCGGCAGTTCGATGATGTCATTCCCGAACGAGATCCAGTTCTTGTCGTCGTCGTACAGCTCGCCGGTCATTCCTGAAGGAGCGGGGCCGGTCAAGACCAATCTCTGTGTTGTTTTGGTTCGTTCTGCGGGCTTCCTTGTCCTGGCTGGGCGCGGCGCGTCGAAGTAGGCGTCGGGGTCAAGGCTCGGGCGTAGCCCGACCGCGTAGCGGCCGTTGGGGGTAGGGGTGGGGAGAGCCCGTTCGCGGTCGGCTACGTCTCGTCAAGCCAGACCTCCATCGGTTCGAGCCCGGAGCGGCTTGTGTCTACGTCCAACCCGGGCTCACCTCCCGCGTTCCAGCTCGATCAAGAGGCAGCCCGCCACGCCCGACTCGTAGCAGAGTAAACGGCGTTGGGATCTGTGTGTACCAGCCGCCAGCCCTTGTCGAAAATTGTCCTGGCCAGCTCAGGGGTGCAGTCGGTAGAACCGCCACTCGGGCGTGTCTATCGGCAGCACCTCGACCGACCGGAAGCCGGCCTCCGCCGCGTACCGCCGCAGTGTGCCGACCCGCATGACGGCGCCGGTGGCAGCGGTCTCCGGGTCGCCCATCGCGCCAGGCAGGCAGCCCACGACGCTCCAGGCGTAGTGGTAGCGCTCCAGGTCGTCCGCCGGCGCCGCGAACGCGTCGGCGACCCGCTCGTCGATGAGCAGCACCGACCCGCCGTCGGCGAGTATTGCCCGCACCGCGCGCAGCACCTCGACCGGGCGGGCCATGTCGTGGAACCCTTCCAGGATCGTCACCAGGTCGAACCCGCCGGACAGCCCCGGATCCGTGGCGTCGGCGACGGTGAATGACACCCGGTCCGCCAGCCCCTCCGCCGCGGCGGTGTCGACGGCGGACGCGATCGCCGCCGCGTCGAGGTCGAATCCCTCCACAGTGACCAGTCGGTAGGCCCGTGCGATCGCGATGCTCGACCAACCCAGCCCACAGGCGAAGTCCGCTACCCGCGCCGGCGGGTCAGCGCGCAGTCGGCGGTCGATGTCCGAGATCGCGGGCAGCCACTCGTTGCCCAGATAAGCCAGATACACCGCGCGGTTGTCGGCCGCCCGGCCCTCTGGCTCCCATGCCAGCGGTGGGGGAGCGGTGCCGTCGCGGAACGCGTCGACCAGATCGGGCATCGGGCGGGCCGCGCGCACGATGTCGATCGCCCGGTAGCCGCCGAAGCGCACATCGTCCCGGTCGACCAGCACCGGGACGTGCGCCGCGGGCAGGCTGAACCGGCGCGCTAGCGGGTCCGTCGCGGCGTCCACCTCGAGTAGCCCGCTCGCCGCGTGGTGCTCCAACCACTCCCGCACGTAGCGCTCGTTGGTGCCGGTCCGCACGGCAAGCTCGCCCGAGGTCGCGGGACCGTCCTCGTGCAGCGCCCGGTAGAGCCCGAGCCGCTCGCCCAGGTAGATGGTGTAGAGCTCCAGCGCCCCAGCGGCGTCGCGGAAGAGGCGATCGGCGAGGGCCTCGGTCGGATCGGTCATGGCCTCGACGATGCCACGTTGCGCCGCAGCGCGTGCGTTGCCAGGCCGTCCTCTGGCTCGGCCGCCATTACCAGCGCGACTCTCGTTCTGGCCCCATTGCTCGCGGCCTCGCGTGGGGATGGTCATACGCGGACACCCGGCCGACGGATCCGACCATCATGCGTGCCCGCCGACCCCGTGGGGCGACATGCCGATTGATCCATCCGATGCAATACGACGACCTTTACCCGACATACGGTACGATATCGGCAAAAGATGTTGCAGCACAGTCATATTCGTCTGGAATACCTCTACCAGGGTGGGCCGGCGCCTTGTATCTATTACTTCTAGTTGAGTTACCGCGCTTGGGTGAATTTCACCATCCTGCCAGAGTTCGATGTGTCGTGTGACACCGAGCGACCCCATGCCGTGGCCCGACAGCCTAAAGACGGCATCGGTTGTCGACGCTGCTTTTAGACACGAAAGCCTACCGGTTGGTTGGATTCGCCTTTCTAGGGTATCCAGAGGCCAGACCCATACGAGGGCTCGTCGCACGCTGCTAAGGAGGTCGACATGGTGCAAGAGTTGGTGCTCGCAGCACAAAGCCAGCCAGAGGCCGCGGGACTCATCCTGCGCGGCATCAAGGGCATCGTCGTTGCGATTGGCAGCATCATCGCAGCCATCGTTTGCGCACTCATCGCGGCGATGAAGGGCCGCAACCCACTCGGCTGGGGCATTCTCGGACTGCTCTTCAGCATCCTGACTCTGATCGTGGTTATCGTGATCCCGTCCAAGAAGTAGACATGATCGCGTCCAGCCTTGGAACGCGGGGTCCCGACGTGCCCTGAGCAAGAAAGCCCGATCGGTATGCCAGCGTCTCGCTCCCGGCTGAGATCCGGCGGCAGCAGCCGCTGCGGAGAGTAGGCGTGTGTAGTGACCCTAGGGGTAGGGGGCCGATCGCAGGTTTCGTCACAGTGACACTTGACCGATGCGGCCGAGGGATCGGGCGATTCGGATGCGGGAGGCTTCTTGGGAAGCAGCGCCGGCGAGGTACGGTTCGCCGAGGTACAGGTGGTCAACGCCGCGGCATGCGCCTGCTACAACGATGCAGATCGCGGCGATGCAGTCAAGTGCCCCCTTACCGGGTGGCAGTTTAGGGCAATGAGCTCGTTGGAAATTGGTGGAGGTCGGGCGTCGCGTAGGGCGCCAGGCTCACAAGGCAACCGTAATCAGTTCAACAGACATCTATGGAGCGCACGTTCACCGCCGAACGGGCAGCGCACGCCCGCGCGGTCGCTGAAGCCCCCGGCCGCCAGGTCGGTCGGCCACGGGCGCACTGCACCGACAAGATCGACTACGCCCCAGCTCGAGCTCAGCGCGATCCGTCGACAGCTGGGCCGTTAGTCCCACACCAGAAGCATTCGACCGCAACAGTGCCGGTACTAGACCGCTAGCAGGTGGTGGCTACCGAAGGTGACGGCGAGTTGGAGTGGACGCGCGGAGCCAACCGCGTCGTGGCCAGGTTCGCGTGGAGGCATCGCCCCTCGCTCCGTGTGTGGGCTAAGCGTATCGATCTCAAATCCAGTGATTCCGCGTCGTGACGGGATAGCCTGCGCACATGGATGGGGGAGACTGGATTGCCTTGGCTGGCGTCGTTGTCACCGCCTGCTTCGGCGCCACGACCGTAGTATTCGCTCGTCGAGCCCAAAAAGCACAGGCGGTCGCCGACCAGCAAGCGGAGAAGGCCCGCAACGCTGCGCGCGATTCCGCGGAAGCCGCTCAGCGGTCGGCAGATGCTCAACGAGCGATCGCCCGCCTGCTCGAAAAGAGTCAGGCCAACCTGGTTTTAATCGAGCCCGATCAGGACATGAGAGGCAAGCCGGGCTTCGTGCTGCGCAACAACAGCGAGGCGTCGATCTTCAAAGTCGAGGTGAAGCCTTGCAGCGATGACGCCGATTTATGGGGTTGGGACGCGCGCGGCCTTCCAGAAAAGATCGGTAACACGTTAGTTGCGGACAGCCTAAAGCCCTGCGAGGCAACGCGGGTTTGGGTACCCACGCTCAACCAGCAAAAATTGGCGATAGACCACATCTGCGTAACTTTCGATGATGCGAGCGGCAAGTCTTGGCGACGCACTGGCAACGGGCCACCCGTCAACAAATAGCGATGTTTGTCAGAGGCGGTCGCCCGGTTGAGGAGTTCCGGGGTCAAGGACAAGCCCGTACCGTGTGAGCACGGCCACGGTCGCCACCTATGTCCGGGTCCACGTCGGCAAGTAGGGCAGAATCCTGAACTTTTCGGGGCGCAAGTACTGACGGGCGGCCCGCGATCAGTCCCGCGCCGGGGGAGCGGTGCATTGTGCTGGACGGTCCGCGGTGGGCACTGTCAACTTGAGCCAACCTAATTGGCCGATGTGATGATTCGGGGTGATGAGCCGTGGGCTTGGACGAAACGTCCTGTCCCAGTCGCCGATTCAGGCGGCGGCCGTGGTCATCGCCCCGGTGATCTCGTTCCAGACCGCGAAGCGGTCGGCCATCACCTGTCGGTAGTCGGCCGCCGACAGCAGGTGCCGACGGGGCCGAAAGTGCGGCGAGATGCCGCTGAACGCGGACAGGAACCGTTGCGCGTGCCGGATCGACTTGAAGCGTTTCATCGCCCGCTCGCGTTGCCGGGTCGGCTGGTGAGAGTTCTCGGCGCGGTTGTTCAGGTACTTCGACCGGCGATGCTGCACCGACGGCATGAGCTCGCGGTGCGCCACCTGGTAGCTGGCGAGCTTGTCGGTGACGATCACCCTGGGCACGTACCGCAGGCCCTTGAGCAGTCGGCGGAAGAACTTCTTTGCGGCCACCGCGTTTCGGCGCGACTGGACCAGAATG
>DASPOT010000149.1:0-3078 GCA_035625875.1 Mycobacterium sp. | reverse complement strand
GCGGCGCGCATGTGCCAGCCGTAGGCGGCGTGCAGGTCCCCGGCGGCCTGCAGATGTTCGGCGATCAGCGCCGCGTTCTCCTCGGCGGCTGCCGGGTCACCTGATTCGATGGCGGCCGCCACGCGCCGGTGCAGCTCGGCGCGATCGGATTTGAGCTGTGACTCGTAGGCCACCGTGCGGATCAGCGGATGGTGAAACACAAACTCGGGTTGGCCGGTGAACCTCGTCTGATCGATGAGCTCGCCCCCGACAAGGTCCTGCAGGGCAGGATCAATCCCCAGCGTTTCCAGTAGGCCCCGGCCGAACCGTGAGCCGATGACCGCCGCCGCGCTCAAGGTGTGCTTGGCCGCCGGGTCGAGGCGGTCGATGCGCGCGGCGATGGGCGCCTGCAAGGTGGCCGGCACGCCGACCTCGCCACCATCCGCGGTCGAGACGTAGGCGCCGCGGTGCCCGCGCAGCACGCCGCGCTCGGCCAGATCGCGCACCATCTCCTCAGTAAAAAACGGGTTACCGGCGGCCCGCCCGGCGATCAGGTTGGCCATCGCGCCGACCGAGGGGCCCGGCCCGAGCAGCCCCGAGACCAGTGCGGCGGTTTCTGGATCACTCAGCGGCGCCAGGGCGATGGTCTGGGCACCGGCCACCCGGCTGAGCGCGCCCCGATAGTCGGGGCGGTAGGTGGCCAACATCAGCGAGGGCGTCTGCGGGATCACGGTGAGGAATTCGGCCAGCATCGACTCGCTGACCTCATCGATCCAGTGCGCGTCCTCGACAACGTAGACCGCGGGGGTTTCCCGAGCCAAGGAAGCGGCATTGACCAGCGCGGTCAATCGCCGCCGCCGGGCATCCGGGTCGATCTTGGGCAGCTCCACATCGGGATCGGCAATGCCCAGCAGGTCATCCAGCAGCAGCATGTCCTCGGGATCCGCGTCCGGAATCTCTGTCCGCACCTGCGCCCGTGCGGTCTGATCATCCAGACCTCTGACCTGCCCGACGGCGCGCAGCAGCCGCGCCAACACGTGGAAGGGGATCTCGCTAGTATGCGATTCGCAGAAGGCGGAAAACACCTCGACACCGCGGGCGGCTGCCATCGCGGCGCCCTCTCGCACCAGACGGCTCTTGCCAATGCCCGGTGAGCCCAGCACACCCACCACCGCGCCCTGGCCGTCGATCGCGCGCTCCAGGAAACCTTCGACGGCAGCCATCTCCCAGCGCCGACCCACCAGAGCCGACTCGGCACGCCCGGCAGTGCGATGCCCCTCGCCCATGCCCAACAGCCGACGGGCGGGGACCGGCGCATCGGCACCCTTGATCTGAACCAGCTCGGATTCGCCGAGAGTCGCGGCGCTCTCAACCAGTCGCGCGGTGGACACGCTGAGCATCACCCCGCCCGGCGGGGCGACCGATTCCATCCGCTGCGCCATCCCCACCTGCTCACCGATCGCGGTGTAACCCAGCGCAGCCGAACCGATCTCCCCGGCAATCACCTGCCCGGAATTCAGGCCCACCCGCAGCCGCAGATCAACACCGTCACGGCGATCCACCTCAACGGCCAGCCGCGTGGCCTGATCCTGAACACCCAGCGCCGCCACACAGGCGCGCAGCGCGTGATCCTCCAACGCCGCCGGCGCTCCAAAGACCGCCATGATGCCGTCACCGGTGAACTTGTCCACCGTGCCGCCATAGCGCCGCACCACCGCCGCCGAGCAGCGGGTGACCAGCGCGGTCATGATCTCGCGCCACCGCTCCACACCCACCGCCGCGGCGATCTCCATCGAACCCACCACATCGGCGAACAGCGCCGTCACCTGTTTGTACTCCGCCGGCCTGCCCGCCACCGCAATCGGCGACCCACACCCATCGCAAAACTTCGCGCTCGACCGCAAGTCCGCGCCACACGTCATGCACGCCAACGCCGCCGTCACGCCAACACCACCCATCCCGGGCTACGACTAGTCCCGATCGGCCCAACACTAGGGCAGCTCACCAGCAGCAAACGACGTTATTGTCGTTCACCATCACTCCCGGCGCTCCGACAATCGCTTGTCCGACATGCCGAACATGCCTGATTAACTCACAGAGGCGATCGACGTGAGATAGTTGCAGCCCAGCACGGGTCATGAAGCGAATAGTGCGCCCGTGAGGGGTAGATAATGACGGGTCCAGTTCGTCCAGCTTATGACGGCAACGAGTAAGCAACAAGCGCGGTCGCGGCTGGTGCAGGCCCGGGCCGCCGCCGCCGAGCGCGCGGCAGCCGAACGGCAAAACATCGATGACCTGGCGGAGTTCATGTGCCAGGTCGGCAAGGCCGATGAGGTCGACGCGTGGCTTGCGGCGCGGATCGACAAGGCGCGCCAGGAGGCCGACGCGCGGCGGCGCCGGCACCGGGTGGCCGCGGGGAAGGCGCTGGCGGCGATGCGCTCGCGCGGCGAGTCGGTGGTCAGCATTGCCGGCCAGGCCGGCATCTCGGCGCCGAAGGTGCGCGACTACCTGCAGCTGGTGGCGACCGACGAAGCGGCCGGAGCAGGTGAGGACCCAGCGCAAGAGCCGCCCGATGTCACCGCGGCCACACCCGACCGCGACCACCAGGACGTCGATGCGCCCACTACGGTGGGCGCCGCCCACTAAAGTTCGGCGGGCCGCCCTACGTGCCGGCTAGAAGCTGCGCTTGGGGAAGGGAACAGGCACCCCGGTGGCGATGTGGTCGAACACCGTCGCGAGGGCTCGGATCGTAGTCGGCGGCTCCCGGCTCCACGCGCGGCTGTTTGGTGAGACACCCGAGCTTCCACCACGCCACGCTGCACGGCTGCAATAACACGGCATGCGTTCGGGTGAGTGTGCCCGGCGAGACGGGTCTGCTTCATATCGTCGCGGGCTCGCAGCGCGACAACATGGTGATGATGGCTCGGGCGGGCCGCGGGGGCGGCCGCGTGGCGGTGGGCCGCGGCGAGCACGGTGTGCAGGCGCGGCGGTCCCGGGCGGTGGTGCTGCGCGAGGCGGTGCGCAATGGTTGGGATGCCGATGCGGTGGCCGCGGCGTTGCTGGGTTCCACGGAACCAACGCTGTGGTGAGCGCGCTACC
>DASPOT010000148.1:0-81190 GCA_035625875.1 Mycobacterium sp. | reverse complement strand
AACCCGAGGCTGGTCACCAGCCCGGCTTTGAGCGGGAACTTCCCGCCGAGCCGCAGCGTGTCACGGAGCCACACGAAATGCGCGGAGCCGGCCAGTTCGTCGTCGACACAATCCAGGCTGCGGTTGGGCGGGATGACCCCGTCGCCCAGCATCTGGCACATCCCCATCATCTGGAAGACCGCCGCACCGCCCTTGGCGTGGCCGGTGAGGCTCTTTTGCGACACGATGAACAGCGGGGCGCCGGCGGAGCGGCCGAGTGAGTCGGCGAGCCGCTCGTGCAGCTCGGTCTCGTTGGGGTCGTTGGCCAGCGTCGAGGTGTCGTGCTTGGAGATCACGGCGATGTCATCAGCCGAGACGCCCAGTTTCGCCAGCGACCGCGCCAGCACCGAATCCTTGCCGCCGCGACCCGCGCCCAACGCACCGAGCCCCGGGGCGGGGATCGAGGTGTGCACACCGTCGCCGAACGACTGCGCATACGCCACCACCGCTAGCACCGGCAGACCCATCTTGACCGCCAGGTCACCACGGGCCAGCAGGATGGTGCCGCCGCCCTGAGCCTCGACGAAGCCCAGCCGCCGCCGGTCGTTGGGCCGCGAGAACCGCGAGTCGCTGATGCCTTTGGCGCGCATCATCTCGGTGTCGGCGGTGGCCGCCATGTCACCAAAGCCGATGATGCCTTCCAGCGTCAGGTCGTCCAGCCCGCCGGCCACCACCAGCTCGGCCTTGCCCAGCCGGATCTTGTCCACGCCCTCCTCGACCGACACCGCGGCAGTGGCGCAGGCGGCGACGGGGTGGATCATCGCGCCGTAGCTGCCGATGTAGGACTGAACCACGTGCGCGGCAATGATATTGGGGAGGACTTCCTGGAAGATGTCGTTCGGCTTGCTGCGGCCCAGCAGGTTGCCGTGATACATCGTCTGCATCGACGTGCCGCCGCCCATGCCGGTGCCCTGGGTGTTGGCCACCAGGGTCGGGTGCACGTAGCGCATCACTTCGGCCGGGGTGAATCCGGCGGACAGGAACGCGTCGACGGTTGCGACGATGTTCCACACCGCCAGCCGGTCGATAGAAGTCGCCATGTCGGCGCTGATTCCCCACACCGTCGGGTCGAACCCGGTCGGGACCTGGCCGCCGACGGTGCGCGACAGCTTCGTCTTGCGCGGCACCCGAATCTCGGTGCCCGCCTTACGGATGACTTGCCAGTCGGTGGAGTCGGGCACCCGCCGGATGACCGTGTGTTCGGGGTCGAACTGGACGAACGCGCGGGCGTCGGCCTCGCTGGACACCACGAAACTGAAGTCCTTGTCCAGGAATACCGACACCAGCAGCGGGGAGGCGTGATCGGGGTCGATCGCGCCGTCGTCGACGAACTCACGGATGCCGACGCGTTCCACCACGGTGTCGTGGTAACGCTCGACCAGCTCGGACTCGTCGACCAGTTCACCGGATTCGGTGTCATACCAACCCGGTTGGGGGTCGTCGTGCCAGCGGATCAGCCCGGTGGTCCAGGCCAGCTCCAGCACGCCGGCCGCCGACAGTTCGCCCGAGACCTCCATCTCGAACCGGGTGCGCGACGACCCGTACGGGCCCAGTTCGGCGCCGCCGACGATCACCACCACATCGGCCGGGTCGACGTCGAGGTCGTCCCATGCCGGTGGTGGCGCGGGCGTGCATCCGCGTGGCGGGGACGGCAGCGCGGCGATGGTGCGGTCGCGTTTGGAGGCTTCGGTCTCCTCCTCCGATGCGGCCTGCTCACGGGCTTTGGCGGCCAGTTCGGCCATGTCGAGGCCGACATCACCCAGCCCGCCGGTCAAGTCCACCTTGATCGGCGCGTTGGCGGCGGCCACCTTGGACTCCACATCGCAGAGTTGCAGCAGCAGCGCGGCCATCTCGTCGGCCGAGTACGTAGTGACACCGGCCTCTTCGACGGCGCTGACGACGGCGTCGTTGTGCCCCATCAGCCCGGTGCCACGGGTCCAGCCGATCAGCGCGTGCGCCAGGCTGACCCGCGCCGCCCATGACGACTCGGCATGCCAGCGCGCCACCACCGCGTCCAGCGCCGATTTGGCTTCCCCGTAGGCGCCGTCACCGCCGAACATGCCGCGGTTGGGCGAGCCGGGCAGCACCACATGCAGCCGCGACGCGATGTCACGCTCGGCGCCAATTCTGGACAGCCCGCCGATGAGCCGCTGAACGGCCCATAGCAGCACCTTCATCTCCATCTCGGCGCGCGACCCGGCCTCCGACAGGTCACCGGCCACCCGCGGCGCCGCGAACGGGAACAGCAGCGTCGGGGTCTGCGCGTCTTTGATGTGAATCGACTGCGGCCCAAGGCTTTCGGTCTGCACGCTGCCCACCCATTCGACCAGCGCGTCGATATCGGTGTAGGACGCCATGTTCGCCGGCACCACCCACAGCGCCGCCCCGTAGCGGGCGTGGTCACGGTACAGCGTGCGATAAAACGCCAGCCGTTCGTCGTCGAGCTTGGAGGTTGTCGCGATGACGGTGGCCCCGCCGTCGAGGAGTCGCCCGACCACGGATGCGGCGATCGAACCCTTCGACGCGCCGGTCACCACCGCGACTTCGTCGCTGTAGCGGCCTTTGTCGGGGTTCTCGGCGCCAGCGGCGATCCGGGCGTACAGCGAGGCGTGGATCTGCCGGCTGGCGGCCAGTGATTTTCCCTGCCACCAGGTGGCCTGGGTGGCGACGACGTGGCCGGTGCCCTCGAAGCGTTCCGAGAGCCGCGCCCAGTGCGCGTCGATCTCGTCCTCGTCGGTCAACCACAGCTTGACCAAGTCCTCGCGAGCGCTGGCCCAGCGGTCGTCGAAGACGACGGCCTTCTTGGCGTCGAACACCGGCGCAACCAACCGCGGCCAGTCCGCGCCCAGTTCGGCTGTGACCAAATCGATCAGCTCGGCATCGCTGGCCGCCGGCGCCACGCTGACCGGGTCGTCGAGGCCCAGCTGGCCCAGCACCAGGCGGGCCGCCGACGCGAGCACGCCGTCGCGGCCGGTGATCTGCTCGGTGAACTCGCTGAGCGCGGCGGCGTCGACGGTGGTGCCGCCGCCACCCCCCGAAGGCGGCAGAGCCACCGCGACGCCGCGGCGCGCGGCGACCGCGCCGACGCCAGCGTCGATCACCTTGTCGACGCTGGCCGCATCGGCCAGCGAGCCCTCGTGCAGGTGCCCAAGAGCACCCCCACGCACGCTGGTGCCCTCACGGGTTCCCAGCGCCACCTCGACGGTGACGTGCTTGGCCCAACCGTCGCCGAGCTCCCAGATCTTCTTGACCCGCTCGGCAATGACGGCGGGCCGTTTGCCCGACGGTCCAAGGACCGTGCGCAGCTGGTCGTTGATCGCGTCGGAAAGCACCGGACCGTAAGGCTTATACGTGCGCGCCAGCTTCGTCAGCTCCGACCGCAGCCCGGCCAGGTCGGCTTCGGCGGCACCGTCGACGGCTCCCAGATTCAGCTCAGAGCCCAGGTCCACCAGCAACTGATTGCGCCGCGACGACGCACCGTCGGTGATGGATTCGATGGAGTCCAGCTCCTCGATCTGGTCGATACGCATCTTGGCCGCCAGCGCGATCAGCGCCAGGGTGGCATCGGCGGCGTCGAACGGGATGTCGTCCGAGCGTGGAGCGCCCGACGGTGCGACGGGTGCGGGCGTCGACGCGGCTTCGGTTGCGGCAGCAGCTTCGACGGGTGCAGCCCCCGTGTCCGGCGCCTCGTCCACTAGCTCCGGCTCGGGGTCGGTGTCGGTGGCGAACAGCACCGCTGCGTCACGCTCGGCGTTGAGCACTTCCACTGTGCTGTGGGCATATTCAGGCAGCTTGAGGGTGTTGGTGGCCAGCCCCGCCACCGTCGGCGACGACTTCACGCCGATCTCGACGAACCGCTCCACACCCAGCCCGCCGGCGGCCTCCTCGGTGAATAGCAGATCCTGCGTCTCGATCCAGCGCACCGGGCTGGCGAACTGCCAGGCCAGCAATTCGATAAACACCGTGCGCGCCATCTCGCGCGGCCTCTCGTTACGCCAGGTGTCGTAGTCGGCGAGGATCTCGTCAAGCGGCTCGGCGGGCACCAGATCCCGGATCTCCTGGATGAAGTCGCGGTCCAGGGAGAACGGCCGCGGCACCAGGTTGGGGATGTAGCGCCCGGTGATCAGGTCAGGATCCTTGTCACGCGGCATCACCCGATCCAGCGAGCGGCGGAATTCGGCCACCCCGACCCGCAATACCCGCGAGTGGAACGGCACGTCGATCCCCGGCACCAGAATGAATGATCGCTTGCCGCCGCTGAGTTCGCGGCGCCGCTCTACCTCGGCTTCCAGCGCCTGCAGGCCGCGGACGGTACCGGCGATCGCGTACTGCGAGCCGCGCAGGTTGTAGTTCACGATCTCCAGGAATTCTCCTGTGCGCTGGGAGATCTCGTCGATGAATGCGGGGACATCGGCGTCGTCGAGGTCGATCTGCGACGGCCGGATTGCCGCCAACCGGTAGTTGGAGCGGCCCAGCTCGTCACGCGGCACAATGTCGTGCATCTTCGAGCCGCGGTGAAACACCACCTCCAGCAGGCCTTCCAGCTCGTAGATGCCGGTCACGCAGGCCAGCGCGGTGTACTCGCCGACCGAATGCCCGCACGCGATCGCGCCTTCGACGAAGGCTCCTTGCTCGCGCATCTCGGCGACCTGAGCCGCCGCCACGGTCGCCATCGCCACCTGGGTGAACTGCGTCAGGTACAGCACGCCGTCGGGGTGGTGGTAGCGCACACCGCTGGCGATGATGCCGGTCGGGTTGTCGCGCACCACGTGCAGCACCGAAAAGCCCAGTGTTTCGCGGGTGAACTTGTCCGCGGAGTCCCACACCTTGCGGGCTGCCTTGGAACGGGCGCGGACCTCCATGCCCATGCCCTTGCGCTGGATGCCCTGCCCGGGGAACGCGTAGACCGTCTTGGGTGCGGCCAGCCGTGCGGTCGCCGACATCACCAGATCCGAGCCGATGCGGGCGGCAACTTCGACAACCTCGGCGCCCTGGTCGATTCCGACGCGGTCGACACGGAAGTCCACCTCGTCGCCGGGACGCACCATGCCCAGGAATCGCGCGGTCCATCCGACCAGCCGCGCTGGTGGGCGGGCTTGGCCGTCGGTGGCGGTCACCGCGTGCTGCGCGGCGGCCGAGAGCCACATGCCGTGCACGATCGGTGATTCCAGCCCCGCCAGCAGCGCCGCCGCCCGGTCGCTGTGAATGGGGTTGTGGTCTCCGGACACCACCGCGAACGGGCGCATATCCACCGGTGCGGTGAGTGTGACGTCGCGCCGGCGCCGGCGCGGCGTGTCAGTGGCGTTATCGGATATCGCGCCACCCGCCCAGATCGGGTCGGTCAGCTCGGCCGCACCGATGCGGCCCCGGATCGCGAACCGCTCTTCCAGGGTGGCAAGGACCACGCCATCCGTTGCCGCCACCGTGACCGCGACTGGGACCACCCGGCCTACCTCCGTATCGGTGGCCGCCGAAGCGGTTGCGGTGACGGTCAATTCGGCCGGAACGGTGGGCAGCGGACCCACCAGAAGGGCGGCATGGTCCAGGTGCACCAGGCTCAGCAGACCCTCCACGACCGGGACCCCTGCGTCGGTAACCGCGGCACCGATGGCCGCGAAAACCGCGGGCCAGCAAGGACCGACCAGTGCATCAGGCACGGTGGTAAGGCCGGGTGCCAGCGGCTCGCCAAAGGTGGCCGTCACCCCGGTGTGGTCGGCGACTCGCTCGGGGTTCCACTCCACAGTCACGGTCGCTGTCCCGTCATGCACCGGGGGCAGCGCCGCCGGCCCGTCGACACCGGCAGCGATGGCCAGCACCGAGCGCATGGCGCTGGCGGCATCCTGGGTGCTCACAACCGGAATACCGCCGTCAATGGTGTTGGCGGGCAAGCTAATCCGGATTTCGACCCAGATGCCAGACACTGGAACACTCAGCACAACCTGGTCGTCAGACCTGACTTGCAGCCGCGCGCCCGTGGATGAATGCGTGGCGCGGGGTTCTTCGGGTCCGTCGTGGACCTGCCACTCGTCGGGATCGGCGATGCGGTGCACCGGGTTGGTGATGGTGCGCCCGGCCCACAGCACATCGGGAGCATCGAGTACGACGGCCAGCGGCCCGGTCACGTCGGTGCGGCCCACCCGTCGAGCGGTGACGGCTTCCAGTTGTGTTCCCGCACTGAGTATTTCGTCGATGGCCGCCTGCTCGAAGCGGTCCAGCAGCTCGCCGACGGGTTCGTCGAGCCGGGTGATGCCCAGCACCGAGGTTGGGCCCGGGATGATGCACACCTGATCAGCGTCGTAGCGGGCGTCGTGCGCCTGCCACAGCGAGTCACTGCGCCACCACCGCCGGACATCCTTATCGATGACCGGCACGAAGTTCACCGGCTTGCCCAGCGTCTTGCACAGCGTGACGAAAAACGGCACGTCGGCGGGATGCAGTTGCACGGTCTCGGCGTCGGGGTAGCGCTGCAGCAGCGCCGCGATGGCCTCGTCGGGATTCTCCAGCAGTTGCTCGTCGGTGAACAGCGTCTCGATCGGGCCGTAGTCCTGCGGATGCAGCCGCGCCTCGGCGCGCTGCAGCATCTGCTCGAATCGGTCGCGCCAGGTGTCGGCCAGCCACGGGCTGCCCGGTGAGACAGTGTCGGCGGTCGAGGTTCCCTCGCCGATGGTCAGCTCCACATAGCGCTGTAGCCACTGCAGGTAGGTCATCTCCCCGACGTCGCCGAAGTACGGCTTGGCGGTGTTGGACATGGCGGCGATGATCTCGTCGCGGCGCGCCGCGACCGCCTCGGCGTCACCGGCGACCTCATCGAGTAGCCGGCCGCAACGCGAGGCGGTGTTATCGATCTCATGGATGTCGGCGCCGAGCTGGCTTCGGCTAGAAGCCATGCCGCCCCGGGCTTTTCCTGCGCTGATCCACTGATCGCTGCCTTGCGTTTCGACCAGCATCCGCTTGACCGACGGCGACGTGGTGGACTCCCTGGTCGCCATAGCCGCGGTGCCGACCAGGATGCCGTCGACCGGCATCAGCGGGAAGCCGTAGGACTCGGCCCAGCGCCCCGACAGGTATTCAGCTGCCCGCTCGGGGGTGCCGATGCCGCCGCCGACGCAGACGGTGATGTTGGAGCGCGACCGCAGCTCCGAGTAGGTGGTGAGCAGCAGCTCGTTGAGGTCTTCCCAGGAATGGTGGCCACCGGCGCGTCCGCCCTCGATGTGCATGATCACCGGTTTGGTCGGCACCTCGGTCGCGATGCGGATGACCGAGCGGATCTGCTCGATGGTGCCGGGCTTGAACACGACGTGGCTGATGCCGATGCCGCCCAGCTCGTCGATCAGCTCGACAGCCTCCTCCAGCTCCGGGATACCGGCGCTGATCACCACGCCGTCGATCGGCGCCCCGGACTGGCGGGCCTTCTGCACCAACCGCTTGCCACCGACCTGCAGCTTCCACAAATACGGATCCAGGAATAGCGCGTTGAACTGGAAAGTGCGGCCGGGCTCGAGGAGCCCGGTGAGTTCCTCGATGCGGTTGGTGAAGATCTCCTCGGTGACCTGCCCGCCGCCGGCCAGCTCGGCCCAGTGCCCGGCGTTGGCCGCGGCGGCCACGATCTTGGCATCGACGGTGGTCGGCGTCATGCCCGCCAGCAGGATCGGTGACCGGCCGGTCAGCCGACTGAATTTCGTCGACAGTTTGACCTTGCCGTCGGGCAGGCTGACCAACGAGGGGGCGTAGCTCGACCATGGCCGGGCCACTTCGGGGATGGCCCCGACGGTGAAGAGGTTGCGCTGACCTCCGCGGGTCGCCGCGGGCACGATACCCACACCGAGGCCGCGGATGACCGGCGCGGTCAGCCGGGTCAAGATGTCGCCCGGGCCCAGGTCGAGGATCCAACGCGCACCGGCCTCGTGGACCTTGGTGATTTCCTGCACCCAGTCGACCTGATCCACCAAGATGGCCTTTGTCATCGACCGGGCCAACGCCACGTCCAGGCCCACCTTGTCCGCCCAGCCCCCCACGATGTCGATACCGTCGGCCAGCCGGGGGGTGTGAAAACCCACCTCCACCTGCACCGGATCGAAGACCGGCGCGAAGATATCGCCGCCGCGCACCTTGTTTTTGCGGTCGGCTTCTTCCTTTTCGGAGATCCGCTTGCAGTAGAGCTCGAAACGCGACAGCTGCTCGGGAGTTCCGGTGATGACAACCGAACGCCGGCCGTTGCGGATGGACAGCACCGGCGGCAACACGGTGCGAACATCTTGGGCGAACTCGTCGAGCAGCCGATGGATGCGCTCCGGATCGGCGTTGCTCACCGACACCATCGGTGGGCGATCGCCGAGGATCGAGATTCCGCGCCGGCGCGCCACGAGCGTGCCGGCGGCACCGATCAGCTGGGCCAGGGCCAGCAGCTGAACATCGCGTGTGCCCGCAGCTTTCAGCGACTCGACCGCCAGGATCCCTTGCGAATGCCCGGCGACGGCCACCGGGGGTGTGGCGGTGAAGTCCATGCCCTGCCGCGCCAGGGCGCGCACGGCCGCGATCTGGGTGAGTAGTACGCCGGGCACCGACACCGCGGCCGAGGTCAGCTGTTTGCCTGATGGAACCGGGTCTTCGGCAGCCAGCGCGCGTACCCAGCGCATCGGCTCGAAGCCGATGGGACGCACCACGACCAGCTCTTTTGCGACCGGCTCGAGCAGCAGATCCACCTCGAAGGCCAGCGTCGTCAACTCAGATTCGATACCGGCCGAAGACACCAGCTCTTCGAGTGTCTCCAGCCAGGCGCTGCCCTGCCCGCCGAACGCGACGGCATAGGGTTCGCCGGCCGTCAGACGATCAACCAGAGCATGGATGTGCGAGGCCCCCGAGACATTCCCGTCGCGGTCAGCGGACACCCTGTCGTGCTCATGAATCGTCACGTTCCGTATCTCCCTGTAGTGCTTCTCTGCGTATCGCCTCGTTCGACGTGTCAGGCCTACGCTGCCCGGCGGGTGTCGTCGATTCCCCATCGAATCCAGCCGAATCGACTAACCGGTGTGTTGTCGGCGGCCCGGCCCGAGGGGGTCGAGCGCCGCGGCGGTCATCGGCTGCGATAAGAGTGTCATAAGAACCTTGTGTTTTTCTTGCGCTGATCGGTTACTGGCGAGTTCTACGCACGGGTAACCGTGGCGTGGGTAACACCCCGTTGAACTCTGGCCGGAGGTCTCCGGAACAAACGTCCTGCATGCAGGTGGTTACGGTCGAGTAACTACAATAGTGCAGATCAAGGCAGTATTGTTATGCAATCGTTATGTTAAAAGTTGGCGCTCTGGCTAGCGCATGGCGGCGCGTCCGCTGTTGCGTTACGCGAAAGCCGACGATTGTCGCGCCGCGGGATGTCTCCCCAGATGTTTGCTGGAACACCGGCCACCGGAGGCTAGCCGCGTAGCGGCGTCAGGGCGATCGACCCGCCTCGCCGCGGCCCCAGCACGGCCCGCGTCGTCCGCGCGCTCGTCCGCAGCTTCAACAACGTCAACGCGGGCGCGCGAAAACGCGCGCCTCCGCGATCACGCATGGTGTCTGGCTTTTCCTGTTCACCCGCCGTTCGCAGGGTTGGTCGAACGGACCCCCACCGCGGCAATTGCCGGCCCGCTCATCATCGTCGGGGTCCGGCTGCTGAAGCCGGCTCACATCGAGACCGCCCGCCGGAACGGGGATTTCGCCGCTTACCTGGCGACCGCCCTGGGCGTCGTCCTCCCCAATCTCCTGCACGGGGTGGGCGATCCCCTTGCACTGGCCATCGGGCTGACCGGATGGCGCGTGATACGGGCCCCCGGCGGGATGGTTCACATCACCGGGTCGCTGATCCGCCTCGATCTAGCCCGGCCGGTCGCTGCCCCAGTGGCCACAGCTGCCACGTCAGCACCGCCAACTGTCATGACATGCTGCCGAAAAGCGATGCCGCAGGTGATATCACCGGGCCCGCTAATCGAGGTCGAACAGGTTGCCGCCGAGCCGCCGCTGTGCGAGTTTCTGCACCACCCACCGATTCATCGACACACTCTGCTCAGCGGCTTCCACGGCCAGCCGCGCGTGCAGGGCCGGCGAGGTTCTGACCACGAACCTGCCGCTGTATGGGCGTTCGGTCAGGGGCGCTGGCACGTCATCACCCGCTGCGTTCCGCTCGGCACCAATCCCTGCCGCAGCGACTCAAGAGGCCACTGAGTCCCCTGAGGTCTAGCGCTAGTCCCACTGCCCGAATTGGGGCTTCAGGATGTTGTTGACATCGACGCCCACACCCGCGACGGTGCGATTGTCGATCTCGACCTGGTGTAAATGCGCGGCCGGATGGGTGAACCCCTTCGGAGAGCCCCAGTTGTGCTGCCAGAAATATGAGCCCAAGCCGTCCTGCAGCGCCCAGTCAATCGTCTTGGAGTTGGCGTACACGCCGACTCGGTGGTGTCCGAGCACCGACTCCCAGCCCCGCAGATAGGGAGCTACCTGCTGTTTGTACTGCTCATGCGACGGGTCGTCGTCGATCGAGGCGTAGACTGGGGCGCCGACCGGGCCACCGGCGGCGGTATGCAGTTGCCAGCCGCGTTTGGCGTGCATCACGCCGGCGCTTTGACCGCCCAGCCAGTCGGCGGTGTTCTGCTTGCCGTATTGGTAGCACGACACGATCTTGAGCCCGTTGCTGTAGAGGTCACGCGCCTCGGCGAGTTGGATCGGCTTGCCGAGCATCCAGGCGCCGCCGGGTCGGGGGTCGGACACATACCGGATGGACCCCGCGGCGCCGGCGGCCTTGATGTCGGTGGCGGGGATGACACCTGCCGCATAGTCCAGCAAAATCGCCAGCGGATCCGCCGATGCGGGCGCGAGGCGCACCGACGACGCCGCGACGCCGAGACCGAGCAGGGCCGGAGTCGCGGCCGCGAATTTGAGCACGTCGCGCCGAGAAACTGACATTCGTCACAGCATACGACAGATGCACCAGCTGCCCCATCAACCCCACTGCTTACATCTGTACCAACTAGGCTCTCTGGCCACTCTGGCACGGATGACGCACGCGTGACTACCACAGGTGTCCCGGCGAGTTCTGGGACCCGGGCTGGAGTAAGAACCGGGATTGGAACGAGTGCCACGACGATCACCACCGCGATCGCGACGGCAATGACCACAGCCACGATTACTGGGGGCGCGCTAAGCGCTCCGCAGGGCCGCACCGATCGTGGTGCGCCGCCCTAAGGCCAGAAGTCACCCGCGTATTGGGTGTTGCGGGTTCGGCGCGGCGCCAGAGTCATCACTGCGTGGGCTATCGAACCGCGATGGAGCCTGTGTCGCAAGCCCGTCCGCGTCCTCCGCCCGCGCGGTAGGCCGACCCCCAGACCCTGTCCTCGGCCGCCGACCCCTGGCCGGACGAATGATAACGCTGTGGCGCAACAGAATCGGCGATCTCTACAGCCTAGCATCTTGAGCCCGCCGCCCCGCCGAATAGCGCCCGCGTGAAGGCCAGAGAACACCGAGCAGCTCCGCGGACCCCGCGATGACGCGGCGAAAATTCTCTCGCGACATCCGGTAACGCTGGCTCTGGAATTACCGACATCTCCAGTAGCCCCGTGTTGCCGTGCAAATCCCAACTCTGCGGCACACGGGCTTTTAGGGTCTACACCATCGCGACCGAACATCGAACGGTTGTGCGGCAACGGAACCCATACGTCGATGCACTGCGCCGCGGGGGCGGTCGTGTCGAGAATCCAGGCCAAGACCGGTATGTGCGCGGCCAACTCGGCAGATTACTCGTGCACGATCCCGCGGCAATATGCACATTGTTGAAATACACCGGTAGTCTTCGCCCATGCCGTTGGCCAACGACACGATTCGTGCCGGCTTCAGAATCGTTCGGCATCTGGGGGTCGGGCATGCTGGTCGAGGGGCTGCAAGCCAACCTGGAGTCCGGAGCTCGCGATCAGCTGCTGTTCGGCCGCAACGAACCGGGGTTGCAGCATCGCCACATCGCCTGGGCCGAGGCCATCGCGAAGACATCCTCAGTCGTCGACGGATAGCGCTTGGATCAGGGCGTCGAGAACCTCTCGGCAACCGGCTGCCTGATCCCACGGCAGCGCATCCGCTGCGGCCTGCACCAGCTCCAGCGCCTCGCGGCGGTTACCCGAGACCACCAGCGGCCGAACCCGATCGGCCAGCGCGACCAGTTGCGGCGCCGGTGGGTCGAGGTTCGCCGCAGCGGTTGCCAGCACGTCGATCAGCTCCCAATCCCGGTACAGCGCCAGCGATCGCTCGTAGAACCCGAAGCCGCTCACCGGTTCACCGCGCAGTGTTCCGCGGTAGCGGTACGGACCGTCCATGTATTCGATCGGCAGCGCATGCGCCGGGACGGCCACCAGCGGCTCCCCGGTGAGGTCCAGTTGCAGTGCGGTGCAGGTGATCCGGTGCCGGTCGGGCAAGTATCGGACCGCAGCGCGCGGGGGCACCAGGGGCCGCACCCAATCCGGCCACCGGACATAGGTGTTGACGGTGACCTCGACGTCTTCGGCGCACTCCGGCTGCGCCGCCGGGTCGGGGTAGCTCGTCGTGGTGCCAGAAAATGGTTGCAGCGTGTTGCGATTCGTGCGGTCGAACTGCCGCCAGATGCTCAGGTCGACGCCGTTGTCCAGGTTGATCGTGCGCCATTCGTGCGAGCGGGCCCGTGGATCTCCCCCGGTTCCGCCGCCGCCGGCATATTTGGGAAACCACTGCCGGTCGACATGCCCGGCCCTGCCGGCGACCTGCTCGGCTGACTCGCCCCAGCGCAGGGTTCCGGTCATCACCATCCCGGTCTGAAAATACGAGTAGGTGCCGTCCTGGCCGAAGCAGGCGATCTTCCCGTCGTATGTCGATGCGCCCACCGGAACCGGTGCACGTGTCGGTGTCACGACCACCTCCAGGTTCATCGGCTGACCCGCCTGGTCCACACCGACCAGGTTCAGGCGGTAGGTGTAGGGCAGCAATTGCCCGTCGTCGCCGCGGCAGGTCGTCCACGACGCCGTGCCGGCGGCGCTCTCGTATCGGATGTCGAGGTGCCCCGCGGCGGCCGACAACTTGGGCCGGGCTCCTGGACTCAAACTGGCCGGTGGCATGTCGTAGTCGGTGTAGGTGCCATACCCGCCGGTGTCGAGATCGAACAACGCCATCGTGTAGAAGTCCGCAACGACCGATCCCCCGGGCCGGTTCTTGTTGAAGATGGTCAGGAAAGCGAACGACCGGCCCGTTGCGGCGTCGAGTTGACCCGCGAGGAACCAGGTGTCGGACTCGTGGTCAGGGTGCTCACCTTCGGCGGCGGGAAACTCCAGCCGGCCGTCGCCGGGCACCAACTGAAACGGGTAACTGCGCCAGTCCGCGGTCTTCACGTCAAGCCTGTCGCTCGATGGTCGTTGTGCCCACCCCGCAGTGAGCGACAACGCCGCATCACAGCGGGATCGGCTTTTCTAATTATGTTAGCATCAATAGCGAAGTTACCGGTCGCCTTCTCGCCCTTTCCCTGAGGTGGTGCCTCTGATGACGGAAAACCCCGACCACCGTTGGTATGACGAACTGTTCATCGGAGGACGCTGGCGCAAACCCTCCACGCAGCAGCGGCTCACGGTCATCTCGCCGCACTCTGAGGAGCCGATAGGCGAAGTCGCGGCGCCCGGCCCCGAGGATGTCGACGCCGCCGTCGTGGCGGCACGGAATGCTTTCGACCACGGCCCATGGCCCCGGCTGGACCCACGCGAGCGCATGGAAAAGATCGAGAAGCTGGCCACAATCTATGCCCGTCACATCGACGAGATGGCCGACCTGATCACCGCGGAAATGGGTTCTCCGCGTAGTTTCAGCCGGCTGGGCCAGGCAGCGGGGGCAGCGTCCATGATGCACCTCGCGCTCGCGACCGGCCGGGAGTTTCGGTGGGAGGAGCGGCGGCAGGGAGTGCTCGGGGAGGTCCATGTGCGCAAGGCGCCGGTCGGCGTCGTGGGCGCGATCGTGCCGTGGAACGTGCCTCAATTCCTTATCATGCCGAAGCTGATTCCGGCCCTGATCGCCGGCTGCACCGTCGTCGTCAAGCCGGCGCCCGAAACACCTTTGGACGCTTTGTGGTTGGCCGAGATGATCGAGCAGGTCGATCTACCCGAAGGGGTGGTCTCGATCCTTCCGGGCGGCCGCGACGTCGGGGAGTGCCTGGTACGCCACCCCGGTGTGGACAAGATCGCGTTCACCGGTTCCAGCGCCACCGGACGCCGGATCGCCGCCCTCTGCGGCGAGCAGCTGAAACGAGTGAGCCTGGAACTGGGCGGCAAGTCGGCCGCGATCATTCTCGACGACGCCGACATCGACAAGACGGTCACGGGCCTCAAGACGGCCGGCCTGATGAACAACGGGCAGGCCTGCATCGCGCAGACCCGCATCTTGGTCAGCAAGCGGCGCCACGACGAAGTCGTCGACGCGCTCGCCGACATGATGTCTGGCCTGCGTGTCGGCGATCCCGCCGACGAGGCGACCGACATCGGACCCCTTGTCGCCCAACGACAACAGCATCGGGTGCAGGACTACATCCGCTCCGGGCTGAAGGAGGGCGCGCGCATGCTGCTCGGCGGCGAGGACAGTCCGACCGACCGCGGCTGGTACGTGCGGCCTACGCTGTTCACCGACGCCGCCAACGACATGCGCATCGCGCGGGAGGAGATCTTCGGCCCGGTCCTGACCGTGCTGACTTATAAGGACGAGGACGACGCGGTCCGGATCGCCAACGACAGCGACTATGGCCTGGCCGGATCGGTGTGGACCGCCGATGTCGCCCATGGCCTGGAGATCGCCGCCGGCGTGCGCACCGGCACCTACGGCATCAACATGTACATGCTCGACATCGCCACTCCGTTCGGCGGTTTCAAGCAGTCGGGTATCGGCCGCGAGTTCGGACCGGAGGGCCTAAGCGAGTATGTCGAGCTGCAATCGGTGGTGAGCAAAGGGCCGATGCCGCCGCTGAGCGGCTGAAACTGGCGTTCAACGACATTCGGGTATCTGTAGAGTGAGCTCGACCGGGCAGCACAGCTCGCCGCGCTGGTTGGTCACCTCGATCCGGAGGTCGACGAGGTGGCGCGGCGGATCGACCGAGGTGTCGCACCGTTTGGCCACGGCTCGCCCTCGGCCGACCATGGTGTCCCCGGCGTAGATCGAGCCGGCCATCGTCATTTTGCGGCGCACCACGCGACTTCCCGGGCCTGCCCACCCGGTCGCGATGCGGTCGGCGAATCCGGCGAGGTGCATGGTGTTGGCGAAAATCGCAGGGTGTCCCTGCCTTTCGGCATAGACTGGGTCATAATGGCCGGGAAAATAGTCCCACGTTGCGCCCGCGTTCATCACCACCCGCTGATAACTGATCTGGTCGACCACCTCCGGAAGCTCAGCGGGAACGGTGATCTCGTTCCAGTCCAGTTCAGCGGTCATGACGGTATGCCAGGGACGAAGCGGAACAAGGTATTTCGATTACGCGCCACCACCGCGCTGTCCTGGCGGGTGTAGGTGTCGAGGGTCTCGACGAAATGGCCGACGCCGAGCCGGGTCTGCTTTTCCGGCGACACCGACACCACCTCCTCGACCACGGTCAGCCGATCACCTTCGACGATGGGCAGCAGAAATTCGGCGTCGTTGGCAGCGTTGACGAAGGTGGTGCCGGGCAGCGGCACCCGCAGTGCGATCGACGCAACTCGCTGCTCACCCGTCGGCAACCACGGCGGGGGTATGAGCCAGCTCATCAGCATTGCGGGCGGTGCCAGCAGACCCCCCCATGTCTTCCAGGCGAATTCGGCGTCCCAGTACGACGGATTGGGGTCGCGGACCAGCGCGGCGAACAGCTGGATGCGGGCCGCGCTGATCACCGTGCCCGCGGTTCGTGGTTCGGTCGTCACACCGACCATCCGCAGCGCATCCTCATACGTGCCGAAGGTGAGTTGGTAGCTGATGGCTGGGGTCATCGGGCGAGGGTGTTACCGGTCGCTCACAGCACAAGCTGACGCCGGCTCGGCTCCGAATCCCATTGGAGTTCACGGGACGTGAAGTACCAGCCGCCGCGCTCGTAGATCAGTTCATCCCGGTAGGTCCCGGTGGCGCGCAACGCGGTGGGGCCATGGTCGCTGACGGCGAAGAGGACGGCAACGCACTGCTGGGTGGCATTGACACCGTCAACAGAAATCTCATGGTCGACGGTGACCAGCCGCTGTTTACCGCCGCCGTCGAAAGCGGCGCGCAGATCGGTGAACATCTCACCACCGCGGGAGAAACTGGCGCCGGAATGGCGGAACGTCGCGATCCAGCGGTCACGATCGCCGTCGGAATAAAACCGATTGTGCCGGGCGGTGAGATCCATGATGGCAGCGCGCCCTGTCACTGCGTCGAGCAGGTACTGCTGCTGGTAGGTCATGGTCATCTTTGTCCTCCTGGTCTGATAGCAGCGACTGACTCAGCGACGGACGACGTATCCGTGGCTTTCTCGATCCCACGCGCCGGGGCCGACGCCTCGGGCGCGAAGAATATCCTTGCGCACCCGCCCGATAACGGTTTTTGGGATTTCGTTCATGATCTCGACATATCGCGGGACACAAAAGTACGGCATGCGTTCCCCGCAGAAGTCGAGCAACTCGACGTAATCCAGTGTCGACTGCGGCCGCAACGTCATGATGAGCAGGATGTCATCCTCACCCAGATCGCTCGGCACACCCACCGCTGCGGCCTCCAGCACAGCCGGATGGCGCATAACGACACGCTCCACTTCGACCGAGGAGATGTTCTCGCCGCGCCGGCGCAGCGAATCCTTGACCCGGTCCACGTACGTCAAGTTTCGGTCGCTGTCAAGCATGCCCAGATCCCCGGTGCGGAACCATTGAGGATGCGGATCGACCTGCAGGCCAGGTGATTCGGTGCCCGCGACGTACCCTTCGCTCATGACGTGCGGGTATTTCGGCCGGCAGGCGATCTCTCCGACCGCCCCGGCGGGCAGCGGATTGCCATCCGCGTCGACGATGCGCACGTCGAAGTTTGGGTTGAGTCGGCCCGACGTTCCGGGGACCCCGTCGTCGGCCACGCTCTTAACGGCGATCGGGAAGGCCTCGGTCAGCCCATACATGGTGACGACACGGCAGCCGTACCGCTTTTCGATGTCACGATAGCTGCCGGCGTCGATCGGCGCCGCGGAGATGAACCGCAACGGCAGCTGTGTGTCGCTGGGATCCGGGGGCAGGTTCTCAAGCATCGAGACCATCGCGCCGGCGCCTGCGAAGCCGACGGCACCGCAGGCGCGCACGTCGTCCCACACCTCGCCGGGATGAAAGGTGCCCGCCAGCACGGTAGTCCCGCCCACCAGCATCGGCGCTAAAACGCTGGGTGCCGCACTGAGGTGAAACACCGGCATGGCGGTCCACAGCACCTCGCCCGGACCGAATTCCCAGGCCGAGGCGACGGTCGCGGCCACGGAGAACAGGTAGTGCCACGTGGTGGCAACCGCTTTCGACAGCCCGGTGGTGCCTGAGGTAAAAAACAGCGACCCTACCTCGCCGACCTCGGCGGGGCTGTCGACCACCGCGCGCGCAGCGCCCCGAGCCAAGGCGTCGTCGAGCGAATCGCCTTGCACCACAATGTCAGTCACCGTGTCCATCCGGTCGGTCACCGCCTCGATCCGCGGACGCCGTTCGGCGTCGGTGATGATCACCTTCGCCCGCGACAACCGCAGCGCGTCCAGCAGGAAGTCGGCCTTGTTCGCGGCGTTCACCGCGGCGGTCACCGCGCCCATGCGGGCCGCGCCCAGCCAGAAATAGACCCATTCCGGGCAGGTCGCGGTGAACAGTGCGACACAGTCGCCCCGGCCTATACCCAGGTCGACCAGTGTGTTGGCCGCCGCGCAGGACCGCTGCCGCATCTGCGCGAAGGTGACCTCGGTACCGGCGATCGACATCATCACCCGGTCGGGGTATTGCTCGGCGCGGCGATCGAGCACGGTCGGGACGCTAAATTGATCCACACCGAAATCAGCGGGACCGATGGGCCCGTCCCGGCCAGGGCGCATCAGGCTTCTGCGGCCGCCGGGTCGGGCTCACCGTCCGCGGTGTATCCGAAGTCGGCGGGTGACGGTTGTTCGCCCGGGTAGAAGCGGTGAGCCCAGCGGCGAAGGGCCGCGTAGTCGCGTGCCTCCTCGGGCGCCAGATTGGGCTTCTCGAGGTATTTCATGTTCTCCCAGGTGAAGAAGTCCTGTTTGACGACTTCTTGCTGCAGCGCCAGGAACTTCGCGGCGCGGCCGCTGGGCGCCTCGCCGGTCTCGCCCGGCTCACGAACCGACGCCTGGGTGTAGAAGTAGTCGGTGTAGTCCTCGTCGACCGGGGTCTGCCCGGTGACCTGGATGGTGGCCACCAGCTCGCTGGGGAAACGGACGATTCCGAGTCCCAGGGAGTAGTTGTCGTAGATGATCTTGGCGTCGACGGCCCCATGCGGGGTCAACCAGGTCTGCGCCCGACCGCCACCGAAGTTGGCGTTGACCGTGGCGTGCAGGTGATAGCCCAAGACCTCGAACGAGGCCGTGTTCGCAGGGTTAGCGGCCTTGTGCACGTACTGAACGTGATACGGGTCGGCGGCGTTCTCGATAATCATCTGCGCGTGCACCTTGACCCGGTTGAGCATGCGGCTGTGCGGGTGCAGCGGGTAGTACTCGCCGGTTTCCAGTTCGGGTAGGACGGGCGGTTGCCAGTACGGCGCCCGGCCGTGGCGCTCGTGCCAGACGAGGATGAAGCCGTACCACTCGGTGCTCGGGTAGGTGCGGATGCGGACGTTGTGTTTGCAGCCGATCTTGCTGTACGGGATCAGCGCATTGGTGCCGTCACCGCGCCAGTGCCAGCCGTGCCAGGGGCACACGATCTCTTCGCCCTCGACGGTGCCGCCGACGCCCAAGTTGGCGCCGAGATGCTGGCAGTAGGCGTCGAGTACGTGCACCCGGCCGGATTCGGTGCGGAACAGCACCAGCTCCTCACCGAAGTAGTGCACCCGCTTGACCTCGCCGGCACCCAGGTCCGACGCGAAACCGACGATGAACCACCCGGTCGGAAACCGGTATGGCGACAGCCCGATGCCGCTCGGCCCGAACTCACGTTCCGACGGATCCATGGTCGGGTCGGTAACCGTACGCGTCACTACCTCTCCGTTTCCGCGCGGCCGGATCGCAGCGGCCCCCGCTCACCGCGCCCGAAGACTCTGTCTATTTTTACTATTTTAGGCATTGAACGTCAACGAGTGGCGGTACGGTGGCTCTACAGAGGGCTTGCGATGCCCGGCCGAATCGAGGTTGCAGACATGACTACCGCGGCACTGGACCTCTCTGACTTTTCCTTGTGGCGCAACGGTTTTCCAGATGACCTGTTCGCCGAGTTGCGGCGCACCCGGCCACTTTTCCACCACGAGCTCACGCCCGGTGTCGCCAAGACCGTCCAGCGCGATTTCTGGATGGCCACCAAGCACCGGCACGCCGTGCGCCTGCACCGTGATGCCGACTCGTTCACCGCCGTCGACGGTCCGCTCATCCAGCGCATGGACACGTTCTCGTCGTACCCGACGATCATCAACATGGACCCGCCGGAGTTGAACAAGCGCCGCAAGCTCATCTCCAGCGCGTTCACACCACGAGCGATCGCCAAACTGGAAGACGGCATCCGGGCGCGGGCCGCGCGGATAATCGACCACCTACTCGCCCACGGCGGCGGCGACTGGATCGCCGATGTCGCCGACCAACTTCCGATGACGGTCATCGGCGACATCATCGGCATGCCTGAGGAGGACCGGCGCCGCATCTTCAGCGTGTTCGATCGCATCCTGACGGCCCGCTCCCCCAAGGCGCGGCTGAGCGAGCAGGAGGAACTCGAGCTCTATGGCACCATCTTTGGCTACGCGCTCGAGCTCACCGCCGCGAAGCGGCGCAATCCCACCGACGATATCTGGAGCACACTGGCGTCGGCCGTGATCACAGGTGACGACGGCGAACAGTTCGCTCTGCCCGCCAACGAACTGGAGATCTTCTTCTTCGTGCTGGCGTTCGCCGGCAGCGACACCACCAAGAACGCCCTGGCCACCGGGCTGCACGCGTTCGTCGCCAATCCCGAGCAGATCGAGCGGTACCGCGATGAGGAGGCGCTGCGGCCCGGCGCCGTCGAGGAGGTGCTGCGCTGGGCGACACCGGTGGCGTACTGGACCCGCACCGCCAAGGTCGACATCGAGATGGACGGCCAGCACATCCCCAAAGGGGATCGAATCGTGTCGATGCTGCGGTCGGCGAACCGCGACGAGGAGGTCTTCGATCAGCCGTTCACCCTCGACATCGGCCGTCAGCCCAACCCGCACGTCGCCTTCGGCGGCGGCGGGCCGCACCACTGCCTGGGCGCCATGCTGGCGCGCGCGGAGTTGCGCGCGCTGTTCGATGAACTGCTGCTGCGCTGCGACAACATCGTCCTCGGGCCGGCCAAAGTCGCCCACCCCAACCTGATCACCAACATGTCGATCTACGACCAGATGCCGATCTCGCTCACCGCGCGTTGAGCGACACGGTCACTCGGAAAGCCGCAGCGCGGCCTTCGGACACTGGTCCACCGCGGCGCGGACGTCGATCTCCAGCCGTGCCGGCACCTCGCCGTCGGCGATCTGCACCACATCGGAGTCGCCCAGTTCGAATACTTCCGGGGCCAGCGACTCACAGAACCCATTGCCTTCACACAAGGATTCGTCGACGATCACGCGCATCGAAATGCTCCCTTCGCTTCTGGCTGTTCTGCTATAGCCCCTTGGGGCGGGTCCCAATCACCCCGCTTGCCGTCAGGGGCTCGAGGTCGGCGTCGGTCAGCCCACACAGATCACGCAATACCTCCTCATTGTGCTCACCAAGGGTGGGCGGCGGGCGCAGCAGCCATCTGCGCTGGCCGGCGAGAAGGGCGAACGGTGGGCATGGATATAGGCCGGCGCCGGTTCGTGGATGCTCGAGCGACTCGAAGAACCCGCGAGCGCGCAGTTGGGGGTTCTCGGTCACCAACGACGGCGACACCACGGGAGCGGCGGGAATGCCCGCAACGGCAAGGCGCTCCACGGCGGTGTCGAGATGCTGCCCGGCGAGCCAATCCTGCAGCCGGCGATCGATCTCGTCTGCCCGCTCCCGGCGTCCGGCGACCGTGGTAAGACCGTCGCCTTCGCTCCACGCTGGTCGATCCATGAGATCGACCAGCGCGCGCCACTGGTCATCGGTGCGCACGGTGACCGCGATCCAAGCGTCGTCACCCGCGCACCGATAGAGGTTCTGAAGGGCCCAGCCGTGGCCGCGGTTGCCCTGCCGGCTCAGCGTCACGCCGAAGACCTCGAACTCCATAGGCTGAATCGCAGTGGCGTTCAGCACCGACTCGATCATCGGTAGCTCGACGAGTTGGCCCGATCCGGTGCGCTCAGCGAACTGCAGCGCGGCTAGCACCGCGAATGCGGCGTGCACGCCGGCCAGCGGATCGCAGGCACCTCTGGGCGGGACCGGCGGCCCTTCGGGTAACCCGGTTACCCAGGCCAGCCCGGCGATCTGCTCCATGGTGGGCGCGAATCCGACCCGATCCCGCCACGGACCGTCCAGCCCGAACGCCGGCATCCGGGCGACAACGAGCTTGGGGTTTATCTCCAGCAGTGCGTCGGCGGTGAGCCCGAAGTGGCCCAGCACGCGCGGCGAGAAGTTCTCGATGACGACGTCGGCGTCGGCCACCAAGGTGGTCAACAGGCGGCGACCCTCGTCAGACCCCAAGTCCAGGGTCACCGACCGCTTGCTGGTGTTCATGGCGTGGAACACCCAGCCGTACTCCCACCAGTCGTCGACGTCGGTTCGCATGCCGCCGGAGTACCGGATGCCGTCGGGTCGCTGGATCGACTCGACCTTGATGACGTCGGCACCGAACGCGGCCAGCAGATGGGTCGCGGCCGGCCCGGCCCAGAACGCGGTCAGATCGATGACGCGCACACCCTCCAGCGGCAACCGGCGCTCGGATGGCTCTGGGCGCGCTTCCCGTTGGTGCCAGGGCGGCTCGCCGTTGGCTTCACCGAGGGCCGGCGCAGCGCGTAGCGGCGCCGGCCGGCACCGCGACATCAGCCACGGCGGGCGGGGCTGGTGGAAGCCGGCCGGGTTGCGCTTGAACACTCCGCGCTCAGTCATGTAGGCCATGTCGCGGATGGTTGCGCCGTTACCCAACGGTGCGATCGGCAGACGGAATAGTTGCCCGAGTTCGACGATCTCGGCGACGGTGCGTTCGGCCAACCATGGGCCGATCAGTTCACGGATGAGATCCCGGTATTCCCAGCGGCCGATCTGAAAACGCAGCTGGGGAATCTCGGTCAGCTTGGGGCAGTCGACCATGGCGGCGAAGTCGAGCCACTGTTGACCGGTGACCATGGTGATCCCGACGTAGCCGTCCTTGGCCGGCTCGATCGAGGGCACTTCGACGGTGCGGGTAACCGGCGGAACCTGCAACAGCTGCGAGTGCAGCCATTCGCTGCTCTGCATCAGCGCCATCGCCTCGAGCATCGACAGGTCGAGGTGCTCACCCGGGCCGCCCTGCTGAACACGGCGGCGCAGCGCCAGCACGCCGACGGCGGCGAAAGCGCCGCCCATGTACTCCCCCAGGTCACCGCCGATCGCGATGGGCGGCCCGGCGGGGTCGCCACGAAAACCGGTCGAGCCCGCCCACGCCTGCAGGGTGAATTCACTGGCGGCACGCTCCGCGTACGGACCCGTCCAGCCGAAGTCGGAAATCGTGACGATGACAGCCCAGGGTGAGGCCGCCAGCAACCGCCGGGGATCGATGCCCAGGCCGGCTGCCTGCGATCGGGTGGCGGCCACAACTACGACGTCGGCAGCGGCCAGTTCGGCGCGGTAGCGCTCGTCGGCCGGGGATGCCGTCACACTGCGCTTGCCGGCATTGAGGTAGCTGAACAGCGGCGAGTCCACCCCTTTCGGCAGCGACGAACAGCTGGCCGCGAACCGCCGCAACGGACCTCCTTGCGGCGGCTCGATTTTCCGCACCTGGGCACCAGCGTCCACCAACAGCTTCCCGCAGTAACTGCCGGCTATCCGGTCGCTGATCTCGACGACACGCAAGTCGTCCAGCGGTGTCGGTCGGCTGTCGGGACCCTCGCTCACCTGCATCCACCCGGCGCTTTCTATACCATCTTAGTAACTTTGCCAATCGTAATTCGATCGCTGACGGGTTTGTCTCAGCCCCGGCTATTATGCCATTACTGCTAAGATAGCTAAGCCAGCCGAGTTCATGGGTCAGCGACCGCGGGCTCATTCATGTTTGTTTCGTTGCGAGGATCGGATGACCGAGGTGGGAATTGGCCCCGACGCGCGACGCCGGTTGTCAGCACCGAGGATCGCCGAGATCGTCGCCGACGAGTTGCGTCGCCAGATCATCGACGGCGAGCTGGCCGACGGTGATCTGTTGCCGCGCCAAGAGGTGCTCGTCGGGCAATTCAACGTCAGCCTGGTCTCCCTGCGGGAAGCGTTGCGGATCTTGGAGACCGAGGGGCTGGTGTCGGTCCGGCGCGGCAACCGAGGCGGAGCCGTCGTGCACGCACCGGCGAAGACCAGTACTGCCTACATGCTCGGCTTGCTGTTGCAGAGCGAATCTGTAGGCGTCGCCGATCTGGGCGCCGCGTTGCTGGAGCTGGAGCCCGCCTGCGCCGCACTGGCCGCCCAACGGCCCGACCGCATCGAGACGTTGGTGCCAGAGCTCAAGCGGGTCAACGAGTCAATGGCAGAGCACCTCGATGACGGTGGCCACTTCACCGAAATCGGCCGCCAATTCCACGATCTCCTTGTCCGTGGCTGCGGAAATCACACCATCATCGCAGTGGTGGGCAGCCTGGAGACGCTGTGGACCAGCCATGAACAGCAGTGGGCCGACGAGAGCGCCGCTCGCGGCACGTATCCGTCGCTGGCCAAGCGGCGCGCCGTGCTCAACACGCACATCAAGCTGACCGAAACGATCGAGGTCGGTGACGTCGACCGGGCTCGTCGTATCGCGGCCCGCCACCTTGCCGACACCCAGACCTATGTGCTGGCCGGTCGACCCGAACAACGGATCTATGCGCTGTCGCCACAGGCCCTGTCACGTCCGCGGGAGACCCGCCGTCCCTGACTTTCGACGCCCCGCTCGTTACGAGAGGAATGTGTGAGAACCGCACTGGTCACCGGTGGCAGCGGTGGGATTGGCAAAGCATGTGGGCGCAGACTGCGCGAGCTGGGCTACGACGTTGTGCTCTCGGCCCGCCGCGAGGGCCCGCTGCGCGTCGCAGCCGAAGAGATCGGCGCGCGCCATATCGTGGCCGACGCGTCCGATCCGGTCGGATTCGACCGTGCGATAAGCCCGCTGGAGACGCTCGATCTCGTCGTGCACGCGGCCGGCATGCTCGGCGGAACCTACGCGCGCAAGCAGACATTCGAGCAGTGGCGGGACATCATGTCAGCCAACCTGGACTCCTGCTTCGTGGTGACCGCCGCGGTGCTGCCGCGAATGCGCGCGGGCTCGCGGCTGGTGTTCATCTCCTCGTCCGCAGCTCACGAGCCGATGATGGCCCGAACCGCCTACTCGGCGTCGAAGGCCGGCATGAACGCATTCGCCCGCGCTTTGGCGCTCGAGGTGGACCGTGACGGCATCAGCGTCCACATCGTCACCCCGGGACCCGTGGAAACGGAGATGCTGCAGGACGTTCCCTTCGAGATGTACGCGATCCAGGTATCAGATGTCGCTGACGCCGTCGCCTGGCTGGACACCTTGGACCCGTCGGTGGATCTACCAGAGATCCGGCTCAATGCTGTACGGCGCGGTCCTTACGCCCGACCGCCGGTTGAGCCCACGGAGGCTCGTCGGGGGCGTATCGCGCAGCGGTAGTCGGGAAAGCGCTGATCACCGATTCGCCGAATTCGCAAAGGGATTCGGGTACCGCAAAATCGGGCGTGTGAACTAGAAACGCTCGACGCCTGGGCCGCGCCCGATGTCGCTGCGGATCCGCGTTGACGCCCGCGTTCCTAGTTTACTATTTTTGCTATGTTAGGGGCGTCATGGACGTCGGAGTGAACGCCGAGCAGCTGGCGCTGCGCGACAGCGTGCGTGACGTCCTGCGCACCGAGTGCCCGCCCGATGTCGCTCGCCAGGCGATGACGGATCCGGAACACTGGCGCACCCTGTGGAAAACGGTCGTCGACCTCGGCTGGACCGAGCTCGCCGCGCCCGATGTCGACTACGGAACGCTTGATCTGGCCGTCGTCCTGGAAGAATGCGGAGCCGCCATCGCCCCCATTCCGTTGCTGAGCAGCGCCGGCCTCGCCGCGGGCGTGCTGCGTGCGAGCGGCCCGGCAGTCACCCAAGCGCTGGGCGACATCGGCGGCGGTGTCGTAGCCGCCTTGGCTGTCCACCCACCTGGGCATCGGTTGCCCGGTGCACCCACGACGTTGCAGCGGGGACGGCTGCGCGGACGGGCGGTCGCGGTTCCCTGGGTTTCCCGCGCGGAGCTGATCGTCACCCTGGCCACCTCCGGCGACGGGGTGATGGCCGCGGTCGCGCGCACGGGCGACGGCATCACCGTCAAGCCGTCTGAATCCACCGATCCGGCACAACCCGTGGCCGACGTCGAGATCGACACGGAACCCGTGGCCACCGCGCCCGTCGACCTTGAATCGGCGTTGGCGGCACCCCTGGTTGCAGCTGCCGCCGATCTGGTCGGCCTCGCCAGCGCCGCCCTGGCCCGCTCGGTCGAGCACGCAAAGTCGCGGCGGCAGTTCGGCAAGCCGATCGGCGCCTTCCAAGGGGTCAAACATGCCCTGGCCGACAACTACGTGTCGGTGGAGCGCGCCCGCAGCCTCACCTATGCGGCGGCGGCCCGCCTCGACGATCCTGCGATTACCCCCGCCGCCGCCTGGACCGCTGCGGCGCTCGCCAAAGCCGCCGCCGGCGAAGCCGCGGTCAGCTGTGCACGCACCGCGGTTCAGGTCCATGGCGCCATCGCGCAAACCTGGGAGCACGACATCCACCTCTACCTGCGGCACGCCTGGCAGGGTGCCGCGACGCTGGGAGACAGTCGCGCGCTCTACCACGCTGTGGGCCGCCGCTTCGCCGGGGGCGCCGTATGACGTCGATCGACGCCCGCTCTGAGGTCGTGCAGGAGTTCGCGACCTGGTTGATGGAGTTCCTGCCGGACGACTACTACGGCGAGCGCTATCGCGAATATCGCTGGGATCTCGCGCTGCGGCGCGACTATCAGCGGGCCGCCTTCGAGGCCGGGTGGCTGCAGCCCACCTGGCCCGCCGAGCACGGCGGTCGCTCGCTGGGCTTGCGGGAGGCGATGGAAATCCGGCTGGAAGCCGCGATGCGGTCGGCGCCCAAGCTGCCGAACATCGCCGGCCCCAATGTCGTCGCGCCCGCTATTCGCCAGTTCGGCACGCACGCGCAGATCGACCGGCTGCTCGTGCCCGTGCTTCGCGGCGACGAATGGTGGGCCCTGGGCATGTCCGAGCCGGAAGCCGGATCGGATTTCGCCGGCCTGCGCACCCGCGCGGAGCGCGACGGCGACATGTTCCGGGTCAAAGGTCACAAGATCTGGACCACGCAGGCCCACCTCTCGCGGTGGTGCACCCTGTATGCCCGCACCGACCCCGCCGCGCCGAAACATCGCGGTATCTCCTGCCTCATCCTCGACCTGCGTTCGCCCGGGGTGACCATCAAACCCATTCGGATGGCGTCGATCTCCGACGAGACGTTCTGCGAGATGTTTCTTGACGACGTCGAGGTGCCGATGGCAAACGTGCTGGGCCCCTGCAACGGCGGCTGGCAGGTCGCGCTGTCGTCGCTGCACCATGAGCGCCAGATGATCTGGATCATGAACTGGGTCGAAATCCAGCGCGGACTCGAGTCCATCCGGTCAGAGCGCGAGCACATCTTCGCGGAACTCGGCTCGCTAATCGCCGATGCCGAAGCACTGCGCGCCACCGGATACCGTGCACTACACGACGAGCTCGCCGGCCGGCCCAGCCCGGAAGCCGACATCCTCAAGCTACTCGGATCGGTGACGCTGCAACGGGTTTGGGAGCTGAGCGCCGCGGCGTCGGGTCCAGGTTCGATCGCTGACGCGGACTTACTGTTCGAACGTCAGGACGCACTGGCTGCGACCATCTACGGCGGGACGTCGGAGATCCAGCGCAACATCATCGCCGAGCGGCTGCTTGGGCTGCCGAAGGGATGATGACGATGGATTATGACCTGGGCCCCGACGCCGGCGAACTCCGTAAACGCTTGCGGCAGTTGATATCCACTCATATCCCGGCTGGCTTTTTGGGCGCCTGCACCGACGACCCGCAAGACCTCGCGACCACCGAGTCGTTCTGCAAGCTGCTGGCGTCTGAAGGTCTGCTCGCGCTGGCCTGGCCCAAAGAGCACGGTGGCGGCGGCGGCTCGATCTGGCAGCAGACCGTGCTGCGCGAGGAAATGTGGGCCCACCATGAACCTCGCGGTCCGCAGTACATGGGAATCAACTGGGTGGGGCCGGCGGTGATGCGCTACGGGACACCCGAGCAGAAGGCCCAACACCTTTCGGCCATCGCCGCCGGAGAAGTGATCTGGTGTCAAGGGTTTTCCGAGCCGGAGGCTGGAACCGATCTCGCCTCGTTGCGCACCCGGGCCGTGCCGGACGGTGACGGTTGGCGTATCACCGGCCAGAAGGTCTGGACGTCATACGCTCAGATGGCATCGCGGTGCGTGCTGGCGGCATGCACCGACCCGGAGGCCTCGAAGTCGCGGCGGCTCACCCTGTTTCTGATTCCCATGGACCGACCCGGCATCACCGTCCGGCCGATCCGGTCGATGCTGGGACCGCACCACCTCAACGAGGTGTTCCTCGACGGCGTCCAGGCCTTCCGCGATGAGGTCCTCGGGGAGGTCGGCGACGGCTGGCGGGTGATGCGGGAAGCGCTGGCATTCGAGCGCGTCGGCATCGCGCGCTACGCACGGTGCGAATCGCTGCTCGACCGCATGCGCGCCGAACTCGGCGACGACTGGGACCGGTTGCCCGAATCGATCCGCGCCCGCTGGGTGCGGGCGTTGGTCGACCTGCGGGCAGCCAGGTTGCTGGCCTATCGAGCCGTGTCGCTGCTGGACGAGCCGTCAGCGGGTGCGGCAGCCAGCGCCGCCCGCATCGCCGCCACCACCTGCGATCAGCAGGTCGCCGAGCTGCTATTCGATGTGCTGGGTCCATCGGCGCTAGACAGCGGAGCGTCCGCACCGCTGCACGGGGCCATCGAAGACCATTGGCGCTACGCGCAAGCGGCCACGGTGGCGTCGGGAACCATCGAGGTGCAGCGAATGCTGGTGGCACATGACGTCTTGGGAGATCACCGGTGAACACGGCTCTGCCAGAAGACATTGCCGAATTCGCCGCCGTCGCCGCCAAGCGGCTCGCCCGGTTGGGCGGGCCATCGGCGGCCCTGCAGGCCGAAACCGACGACCGGGTGCGGCGCGAGGCACGCACTACGCTGACCGAGCTCGGCGCATTCGACCTTGATGTGCGGTCGGCATCCGACGACACGCTGGCGGCCGCCGTGCTCTGCCAGGCCGCCGGCGCCACGGCGCTGCCCTACCCGCTCGTCGAGGAGCTGCTCGCGATCGACGGCGAGCGGCTGGCTCTGGTGAACCCTGAGACGCCGCGCATCGACCACGGAGATCTGCCGGGTGGCTGGGTCGCCGCCGACCTCGACGGCACGCGCTACCGCCCACAGCCGGGGTCGCGCACGAGCGCCAAGCTGGGGCCGTTTCTGGTGCCGGCCACCCTGAGCGAACCCGAGGGCACCGTGCCCGCCGCCGACGTCGATTTGCATCTCGTGCTGGGGTCGTGGCGGATTCTGGGCGCACTACAACAATGCCTGGAGATCGTCACCGGGCACGTGCGCACGCGGGTTCAGTTCGGCAAACCGCTGGCCGACTTTCAGGCCGTCAAGTTCGCCGTCGCCGACGCGTCCGTCGCCGTGCGCGGGCTTCACGAACTCGCCAAATACACCGTCTGCCGACCGGAAATCACACCGGCGCAGGTGCGTTCGGCGGACGCGCTTGTTCTTCGGCTGAGGGCCGCCGACGCCGCCCGGCAGGTGCTGCGCACATCCCACCAGCTGCTGGGCGCGCTGGGTTTCTGCGACGAGTCCGACATCAGCGTTCTCGACAGGCACACCGAACCGCTCTTCCGGCTGCCGGCGAGCACCGAGGAACTCGCGCTGCGCTTGATACCCGGCGTGCGCGACGGGCACCTGGAGACGCTGTTCTCCGAACCGGTGGCTACAGCATGAGCACCGGGCCCATCGCGGCCGGGGTGCCCCTCGGCCAGGCCGACAGCGGAGTCCCGTTCGGGACCCGGCTACAGGACCTCGCCGCCGAACGCGGTGACGAACTCGCCGTCGTCACCCTGACCCGCGACGGCAGCGCGCAGGCCCTGACCTTTGGTGAACTCGACGCCCGCGCCAATCAATGGGGCCGGGCGCTGGCCGCAACCGGTGCCGAAACGGGTTCGCTTGTTGCGCTGGCGATCCCGAATTCTGAGCACCTGGTGCTGGCTGCATTGGGCTGCTGGAAGATCGGCGCAGTTCCGGTTCCGATGCACTGGGATCTGCCCGAATGGGAGCGATCCCGGGTACTTGTGGTGATCGACCCCGTTGTCGTCGTCGACGAGGAGCACCGGTCGACGCTGGCTGCGCGCGCCGCACGTCAGCCCGAAAATCCGCTGCCCGTTGCGGTTTCGCCAATGGTCAATGGGATATGCAGCAGCGGCTCGACTGGCCTGCCCAAGGTGATCCTCAACCTGGCGCAGGCGATCTGGACGCCAGAGCACAGCGTGCCGTTCATGGCCGCCTGGACACCGGTGCCGCAACAGCAGACGATTCTGGTTCCGGGGCCGATGTATCACACCAACGGCTTCGCCCCCCTCAACAACCTGTTGGGTGGCGACCGTCTGGTGGTGCTCGAAAAGTTCGACGCCGCAATGGTCGTCGACGTAATCGAGCAGTATCGGATCACCAACTTCACCGCCACGCCGACGATGCTGGCACGTATCGCCGATCTGCCCGGTATCCGCCGACGGGATTTCTCCAGCGTCGTCTGGATTCTGCAGGGCGCCGCCGTGATGCCGCCCGCGCTCTTGCACACCTGGTTCGACGTGCTCAGTCCCGAACAGGTCCTGATGGCCTACGGGATGACCGAGAACCTCGGGCTGACCGCGCTGCGTGGCGACGAGTGGCTGACACATCCGGGCAGTGTCGGCCGCGGCTTCCGGGGCACCGAGATCCGGATTCTCGACCCGCAAGGAAATCCGCTGGGGCCCTGCGAACGTGGCGAGATCTACCTGCGGGCGCCGATGAGCGCGGGATATCGCTATCTGGGTGGAGCGCCACCGCTGCCGTCGACGCCCGACGGGTTTCGTTCCGCCGGCGATATCGGTCACCTAGACGGCGACGGCTACCTTTACATCGCCGACCGCCGCACCGACATGATCATCACCGGCGGCGCCAACGTGTATCCGGCCGAGGTGGAGTGCGCACTCGCCGAGCACGACGCCATCGCCGATGTCGTAGTCATCGGAGTCACCGACCCGAAATGGGGACGCCGGGTGCATGCCGTGGTGCAACTCGCCGACCCGGCGACCCCGCTGACCGAGCAGCAGGTGATCCAGTACGCGAAGAGCCGGCTTGCCCCGTACAAGGTTCCCAAGACGGTCGAGTTCGTCGACCAGATCCCCCGCACGGCCGCAACCAAGATCAACCGGTCGGCGATGATCAAAGCCCGGGGCGGGTGACTAGCCCATCGAGGTCTGCGTCGGTATTCTCGCCGCGGCTCTCCGTCATGGCCGCCGAGCACGGTAATCTCATTCTCAAAGCGCCGTCAGCGTGCAGCAGCAGAGGAGAGGACGCCCATGACCGGTCCCGACGGTGAAGCCGAAATCACCCGTGGCGACCGCTTCATCAAGACGGCGGTCGCGATACTGGGCGAGACCGGGCGCACCGACTTCACCGTGCAAGAAATCGTCGCGCGCTCCAAAACGTCATTGCGGGCGTTCTACCAGCATTTCAGCAGCAAGGACGAATTGCTGCTGGCGCTGTTCGAAAGAACCATGGCGCAGTCAGCGAAGACCTGGCGCGCCGAGACCACCGAACTGGACAGCAGCGCCGCGCTGAAGTTGGTGATCGACCGCATCAGTGCACAACCGGAATCGAGCACCCAAGACAGTCTCAACCGAGCGCTGACCCTTTACAACCAGCACCTGGCCGAGACCCGGCCCCGGGAATACGCGCGTGTGCTCTCGCCCCTGCACCAACTGATTCGCGACATCGTGGGGCGCGGCATCACCGAGGGGGTGTTCCGCCCCGGACTTGATGTCGGGGCCGTGGCGGCGATCGCCATGCAGACCTTGCTCGGGGCACTGAGGCTGCACTGGCTCGGTGCTGAATTGAACGGAACGCCGATCGACGCCGGCCAGTTGTACGACTTCTGCAGCCGTGCCCTCGGCGCAGAAGAAGGCGACACCAAGTCAGCGGCGCCATCGCTGGCTGAGCTGTTAGCCCAGGTCGGAATGCGGGCAGCTGCCCACCACGGCGACGAATTCGCCATGGACATGCCGGTCAGCCCTCAAGTGGTCAACACCTCCGGCGCGCTCCAAGGCGGCATGCTCGCCACGCTCGCCGACGTGGCGGGCGGACAGCTTGGAATGAAATACATTCAGCCGGGTACCGCTATTACCACCGCTGACCTCTTCGTCCGCTACCTGCGGCCGATCACCGAAGGTTCCGCGCGGGCGGTCCCCCGGATCCTGCGCGCCGGCCGCCGGTCCGTCGTCGCACAAGTGGACATATTCCGCAGCGGCGACGACGAACTCGCCGCGACGGCCACCGTGAATTTCGCCGTCGTCAACCGCAACGACGTGCGCGCGATCGATCAGCAGTAAATCGCCTCGAGCGGTTTGATTCGCCCTATCACATGTTGGCGGGCGGAAGTGGTAACGTCATTACCGCCTGGTACCAAGACTTGCTGCAAGGAGATCGCCATGCCGTCTCGCGAGCTTCCCTTTCCCGTGTTCGACGCCGACAACCACATGTACGAACCGCAAGAGGCGCTGACCAAGTTCCTGCCGGACAACCGCAAGCACGTAATTGACTACGTGCAGGTCCGCGGTCGCACCAAGATCGTGGTGCGCGGCCACATCAGCGAGTACATCCCCAACCCGACGTTCGAGGTGGTGGCCCGTCCCGGAGCGCAGGAGGAGTACTTCCGCCACGGCAGCGGCGGCAAGAGCTACCGCGAAATGATGGGCGAGCCGATGAAGGCAATCCCCGCCTTCCGTGAACCGGGGCCGCGGTTGGAGGTCATGGACGAGCTCGGCGTCGACTACGCGCTGATGTTTCCCACACTGGCAAGCCTGGTCGAAGAGCGGATGAAAGACGACCCCGAGCTGGCCCACGACGTGATCCACGCACTCAACCAATGGATGTACGAGACCTGGTCGTTCAACTACAAGGAGCGCATCTTCGCCACGCCGGTGATCACCTTGCCCATCGTCGAGCGTGCGCTCGAAGAACTGGAGTGGTGCCTGGAGCGGGGCGCGCGCACCGTGCTGGTCCGGCCGGCGCCGGTGCCCGGCTACCGCGGCAGCCGATCCTTCGGCTTCGAAGAGTTCGACCCGTTCTGGCAGGCCTGCATCAAAGCCGGAATCCCGGTGTCGATGCACGCCTCGGACAGCGGCTACTCCGAGTTCCTGAGCGTGTGGGAACCTGGTGACGAGTTCCTGCCATTCCGACCGACAGCGTTCCGGAGCCTGGCGATGGGCCATCGGCCGATCGAGGACGCGATGGGCGCGTTGATCTGCCACGGCGCGCTGTCGCGCAACCCGGAGCTGCGGATCCTATCGATCGAGAACGGCGCTGACTGGGTGCCGCACCTGTTCAAGGGATTGAGGGGTGTCTACAAGAAAATGCCGCACGCGTTCAGTGAGGATCCCATCGAGACGTTCAAGCGGTGCATTTATATCAGCCCGTTCTGGGAGGACCGGTTCGCCGACATCGTCAAGATGGTGGGCTCCGACCGGGTGGTGTTCGGGTCGGACTGGCCCCACCCGGAAGGGCTCGCTGACCCGCTGACCTTCGTCGACGAGCTGACCGATCTCGACCAGGAAGACGTCGAGAAGATCATGGGCGGCAACATGATGAAGGTGATGAAGGTTTCCAAACCGGTCAGCGCCTGAACCCGCGATCCTGCCGTTTACGGACCCGACCAGGGCTTCGCCCGCAAGTAACCTCCGGCGCCCACGCGTATCTGCTGGCCAGTGGCATACCGAGAGGCGTCGGAGGCCAAGAACAACACCACCTCGCTGACGTCTTCGGGTTCGATGTAGGGAATCGGCATCACTTGCACAGCGGGGAACGCGAGTTCGGCGTCGGCGCGCGTCGGGTTCGGCAGGTCGGGACGGAACGCACGGTACATCGGTGCGCTGTGCAGCATGTCGGTGTTGCAGTTCGTCGGGGGACGGTATTGACCCGAATGTTTTGGGCGCCAATTGAAGTGCCAAGTCGTTGACATAGTGCGCGACCACCTGTTTGGCGAACGCGTAACCCGCACCGCCCGGTCCGGCGTCGATGCCGGACGTATACATCGCCGTCAAGAACGCAGCCACCGAGCCGGTGGCGATGATGGAGGCCGCCGGCCGGCAGGTGTTTGAGACTGGCGTGCACCAGGTTCAAGACGCCGGCCAGGTCCACGTCGACGGCATCGGCGAACGCCTGCGGCGGCCCGCCCGCGGTGAGCGGTGCGATGCCGGCGTTAGCCACCACGACGTCCAGGTGGCCGAGCCGGGCGACGCCCTCGTCGATCGCCGCCGACAGTGCGGCCCGGTCTCGGACGTCGGCGATCGCGGTGAACGCTGTGCGGCCTTCTTTTGGACCAGCGTCGCGGTTTCCTCAGGTCCTCCGGCCGGGCCAGCGCGTACTCGTTGGTCTCGATGTCCTGACACAGTCGACGGCGATGATGTCCGCGCCCTCGGCCGCGCGCATGGGACCGGCCCTGGCCACGTGCTGCGCCGCTTATCAACACCACTTTTCCGGCACTTTTCCGGCGACTCTGCCCATAGTGCTCCTTCGGCGGGTGTCGCACTGGCCGACTGGGGCGCCGACGTCATCAAGGTGGAGAGCGTCAGCAGCGGAGACCCGGGGCGAGCGCTGGTGATCGGAGGGTTCACGCGGGAAGCCGCCCGCGCCGACGCCGACTTCATCCTCGAATTGGGAAACCGCGGCAAACGCAGTATCGCCCTGGATCTCAAAAGCGATACCGGTCAGGAGATCTTCGGCCGACTGCTGGCCCAAGCCGACGTGCTGCTCACCAACTGGTTGCCGGCGGCGCTGGAGCGGGCCCACCTGACGGTGCAGGACATCCGCGCGTTCAATCCGAAGATCATCATCGCGCGCGGTACCGGGCTTGGTGTGCGGGGACCTGACCGCAACCGGGGCGGCTTCGACGCGGCCACCTACCTGGCTCGTGGCGGGGTGGCTTACACGCTGACGCCGTTCGGAACCGAGCATCCCGCGGTGCAGGGCCCGGCGTTCGGTGACCTGCAGGCAGGCGTCACCCTGGCCGGCGGGGTGTGCGCGGCGCTCTACCACCGGGAGCGCACCGGCGAGCCGACGATCGTGGATTCGTCGCTGCTGGCCCAGGCGATGTGGAGCATCGCGCCGTCGATTTCGGTCGCCGACCTGTTCGATATCAACGGTATCCCTGGCGCACCGCCGGGGCTGGCCATCAATCCCGTCGTCAATAGGTTCAAGACAAAAGACGACCGGTGGATCCAGCTGGTCTTCCTGCAGCCCGACAAGTTCTGGGCGGGTTTCTGCGAACGCATCGGGCTGCCTGAGCTGGCGACCGACCAGCGCTTCGTGCCCTCGTCGAATCTGGTGGCCAATGCCGCCGAGGCGACCGCCATCATCGCCGCCAAGTTCGCCGAGCACGACTTGCAGCACTGGCGTCAGGCGCTGGCGGACGAACCGGGGGTGTGGGCGCCGCTTGCGACTCCCGGAGAGGTGCTCAACGACCCGCAGGGTGAACCCAACGGCTACCTCATCAGCAATGTCGACAACCACGGCAACGAGTACAAAATGGTCGCCGCCCCAGTGCAATTCGACGAGACCCCGCCACTGCCGGCGCGCGCGCCCGAACACGGCCAGCACACCGAAGAGATCCTGCTGGAACTCGGCTACGACTGGGACGACATCGCCAAGGCCAAAGACAGCGGCGTGATCCTGTAGTCAACGGGTTCGACCGTGCCGCACCTGGCTGAACGGCACGCCGCGGTCCGCGGCGTACTCGCGGGGGAAGTTCAGCACCCGCTCGCCGATCACATTGCGCGCCATCTCCGTGGTGCCGCCGCCCATGCAGACCGTCTGTCGCGACAGGTAGCGCTGCCCGATCTCTAATCCCTCGCCGAGTTCCCCGACGACGCCAGCCGTTCCGGCGATCACCAGCGTGGTGTCCATCTCCATGGTCACGATGTGGGCGTGAAAGAGCCTGATGAGTGTCCCGGCGGCCGGCGGCAGGGTGCCGTTTCGCACGCTGCGGTACACGTGGTCGATCAACTGCTCCCCCACGACGCGGTGTACCAGCACCCGGCCGGCCATTTCCCGCACGCGGTCGTTGTTGGCCTCGCCCAATTTCTCCGCGAGCGCGACGTAGTCCACGGGTGTCGACTGGCCGCCCTCGCTGCCGGCGCCGCTGGCGAACTCCGAGCCCTGCCCGACCGCGCGGCGTTCGTGGTAGAGCTGCCGAGACGCTACCGCCCAGCCGTTGTTCACTTCGCCGACGGCCGCGTCGTTGCCGACGTCGACGTTGTCGAGAAACTCCTCGCAGAACTCGGTTGAGCCGTTGACTTGCGTGATGCGCCGCAGGGTGATTCCCGCATGAGCGATGGGCACCAGGAACATGGTTAGGCCGTCGTGCTTGGGCACATCCCAATCGGTTCGGGCCAGACACAGCCCATAGTCGGCGGCGAATGCGCTGGTGCTCCACGTCTTGGCGCCGTTGATCACCCAGCGGTCGCCCTGCCGGTCAGCCCGAGTGACCACACCGGCCAGATCCGATCCGCCGCTGGGTTCGGACAACAGCTGGACCAGCACCTCATCGCCGCGCAGCGCAGCCGCGATGTGCCGCTTTTTCTGCTCCTCGCTGCCGGCGTCGAGCAGTGTGGCGCAGCAAATGGTGAACGTCGGCGTGTTGAGGATCAGCGGCATCTCGTAGTTGATGGATTCCTCGTCGAACGCCTTCTGGTATTCGTAGTCCAGTCCCAGACCGCCGTACTCACGGGGAAAGCAGATACCGGCGAATCCGCCTTCGTAGAGCCGTTTTTGGAGTTCCCGCGCCCGTTGCCAGCAGCGCTCGTCGTCACGGCGGGCATGCGGCGGCGACGCCGGGTCGATGCGCGGCATGTTCTCCGCCAGCCACGCTCTGGCCCGGACGCGGAACTGCTCGACCGATTCGCCGACTTCGGTGGCCACCCGATCGGTCATCTCCCGGACGCTTCCGTCGCCGCATACACCCGCAGGTTGTGTTCCTCCGGCGTGCCGAACATGGACCGGTACAACGTGGCCCGCCGCAGATACAGGTGCAGGTCGTGTTCCCAGGTGACCCCAATGCCGCCGTGCATCTGCACACAACCCTGAACGATCTGCGGGGCCATCTCTCCGACGTAGGACTTGGCGATGCTGGCGGCGAGGTTCGCCCCGGGCGAGCGGGCGGCAACGTCGACCACCGCCGCCGCAGTCGTCGCGCGGCACGCTTCTAGCCACATCTTCATGTCGGCAAACCGGTGTTTGAGTGCTTGGTACGACGCCAGCGGGCGGCCGAAGGTGTGCCGGTCCAACGCCCACTGGACGGTGAAGTCGAACACCGTTTGCAGGATGCCGACCACCTCCGCGCACTGCAGCACCTGGGCGATCTGGCTTTGCCGGTCGATCAGTGCCGCGGTCTCGGCTCCGCTGCCGACGGCGGCGGAGCGCTCCACCACCACACCGTCGAAATGGGCCCGCGCATACTGTTTGACGAGGTCGACCGACTGCTGGGCTTCCACCCGGACACCCGGCGCGTCCGTCGGGACCAGGAACTGGCGAACCTCACCGTCGCAGCGCGCCACCAGCAGCAGCACCGCGCTCTGCGCGCCCGCCTCGACACGGTCTTTGACGCCATCGATGCGGTAGCCGGACTCGGTCGGTGTGGCCGTTACCGATGGCTCGTGCGGCGCCCAGCCCCGGCCCGTCTCGTAGACGGCCCACGACGCCACGGTTTCACCGGAGACCAACGACAGGATGGTGGCAGCGTGCGCAGGCCGGTCACCGCAGTCGACCAGCCCTGCGAGCACGGTGCTGACCGGATACAGCGGCCCGGGCGCCACCGTCTTGCCGATCTGTTCGGCGACCATGGCCAGATCCGCCACCCCGTTGCCCGAGACGCTGCCGCCGCCCAGCTCCTCGGGGACGAGCAAACCCGTCCACCCAAGCTTGGTGGCCCGGCGCCACCAGGCCGGGTCGAAGGACACACCCGCAGCGTGCAGCTCGCGCACGTAGGTGAGCGGCGCCTCTTTTTGCAGAAATGCTTGGGTGGTGGAGGCAAAGAGTATCTTTTCGGGGGAGTCGACAGCGGTCATGATGCTGGCCAGGACCTTCCTTCGCCGCTAGAGGTGGAGTACGAGTGAAGGGTTGTATGGCTGATCATCCGCCTGATCGGTCCTCGTCGGAGTTCGCTGGCGCCTCCGATGGTAGCAACGAGCAATACAGTAGGAGATACCGGAGTTCAGTCGATAATGATGCTGACGAGCTGTGATCGCCATGGCTGACGCGAACAAGCGGTCGGCCGACTCAGCCCGGGCGAAGGCCGACGCGCTGGCCCTGGCCGAGCAAGCCGAGGCAGAAGCCGCCGCGGCCGAAGCGCTGGCCGCTGCCGCGCGCGCACGCGCGCGAGCCATCCGGCTGCGACGTGAAGCGGAAGCAAATGCTGCAGCCGAAGGACCCGACGCCCAGACTGCCGAGGCTGCCGATACCACGACCGAGACCGGCGAAGTCACCGAAACCGACCAAGTCAACGAAGCCGGCGACAGCGAGGACACCGGCGAAGGCGACAGCGAGACCAGCGACAGCGAGGACACTGGTGCACCACCGCCTATGACCGAGCCGGCCGCACTTCGACGCTGGTTGCGCAGGCCACCAATATCCGCGATCGCTAAAGCGGCCGCGATCATCGTCATCTGCGGTTTTCTCGGGGTGAGCGGATACATGGTGTGGCACCACCACGGTGTCATCCAGCAGCGGCAGCGTTCCGCAGCGTTCGCCGCTGGGGCCAGGCAGGGCGTGATCAACATGACCTCCCTCGACTTCAAGAAGGCCACGGAGGACGTCCAGCGGGTGCTCGACAGCTCCACCGGCGAATTCAGGGACGACTTTCAGCAGCGGGCCGCCGATTTCACCTCGGTGGTCGAGCAGTCCAAGGTGGTCACCGAAGGAACGGTGAATTCAACGGCCGTCGAGTCCATGGACAAGGACTCCGCCGTGGTTCTGGTTTCGGCGACATCACATGTCACCAATTCCGCGGGCGCCAAAGAGGAACCGCGGGCGTGGCGGCTGCGAGTGACCGTGGCCGACGATGCCGGACAGATGAAGATGTCGAAAGTTGAGTTCGTGCCGTGACCGTGGACGACAGGGCCGGTCGACACACCGACGATGCCGAGATCGACACGGCGACAACCGAAGTCGCCGACGCAGTCGCTACCGGGCAGACGAAGCGTTCGCGCGTGCAACGTGGCATTCCGCGTTGGCTGCGCAATGTGAAACTCGTTCCCGTCATACTGGTTCTGCTGTTGGCGGTTTCCGGCGGGCTGGCGACCTGGCTGTACTTCCACCAATACCGGCCCGATCAACAGACTGACCCCCGTGTTGCCCAGGCGGTCAGCGCCGCCTCCGATGGGACCGTCGCGCTGCTGTCATACGCGCCCGACACCCTCGAACGCGACTTCGCCACCGCCAAGTCGCACCTGGCCGGGGATTTCCTGTCCTACTACGACCAGTTCACCCAGCAGATCGTCGCTCCAGCGGCCAAGCAGAAGTCGCTGAAAACCACCGCTCACGTGATGCGCGCAGCGGTGTCCGAGCTACACCCCGATTCGGCGGTCGTTCTGGTCTTCGTTGATCAGAGCACCACCAGCAAAGACAGCCCCGATCCGTCGATGGCGGCAAGCAGCGTTCGGGTGACCTTGACCAAGGTCGATGGCAAGTGGCTGATCACCAAGTTCGACCCGGTGTAGCGTCGGCTTGATCTTGGGTCAACCACGGCCCTACGTGCACCCAAGGCGAGAATCTTGCAATGGATGCACGCTCGGCGCGAATGCCGGGACTGATTCCACTCCGCGAGCACCGCTGCCTCCGCGCCGCTAGACGGCAAACGCGCGGCGCAGCACCTGAGCGTGCAAAGCGTGGTTTTCCTTGGGAGATAACCCAATCCGGCACCGCCGAATCGAAGCCATGGAATGGCGCGGCAACAACGTGTAATTCGGTGTGGACGTAGGCATGCAAAAGCCGGTTGGCGTAGTCGATAGCTTCGTCGCGGCACGGATCGATCTCCGAGCAGCTGATGAACGTTGGCGGCAGCCCCTCCAGGTTCGCCCGGTGCGCCGGGACATGGTGAGCGGTCGCGGCGCTGTCGCCGAGGTAATAGCCCCACGCCCGGCTGACGGCGGGGCCATTGAGGCCCGGGGTGCGCTGGAACTCCCGCCGCGAAGGCGTGGCGTCGGAGTCGAGCATCGGCTGGTGCAAGATCTGCACCAGGATCGGCGGACCCTCGGCGTCGAACCCGCTCTGGGCCAGCCCGGCGGCAAGTGCGGCACCCGCATCCCGGCCCATCACGGCGACGCGGCTGCCGTCCGCACCAAGGGCCACGCAGTTCTCGACGGCGTAACGAAAAGCCGCTTCGACATCCTCTAGTGCCGCCGGGCACCGGTTCTCGGGCGCCAGGCGGTAGCCCACCGACACGACCAGGCAGCTGGCGGCGCGCGCCAGCTCGACGCAGTGGGCGTGGTCGGTGTCCAGGTTCCCGGTCACGAAGCCGCCGCCGTGGGCGTATATCACCAGCGGTGCTGCCGTCGTCGTCAGTCCGCGGTACAAACGAAGATCCAACCGGTGACCACCCGGGCAAATGATGGAGCGTGATTCGATCGCGACACTGGCGGTGTCGACGGCCGCGGCGCGCTCAGCTGCCATCCGGTCGGCATCGTCGCGTTCAGCCTGCAGAGTCTCGAGGCGGGAGTCGGCGATGTTCAGCCGGGCCGCGGTATCGCGTAGCGCCGGGTCGATGCGGCTAAGGCCTTGCGGCCGTCTGAGATTCGCGTCCGTCGTCATATCCTCGTATCTTCCACGCGTTTTACCGGGCCGTCTTCAAGGTAGACCTGTGACTCCATGTGGTGGCGGATTCGGTGTGTTTCGCCGCGAGCCACCAGCAGCCAGGTGATCCAGCTGGCGCCGGTGTGCGCGATGTCGGATTCGCGTCCGGTGACGCTCCACCGGCTCAACAGGATGCAGCGCGCCAGACCGTCGGCAAGCACATCGGCCACCCGGAGCTGCGACGACACCGACGCGCGCTTCAGACGGCTACCTATCCGGGCCCAATGCCGGTCGAGTTCCTCCAGACCGATCAGCGGCAGCGCGTACTCGTCGGCTATATAGATCGGCTGGGGAGTGTTGCGCTCCCAAAGATCGGCCACGCCGGCGACATCAAGGGCCGACCACTTCTCGTCGTATACGCTCACAACCGCGGCCAGCCTGGCCGCCGCTTCACCGGGACCGTCAGGTAACACCGACGGTCGGCCGTTCCCCGGGCAGGGCCTTGACGGTCGACGGCAGCCCGTACAGCGTTGTCGCGTTGCCGCGCATGATCTTCTCCCGTTGGTCGCGGGGGAACCGGTTCATCGCGTACGTCGGCGAGTCATAGCTCCAGTGCGGGTAGTCCGTCGAGAAGATGAGATTGTCCCCCAGGTCCATCATCTCCAGATACTCGCGGAACTGCCCGACGTCGGCGTCTTCGAGCGGCTGGGTGGTGAACCGCATTTGCTCACGGACATACTCCGACGGACGACGGCGCACGTGCGGTAGATCGGCGCGACCGGGTTTCCCACATCCGGTCCATCCGCCACATCATGGGCATCGCCCAGGTGAAGCCACCTTCGATGAACACCACCCGCAGATCGGGATGCCGGTCGAACGCGCCGTCGAACACCAGGCTCATCAGGTGCGACACGTATAGCAGCGGCCAAGAGGCGAAGAAATCGTGCCAGTGCGCGGGGTTGCCGACGGGATAGGTCGGGATCAACTCGAACGGCGTCTGACCCATCAGGTGGGTGGCCACCGGGAAGCCGTTGCGGGACGCGGCCGCATACAGCGGATCGAAATGCGGGCTGCCGAACGGGACTCCACGGGTCTGCGGGGTCATCAGCACCTGGACGAAGTAAGGATGACCCGCCCATCGCTCGCCTTCGCGCGCCGCCAGCTCCGGTGTCTGGGCGCTGACGCTGATCGACCCCCGCCAGCGGCCGTGCTTGTTGAACTTGTCGAGCCAGACGTCGGCCAGCCAGTCGTTGTAGGTCGACTTCAGCACATGCTCGGCCTGCGGCAGCTGGGCGTCACACATCGGCTCCAGCGACGTGATGCTGACACTCCTCAGGGGCGGATTCGTTGGTGCCGCCGACGTAGCCCAAAACAGCGGGGCACCCTCATGGGAGCAGTAGTTGACGATCGCGTGCAGCGAACCGCGCACGTTGTAGACGCCCACACCGAACTTCCCCACGTCGACCAGCTTCATCGCACCCGGCGGCAGCTCGTCGACGGAGCACACAAATCGGCGCTTCAGACTCCACCGCCTCTCTGATAAGTGCGCAGGTCAATACCGTTCCCGTTACGGTAAAGGCTACAACCCGTTGGGCTTCGTTGCTATTTATATTATGATAGCGATGTTCGGCTCGGATAATCCGCTGCCGACAGGGGCGCGGCCCCGGACCGGGCCGCATGACTGCCCTACCGGTTGCTCAGGAGGACGCTGATGACGATCAGCACCGACCCGCACGGCCAAGCCGTCACGCTCGATTTCACCGGTCAAACCAGCCCCTACCCGTTCTACGAATACAAGCGGCGCACCGAGCCGGTGTGGCACGGCTCCCTCACCGACCAATCGCGATTACCGCCGGAACTGGTGCCCGACGACGTATGGGTCTTATTCGGCTACGACGACGTTTTCCACGCATTCCGCGACGACCGGATTTTCAGTTCGCACGCCTACGACCACACGATCGGGCTGGTGATCGGGCGCACCATCCTGGCCATGGGCGGCAAAGAGCATCACGACCACCGCAACCTGGTGGCAAAGGCTTTCCGCGCGACCGCGCTTGCGCGCTGGGAACCGTCCGTCATCGCGCCGGTCTGCGACCAGCTGATCGACGAAATCAAGGACACCGGTGCGGCGGATCTGGTGAAGGCCGTGACGTTCGAATTCCCCACCCGGATCATCGCCACCCTGCTCGGGCTGCCGCGCGAGGACTTCGATCTGTTCCGGCGGTTGTCTTTTGACCTCATTTCGATCCAGGTCGACATCGAGGCGGGACTGCGAGCGTCAACCGAGCTACACGACTATTTCCTCAATCAAGTCGAGCAGCGGCGCCGCAAGACCACCGACGACATCATCGGTGATCTGGTCGGCGCAGAGATCGACGGCGAGAAGCTGACTGACGATGCCATCATCTCGTTTCTGCGGCTGCTCCTGCCGGCCGGACTGGAAACCACCTACCGCTCGTCGGGCAATCTGCTCTATCTGCTGCTCAACCACCCGGAGCAACTGGCGATGCTCTACCAGGACCGGACGCTGATCCCCGCCGCGATCGAAGAGGGCCTGCGCTACGAGACGCCGCTCACCACGGTTGTGCGGACCACTACTGCAGATGTCGAAATGGGCGGCAAGACAATCCCATCCGGTGCGCAAGTCGACTTGTGCATGGGTTCGGCCAACCACGACGAAAGCCGCTGGACTGACGCCAACACGTTCGACATCCACCGGCCGCGCCAAGCCCACATCGCGTTTGCCGGCGGCATCCACATGTGTCTGGGTATGCATCTTGCCCGACTGGAAACCCGGGTCATGTTGAACAGCTTGTTCGACCGCGTCGCGAATCTGGCATTGGTCCCGGACGAAGACGCCAGGATCGTCGGCCTCACCTTCCGTTCGCCCAACAAGCTTCCGGTAACGTTCGCGCCCGCGTCATGAGGAGCCGAGCGGCCATCCTGCACGACGTCGGCGGGCCGTGGTCCGTCGAGGAGTTCGAGCTGGACCCACCCCGCGCCGGCGAAGTCCTGGTGGAGATGGCCGCCGCCGGATTCTGCCATTCCGACGACCACATCCTCAAGGGCGATCTGTCGGCACCCAACGAGGTAATGCGATCGCTGGGGCTGCCGACCATGTTCCCGACGATCGGGGGCCACGAGGGCTCCGGGACAGTCCTCGAAGTGGGCGACGGTGTCACCGATTTCGCGCCGCGCGATCATGTGGTGATGTCGTTCGTCGCCGTGTGCGGTCAGTGCCGCTGGTGCGCGACCGGGATGGAATACCTCTGCGACGCCGGTATCGGCACCCTGACCCCGGGAATGCCGACCGACGGGACATTCCGGCATCACACCGCCGACGGTCGCCCGCTCGGCCACCTGTCCAAGATCGGCGCATTCGCCGAACATACTGTGGTCGCGACGAATTCGCTTGTCAAGATTGAGCCACACCTCCCGCGGCTGCCGAGCGCGCTGCTGTCGTGCACCATCCCCACCGGATACGGTTCGGCGGCGTATCGGGCGGGCGTGCGCGGCGGTGACACCGTTGTCGTCATCGGTGCGGGCGGTATCGGCACCGGCGCGATCCAGGGCGCCCGGATCAACGGCGCAGCGCAGATCGTGGCCGTGGACCCGGTGGAATTCAAGCAGAAATCGGCCCCGCAGTTTGGAGCCACCCACAGCACCGCAACCGTCGCCGAGGCGCTGGATTTGGTGCGTGACCTGACATATGGAGTGATGGCCGACGCCGTCGTCGTTTCGCCCTCGTTGATCAGCGCCGACGACATCCGGAGCGCGCTGCAGCTCACCCGCAAGGGCGGGACGTGCGTGCTCACCGGTATGACCGCGTCAGACAACCCGATCAATCAAGATCGACTTGCAGGACTTCATCCTGATGAACAAAACCCTGGCGGGCACCGTGTTCGGCTCGTGCAACCCCAAGGCGGACATCTCCCGGCTGGCCAGGCTCCATGAGACCGGCCAGCTGCTACTCGACGAGATGATCACTAAACGCTATCGCCTCGACGACATCAACGAGGCCTACGCCGACCTGCTCAATGGTGAAATCATCCGGGGCGTAATCGATTTCGGGACCGGTTAAGCTGTGTACATCTTCTTTCATTCATGCTGGCGCAGTCGCTGCACCTGCCCGTACGAGTCGATCGGACTGTGCAAAGCCAAGCCGCCGTCGGCGTGCACGACTTGACCTGTCACCCAGGGCAATTCGAGAACGCCGACGATGGCGCCGGCCACGTCGGCGGCGTCACCCAGGCGGCCCAGCGCGGTCCGCTCGCACAGGCCCTCCACCCAGCCGGGAAGTCGTTCGGGTTCGCCCAGCATTGGTGTTCGGGTGACTCCGGGCCCGACCGCGTTCACCCGGATGCCGTATGCGCCCCACTCCACGGCAGCGACCTTGACCAACATGTCCACCCCGGCCTTGGACACGCAGTAGGCGCCCATATCCCGGTCGGCGAACATGCCGCTGATACTGGACACCGCGACGATCGACCCGCCCACACCAGCATCGACCATGGCCCGGGCGGCGGCCCGCATGGTCAGCCAGGTGCCGGTGAGGTTCACCGCCAACACGCGATCCCATTGCTCGGGCGACTGCGCCAGCAGCATGCCGGATGCACCGATCCCGGCGCAGGCCACCATCCGAGTGGGCACACCGTGCTCACGCACGGTCCGGTCAATGGCCGTCGACACCGCCTCGGGACTGCTGATATCGCATTCGATGTCGCCACCGCTCAGGTCCCACACAACAACGTCATGACCCGCGTCGCGCAACCGGGCGGCGACTTCGCGTCCGATCCCGGATGCGCCGCCGGTCACCATGGCGCTCATGCCGGCGGCCCGATCAACTCGACGAGCACGCCGCCGGGCGCGGTGATGACCGCCACCGGGACGGTCCTGCCGACGGGGGCCGGCACGCTAATGCGACGGACGCCGTCATCGAAACCCAGAGCGGCCAGCGCGGAGAGTGTCATGTCGACCTCACGCTGCGGGGACAGCAAAAAGAATCCGTGCCGAGGTGCCGGCGATGCAGCCGACGCGTCCTCGGCACCCTCTAGGACCACGAGCTCAACGATGCCGGTGTCCGGGGTCTGCGGATCGCCCAGGAAGATCGACCGCAGCCGATCGGTCTTGGCACCGAAGAGTTTTGGCCAATCACCGGTGAAAGTGTGGTCGAACAATTCGGTGAACCCCAAACCGTCCCTCCAGAACTTCATCGACTGTTCGACATCGGATGTACAGATCGCGGCGTGATGAACACCTGCCACAGGTTTCCTCTTCTTTCTCGATCTTCGCCGACCGTTCAACAACGCATGCGGCCGACTAGAACCCTATCTTTATAATGTTGCGATTTTAGGAGTTTGGGTACAGGGACAGACGCGCAATGACACTTCCCGCTTTGGTTCTAATTCACGGCGGTGAGCACTCGGCCGACTGTTGGGATCTCACCGTTGACGAACTGCACCGGCAGGCACCCGAGTTGCGCGTGCCGGCCGTGGACCTGTCCGGCCACAGGGCCACGCCCGGGCACCTGGCCACCGTTACTGTCGGCGACTGGGTGCGGTCGGCGGTCGCACAGATCGCGGCTGCCGGCCTCGAAGACGTGGTCGTGGTCGGGCACTCGCTCGCCGGGCTGACGGTTCCGGGTGTAGTGGCAAAGCTGGGCCCCTTGCGCGTGCGCGAGATGATCCTGGCAGCATGTTCAGTCCCCCCGCAGGGGAAGGCCATCGTCGACACACTCAGTGGGCCGTTGGCCTGGTACGTGCGGCGGGCTGCACGGCTCACAAAGCCTCCGGCGACGACGCCGGATTTGCTTGCTGCCTGGTTGTTCTGTAACCGGATGACCCGCGGGCAGCGCAGATTCGCGTTGTCGCAGATTCGGCCGACTTGCGCATGGACTGGTCGCTTCAGCACAACCAGTTCTACGCGTTCCTTAATCGAGGCAGCTTCGTTGCCTACTTCCCGATGCCGTCGGGGATGTACCGCGTGGCGGTGGGCTACCCCAAGAGGCGAGCACCCGCTGGTGACGTCAGTTTCGCTGAGCTGGAATGCGCGGTGGACAAGTGCGCGCCACCGGGAGCCCGGGTCATCGAAGTCCAGCAGTCCGCGCGATTCCGGATCAACCAGCGAAGGGTTGAGCGTCATTCCGTCGGACGTGTCTTCCTCGCAGGTGACGCCGCGCATATCCACTCGGTTGTCGGCGCGCAGGGAATGAACACCGGAATTCAGGATGCGTTCAACCTCGGATGGAAGCTAGCTTCAGTTGTCCAAAATCATGCCCGTCCAGAACTTTTGGACACATATCAAACCGAACGCGCTCCCGTCGTACATAGGTTGGTCAGGGGTACCCGCGCATTCACGCGGCTGGTGCTATTCGGTAGTCCGCTGGCGACAGCCGCCCGTCGGAGCATCGTGCCTCGTGTGATGTCCAGCCCCGGCCGGCAGCGCACATTGGCTCGGGCGCTATCGCAGATCGATGTCTCCTATCGGAGCCGAACTCTTGGCAGTAAGCAAGGCCGCCTCGGGGTCGGTGATAGAGCACCCAATGCCCAGCTCAGGAATCGCTGCACCGGGACGGAGGAAACGCTGTTCGACGTGTTCGACCACGACCACCACACCTTGATGATCCTGGGCTCAGGCCAGCCGAATAGTCCTGCCGCGGTGGCTGACTACACTGGCCAAGTCCGGGTCGCACACATTGTTCATGACCACGAATCAACACCTGCCGACGCCGAGACCGTACTCGATGACCCCGAAGGGCAGGTAGCCGAGCGTTATAGCCTGTCCGCCGGCGGGTACGCCCTCATTCGTCCCGACGGTTATGTAGGCGCACTCGGCAATGCTCGCGACGCCACGGACTTACACCGTTACCTACAACGAATCTTCGCTTAGCAGCCGACAGACACACGCCGACCGCGGTCACGTTTTGCCGAGGGCACATGTCGATGTTGTGAAACCAACGATAGGAGGTGGTGTGGCGGTATGACGACATACGACGAAGGCCCGATCACGTTGATCAACGTGTTCGAGGTCGAACCTGAGAAGCTGGACGCCTTTATCGCCAGCTGGCGTGAGCGGGCTGAGCTGATGAGCAGGCAACCCGGGTTCCGGTCGCTGCGGCTGCATCGCGCGTTATCGCCGGATTCGCGTTTCCAGGCGGTCAACGTCGCGCAGTGGGAGAGCGCCGACGCGCTGCATACTGCTCAGGCCCAGGAGAATTGGCAGCAGATGGCCCTCGGCGCGGTTGAGGAGTTGGGTTTTACCGCCAACCCGGCCATTTACCGGGTCGCAATCGAGATCACCGCACAGTAGCCCGGCGACGATGCAGGCCATGAAGCGGCCTGCTGAGGAGCCAGGCAATCGGATCGACCCCGGCGACGATGCGGGCGGCGAAGCGCCCGAGAAGGAGCTGGGCAACCGAAACCAGCTTCGCGCGCGCGACCGACGCCGGGTCACTTGAACGTGTGCCGGACCGGCAAGTGTTTGAGCCCCCCGACGAACGTCGTGGCGACGAATTGCGGATCCCCAGTCAACTCAATGGATTCCAATCGCGGCAGCAGCTCAGTGAAGAAGCTGTTGACCTCCATCCGGGCAAGCGCGGCGCCCAGACAGAAGTGCACACCGTAGCCGAAGGCCAGATGCTTATTCGGGTCGCGGCCGACGTCGAATCGGAACGGGTCGTCGAAGATGTCCTCGTCGCGGTTGGCCGACACATACGACAGCAGCACCGACTCGCCTGCGGCGATCGGCGCCCCGCGCACCGTGGTGTCCTCGGCGGCGGTGCGCATGAACTCCTTGACCGGGGTCACCCAGCGGATCATCTCTTCGGTGGCCAGCGGCATCAGGCCCAGGTTGTCGCGCAGGCGTTCACGCTGATCAGGGTTCTCGATGAGCGCGAGCAAGCCCCCCGAGATCGTCGCGCTGGTGGTGTCGTGACCGGCAGTGGCGACGATGAGGTAGTAGGACATGGTGTCGATATCGGATAGCGGTTCGCCGTCGACGCGGGCGTTGGCGATCGCCGACGCGAGGTCCTCGGTCGGGTGTTCGCGGCGCGATGCGGTCACCGCGTTGAAGTACTGGAACATATCGAGCAGCGCGGGCATCTGGTCCTCATTGGTGGTGCCGCGCTTGAACTCGGCATCGTCGCTGCCAAACAACTCCTGGGTAAGTTTGAGCATGCGCGGGAAGTCTGACTCCGGCAAGCCCAGCAGCGACATGATGACGTAGAGCGGGTAGTTCACCGCGACCCGCTGAACGAAGTCGCATTCGGGACCCGCGGCCATCATTATGTCGACATAGTTCTTGGCGAGTTCGTCGACGCGGACCTTGAGGGCGCGCATGGCCTTGGGACGGAACCAATCCGCGCCGATCGCCCGCACCACGCGGTGCTGCGGATCGTCCATGTGGATCAACGTGCGCACGCCCGTGGCCGCCTGCAGCTCATCGCCCTCCGCAGTGGTCAGGACCGGGCGCGGCCAGTTGGTGAACAGCATGTTGTCGCGCTCGATATCCATGATGTCAGCGTGCTTGGTGATCGCCCAGAACGGTCGGTAGTTCGGCACGTCAACCCACGACACCGGAGCATTGGCACGCAGATGAGCCAGTGCCGCATGCAACTTCGGCTCGTCGGTATACGCCTGCGGATCGGCCAATAGCTTGGCGGCCCCGTCGATTGTCGGGATACTCATGGGCGGCTCCTCACTGACGCATTCGGTTGGCCACGCAACTCATGCAGCACGGTACTCACAGCGGTCTCAGACAGGTGCGACGGAAAGCTCGGCAGGACGCGGTCGATGACGCTGCCGCACCGATCTCTGATCTTGTCGGCTAGCTCATCAGGCGCGCCCACAACCGCGAACGCGTCAAGCATCTCGTCGTCGATCAGCGAACCCATGGTGTCCCAATCGCCCTGCAACGAAAGGCGGTGCAGCTCGGTCTGCAACTCACCCCAGCCATGCAGCTCAAGAACCTTGCGGTAAGCCGGTGTTGATCCGTAGAAGGCGATCTGCTTGCGCGTGCTGGCGGCGGCGGTCTCGAATTCGGCCTCGTTTGCGCCGGTGACTACGAACAGTGGGCAGGTGAGCTGAAACTCGCTGCGGTCGCGACCGGAGCGCTCCATGCCGCGCCGCAGCGCCGGCATCGTCACCTCGTCGAGGTAGCGTTTGGTCGTGAACGCATGGGCCAGCATGCCGTCGCCGACCTCACCGCACATCTCGGTCATCGCTTCGCCGACTGCCGCGACGAAGACCTTTGGAAACCCGTATGGCTGAGGCTCGGGAACGAACATCGGCGTCATGAGCTTGTGGGTGTAGAACTCACCCTCGAAGCGCAACGTCGTGCCGTCTCGCCACGATGACCAGATCGCCCGGAGTGCCAGGATGAACTCCCGCATGCGCCGCACCGGATGACTCCACGGCATGCTGAATCGCTTCTGGATATGGGCCTGTATCTGCGACCCAAGGCCGAGGATGAACCGACCCTGCGAGTACGCCTGCAGGTCCCACCCCACGTTGGCGACTGTCATCGGATTGCGGGCGAATGCCACCGCGATGCTGGTCCCTAGTTGGATCTTCGAGGTGTGCTCGGCGGCCAGCACCAGCGGCAGAAATGGATCATGATTGGTTTCGGCTGTCCAGCAGCCGTCGTAGCCGCGCTGCTCCAGCGCGCTCGCCGCCTGTGTCACGCTGGCGAGATGGCTGAAAACGCCCCCGTCGACCTTGAGGTCGCCGCGGTCGCCACCCATACTGGGAGAAGCTACAGTAAGCAATTCAGTATCGTCAACGCCATCAGGCTCATACGTGCCAATTGTCTCTCGACGAGTTAGGACCGGCGCATGAAGAAAGCCCAAGACTGGAAGGAGACGCTCGAAGAACTCGAGCTGCGGCGTCAGCGGGCGTTGGCGATGGGTGGGCCGGAGCGACTCGCCAAGCACCGCGGCAAGGGCAAGCTCGACGCCAGGGCACGCATCCAGCGCCTCCTTGACCCCGGCACGTTTCGCGAGTTCGGCGCCCTCGTCGGTGGTGAGATCGCCGCCGACGGGATCGTCACCGGGTCCGGCTATATCGACGGTTCACCGGTGATGGTGGGTGCGGAGGATTTCACCACCCTGGCCGGCAGCATAGGCGCGGGCGGCAACGCCAAACGCTACCGGCTGGCGGAGCTGGCTTTGCGCGACAAGATACCGCTGGTGATGCTGCTCGAAGGCGCCGGCTTCCGCCCCAGCGGTGAGCATTACGGGCGGACACCCACCGATCTGCTCGCCCAGGCGCGGTGTTCGGGCCGGGTCCCGACGGTCTCGGCGGTGCTGGGCCCCTCCGCCGGGCACGGAGCCCTGGTCGCCCCGGTATGCGACTTTACCATCATGAGCCGCCAAGGGGCGATCTTCACGGCGGGCCTGCCCGTCGTGAAAGAGTCCACGGGAGAGGAGATTTCGAAGGAGGATCTGGGAGGACCCGACGTCGCTCTGGCAAGCGGAGTCATTCACAACGTGGCCGAGGACGACGAGGCGGTGCTCGCGAACTGATCCCGCAGGCGATCGAAGAGGGGCTGCGCTTCGAGACGCCACTTACCACCGTGCAGCGGTTCACGACCGAATACACTGAGCTGGAGGGGGTCGAGATTCCTACGCGGACGGTGATCGACGTGCGCATAGGATCGGCGAATCGACGACAAGCGGCGCTGGGAGCGCTCAGAGGAATTCGACATTTCCGTACGCGCATGCCGGACATTTCCTTCGCGGCCGGCGAACACACATGCTTGGGCCTGCACTTGGCGCGCATGGAAACCCGGGTGGCACTTGAATGCCTGCTGACTCGTCTGACCAACATCGCCCTGCTCACCGATGGCGACCCGCACATCCGCGGTCAGCCGTTCCGTTCGCCCACAGCGCTTCCGGTGACCTTCGATGCCATCAAATGACCGACGGACCGGTCGCCCTTGCTAGCGTTCACGTTCCGGCGCAAAAGGTGCACGTTCGCTTGAAGGTCAAGACGCCGTTTTCTCCGCGGGCGGCGAGTAGTTGGGGCGCCCGCGACCAAGCACGTGCTGGGCAATCATGTTGCGGAACACCTCGAGGGTGCCGCCGTAGATGCCGCATAACGGCGCAAATCGGTAGACGTACTCCGCACTCCCGTCATCGGCGGCGCCGTCGGTGCCGAACGGAAGCGCCGACGCGGCTCCAAGTACGTCCATCAGGTCAGGCGAGATATCGCGCATCGTCTGTGCGATGGCGACGCGTCCGAAGATGCTCGGCGCGGAGAGCGCTGCCTCCATCCGGGCGAAGCTGCGGCCCAATCGGTATGCGACCGACTGGTCGTCGAGAAGGCGGCGGCAGTTCGGATCCGCCTGCGCAACTCGGGCTGCCACTTTGTCGACCGCCTCCGCCATGAATCCGGCTTGGTGCATCATGATCGACATGTCCTGGAGCCCATCCGGTGCAGCCGCGACCGCGCCATGCTCGATGTTGAGCGGCTCCCGCAGGACTGTCCAGCCCGCATTCACCTCACCCAACCGGTACTTGTCGTCGACCCGGACGTCGCTGTAGTAGACGACATTGGTGCGGTCACCGTCCACGGTGCGGATGCCTTGGATTTCGATGCCCGGTGACTTCAGCGGAACCAGAAACATTGTCAGGCTCTGGTGTTTCGGTGCTTCCGGGTCGGTGTTGGTGATGAGAAAAACATATTGGCAGTTATGCGCACCAGTGGTGAACATCTTGGACCCGCTGATGATCCAGCCATCGCCGTCGCGCGCCGCGCGGGTCTTGCAGGTTGCAACATCAGAGCCGCCTTCGGGCTCGGTGTAGCCGAGGCACATTCTGACGTGCCCGCTGAAGACCCCTGGTAACACCTCGTCCTTGAGTTCGGGCGAGCCGAATTTCACCACCGTGCGCGCCACCATGGCGGTGGTGCCGCAGGTCACCCACGGCACGTGAGCCCGCCGCTTCTCCAATTCCCAAATGCGGCGCCGCACCCGGCTGAAACCACCCTCGGATTCCGGCTTCCACTCGGCGGCCAGATATCCCGCGGTCCCCATCGCCAAATGCACGCCCTCGTCGAAGTTGTCCCCGGTTTCCCGATCGCGTCGTTTCACCTCTTCGGTCACATGGGCAGCCAAAAACGCCCGTGCTTCCTCCAGGAAAGCTTTGTCCCTGTCGGACAGTTCGACCCGCGAGAAATCCATCAGTTCGCTCCTGTCCTAACTCTGCCTAGCCGCTGGCGAATTACTTTCACGTGCCGCAACGATTTCCGCGATCTGCCGTGCGCTGGCCCCGGGATCGCCGGCCGCCAAGGGCCAGCCCCGGGCGCGTACCAGGTACGCCGTAGCGGCCGCTTCCGCGGATACGCCGAGACCGCCTTGGATGTGCACCGCCATGGTAGCCGCCTTGGCGGCCTCCTCGGCCATGAACACAAATGCCGACGGCGCCAACTCGGGACGCTCGTCGGGTTCGTTGTCGAGGAACCACGCCGCACGCCGTGCCAGGTTGCGTCCCGCCTGGACGGTGATCGTCATGTTCGCCAGCGGATGCGAGATACCCTGCAGGGTCGAGATGGGCACGCCGAGCGTGTAGCGGGTCTTCGCGAACTCCGCCGCGATGGTCATTGTCTCCTCGACAAGACCCACCAGGGCGGCAGCAGTCAACAGCCGCCACTCATCGAGCGCCCGCCGGTAATTCGCCAAAGCATTGGATCCGTGGGCCAAAACGGTACGACTGTCGGCGGCGGTTGGGTCCATCCAGGCCATCGGCAGCCGGCCGATGTTGTCGACCTTCGCCGGTCGGGTGGCGAAGGTCAGGCGCACGATCGCATCGCCGTCGCGGACGACGATCTGGTCGGCGATCGACCCGGTGGGAATCAGTCTGCTCCGGCTCACACTGTCGACCTGCGGATCCAGCGCGGCAAGCTGTTGTCCGCTCACCACGTCGGCTGTGTAGTCGGCATCCGCGCCCAACGCTCCCAACCGTGCGAGCAGCCGAGCGGCACAGACGTGGTCGATCCACGGAACAGGAGCAAGTGACCGGCCGATCTCCTCGGCCACCAGCGTCAGGTCGACGAGCATCGCCCCGTCTCCTCCGCAGGACTCGGGTAGGGCCATTGTCGTCGCACCCATCGCACACAACCGCTCCCACAGGTTCTTGTCGAAGCCGGAAGGCTCCGCAGCCCGAACGGTTTCGATGGAGCAGTGGGTTTTGAAGAACTGCTTGTACGCAGTTTGCAGATCCACATGGTGCTCGGACAGGCTGTAGTCCAGCCTGCGCAGCTCGAAGCGGTCCATCGTCAGTGCTCCTGTTCCTGGTATGTGTCAGGCATCGGCACCCCGGTCCCCGAAAAAGAATTCCCGCGCATTGTTGTAGAGATAGTTGTCGAGCACCTCGGCCGGCAGATCCAGCGACCGTGCTTCCGGCACGACCCGGCGCATTGGCAAGACCGGCCAGTCAGAGGCGAAGATCACCTTGTTCGGGCCCCGGGTTCGCATGTAATGCAGCAGCCTTTCGGGCAGCCGCTTCGGCGACCAGGCCGACGTCATGAGGCGCAGATTGCGGTACTTGATCCGCAGCCGGATCGCGACGTCCCACCACGGATCGGCTCCATGAATCATGCAGAGACGGAGTTCCGGAAACCGCACACACACTCGATCGAGATGCATGGGATGCTGCACTTCCCCAGGTATCGGCGGGCCCGGGATACCGGTGTTGATGCACAGCGGGAGATCGAGTTCCGCGCACTTGGTGTACAAGGGATAGTAGACGGCATCGCTGGGCGGATACTGTCCGTCGCCCCAGAAACTCGGTCCTACGACGGAGTATGCGATCGGCAGGTTATTAACGACGACACTCAGTTCTCGTAGTGACGGCACCGGGCGCAGCAGGTTCACACCGCCCATCGCCAACGCGAACCGATCCGGCTTAGCGTCAACGAATTTCCGCGCGGTGGCGGACGGATTCGCGAGCGAGTCCATCAGGATCGCTTTCTGTACGCCCTGCTCGTCCATCTCCTCGAGAAGCTCGGTCAGGTCGACCGGGGCGAACATGGACTTCGGGCCCTTGAAGTAGTCGTCTCTGACCTTGAGCATCCACGTGGGCTGCTTTTCGGTTTCGCCGAAGTGCACGTTCACCAAGCAGTCAATCGCTTTACGAGTCATGCGCACCTTCGGAAACTTGCGCAGCAGCCGGCGCCTGTTGTGCCGACTGCTGTTTGGCCCATCGGTAGTTCGGCTTGCCATTACCGAGACGCTGAATCCGCTCGACGAAGGTGAACGCTTTGGGCGCTTTGAAATGAGCTAGCTGCGAGGTACACAAAGCGTAGAGCTCCTGTCCCCCGATATCTGATCCTGGCTGCGGCTCCACCAGAGCGACGACTTCTTCGCCCCACCGCTCACTTGGCCGTCCAACCACCAACGCATCGGCGACACCCGGGTGTGCGCGCAGCACTTCCTCGACCTCTTCGACGAACACCTTTTCGCCACCGGTGTTCACCACCAGCGAATCGCGACCGAACAACCGGATGCTGCCGTCTTCCTCAATGGACGCCCGGTCGCCGGGTATCACCACACGCTGGCCCTCGACTTGTGGGAAAGTCTGTTTGGTGGCTTCGGGATCGTCAAAGTAGCCCAGCGGAATCCGGCCGGTCCTAGCCGCCCAGCCCACCTCTCGCTCACCGGGTCGCAGGAACCGACTGCGGTCGGCGGAGACGACGGTTCCCCCGGACCTGAGTTCAAAGGTCTCGCTCGCGATTCCGTGCCGGCTGGCTCCGAACCCCATATTGCCGGTCTCCGACGAGCCGTACCCCTCGATGACCGTGACCTGTAGCAGACACTCCATCAGTGCTCGCTTGTACTTCGGATTGGTGGCGGCCCCTCCGGTGCCGATGGCATACAGCGAGGACAAGTCATACGAACCTCGTTGCAGTTCCGCGACCAGCGGACCGGCATATGCGTCGCCGACCATCGTTAGCATGCCGACCTTTTCGCGCTCCGCGGTTTCCCACACCGATCGCGCGTCGAGCCTATTGCGGTCGTCGTACAGCATTACCGTCAGGCCGCTGAGCAACGCCGCGAATGCGGTCCACATGCCGGCCGCATGCATGAGCGGCGAGACAGCGAACCACGGCTGGCCGCCCGGGCGCACCTTCTCGTGAATCTCCTGGGCGCTCGCGTGGTCAGCGCCGACCATCGATGTCACATACATATCGCTTTGTTGCCACAGCACTCCCTTGGGGCGTCCCGTCGTGCCGCCGGTACACATCATGATTAGGTCGTCTGGTGATGCCACGACGCGGTGGTCGGTCTCCCCCAACGCCAAGGCTTCATCCAGCGAGACCGCGCCTGGCAGTCGGGGAACCGTGCTTCCATCCTCGATCGACACCAGTAACTCGGTGTCATCGGGCGGTAGCACTTCGGCGAATTTTGCGCCGAGCGACCGGTGATAGATGACGCTGCGTGGCCGCACGTATGCCAGCAGATCATGGATCTCGCGTGGCGAGTAGTAGTGATTCACGTTCACCGGAACGGTTCGCGCCTTGAGACATCCGATCACCATGTCGGGGTATAGATCGTTGTACATGATGAGCGCCACCCTGTCCTGGCCGCATTCCCACCGGTTGAGCTCTTCGTGCGGACGAAAGACACCAAACCCTTTGTGGACAAGTACGTTCGCAAGCCGGGTCGTCCGCAGCGCCGACTCACCGAAAGTGCTCCGGCGTTCTCCGCACACGGTCATCAGGCGATCGGGAACGACATCGGCGATCGCGTCGAGCACGGCTCCGATGGTCCATTCGCTCACCGCACGCACCTCAGCACAGTGGAGTACACGGTATTGGTGTCTACTATGCTGCCGACGCTACCTTGACGGCGAGGAAATCCAATGCGTTGTCGCGCATGATCTTCCGCACCTCGACCTCGCTGAAGTCCTTCAGTTCGTCGGTAAAGGCCAGCGGTGACTCCAAGCCTTCACCATGCGGCCAGTCGGAGCCGAACAGGATGCGGTCGACTCCAATCTTTTCCGCCAACACCGCGAAGTCTTCCTCGTAGTACGGCGCCACCCAGACGTGCTCACGCAACGTGTCGACCGGGTCGTTGGGGAACGATCGCGGATATTGGTTGGCCACCTTCTTCAATCGCTTGGCCAGTCGATGCACCCATTCCGAGCCGTTTTCTATGCTGGCCACCCGCAGCTTGGGATGGCGGTCGAAAACCCCGTGGACAACCAATGACGCCATGGTGTCGTGAATCGCGCGGTCGTCGACGAGGATTTTGTCGAGCGGGTCAGCGGCGGCGAAGGCTTCGAAGGTCTCCTTGCCGCCCCACATGGCGGCGATCTTGAGATATCCGCTGTCGCCCAGGTGGAATGCCACCGGTACGTTCGCCTCGGCCAGTCGGGCCCAGACCGGATCGTGCGAGCGGTGGCCGAGTGAGCGGTTCTTCGGGATCCCCGGCACCGGTGCGGGCCGCACGTGCACAAGCCGAGCGCCACGATCCAGAACGAAATCGACTTCCTCGACGGCCTTTTCCGGATCGGCCAGGGAAATCATCGGTGCAGTGACGATGCGGTGATCCGGCCGGTCGAAACCCCAGTCTTCATCCAGCCACAGGTTGAAGGCGTGCAATGACGCCATCGTGGCCTCGATGTCACCTCTGAGAGCTTCTTCGACACCGCACCCGAAAGTCGCGAACATGAAGATCGTTTCGATGCCCTGGCTTTCCACCACAGCAACCCGAGCGTCCCGGTTCTGGTATTCCGGGCTCAGTTCCAGCTCCTCGACCTTCATCAGGGACGCCGGGTCGACGCCCTCGGGAATCTCGCCACGGAAAAGCAAGTCCAGGCAGCCCGGAACGATGATCGGGTCGAACGTCGGGTTGGGAATGAAACGGTTGACCCGGTCCCCGATGATCGCCAGGGTGTGCTTCCCGTCGGAGACCATCTGCACGCCACGACGTTTGAACTTCTTGTCCAAGTGCCGGGTAAAGGCATCCAGCGGCTCGTAGTAGTGGTTGTCGACGTCAATCGCCTTGTAACTCAGGTCACCCATGATGATCCTTTCCGGTACCGCAAGTAGTTGTGTCGGGTGCGGTCAGTCCGGGAAAATTCGGCGCCCGCTTTTCGAAGAAGCTCATGATCCCTTCGAGGACGTCCGGCCGCAGCAGCGACTCTTGTAGCAAAACCTCCGCGCGCGCATTGGCTTCCACGACGTCGCGAGTGGCATCACCGTACGCTTGCTGTTTGATCACTGCCATCGAGGCCGGCGAGCAATTGCGGGCAATATCTTCGGCGTAGTCCATCGTGCGCGTCATCAGCTGTCCGGAAGCGAAGACTTCCTTGACGAGGCCCAGCGCGGCCGCCTCCTCGGCAAGGAAAGTGCGCCCGCTCAACAACAGGTCGAGCGCGACGGCCCAACCGGTCAAGCGCGGCAGTATCCAGGAGACGCCGTATTCGGCGATCAGTCCCCGGCGCGCGAACGACGCCGCGAACTTAGCCCCCGATGCGGCGAACCGCACATCACACATCAGCGCCAGCGTGAAGCCGATACCGACACAGGACCCATTGATGGCCGCAATAACGGGCTTGCGAAGTGTGGTGAGGTAATGGGGTTGCCGTTCGCCGACTAACTCACTGAGATCCCGCTGCTCGGTGTTCTCCAGTGATTCGCCGACCGTTGCCATCGATCCCAGATGGGCGCCGGCGCAAAATGCCTTGCCCCGACCGGCCAGCACGATCACCCGGATGGCCGGATCCTGCTCGGCGCGCTCGAGGCTGGAGTAGAACGCTGTGGCGATGTCGCCGCCCCACGTGTTAAGCCGCTCCGGGCGATTCAACGTGAGGACCGCGACTCCGCTAGTCGTGGCCTCATACCGCACCGCGTCGGCTTGACCAGCGTCCGCTTCAGCCGCGGGAGAGGTGTCGTCGGCGGCACTCATCGGACCGTCCTCCTCACGTCTGCCGGCCAACGCCAACGGAATTTTGTATCCATACTGTATACCTATCGGTACCGCATTCCACAACTGCCGCTACCGCCCACGGAGCCAGCCGCGAAGCAGGGAAAACGGGTTCTCCGTCTACTGATCGAGAAGCCCCAAGCGACGATAGGCAATCTCGATCTGAGCCTTGGCCGCCGCCGGTAATTCGGCCTGCGGAGACCGGGAGTGAGGATAGGCGCCCACCGGCAGACCGAGGACCGAGGCCGCGTACTTGAACGCACCACCCCAGTGTGTGAAGTAGTCGGACCGCTCGGGATAGCAGGTGAACCACGATCCGAGGTCGACTTCGAACTGGTCCAAGCCCGAATCACGCCCGTAGTCCATAGCCTCGACGAGCTTGTCGTTAAGCACCAGGTCCCAATACTCGGTGAGCAGCCGCCGTTGCGGAGTTTCGTACAAGTAGCCCGCGGTGCCCAGTTGTGCCGGGCAGACGATTCCGGCGCGCAGCCAGCCGGCGCGATATACCGTTTTGTCGCATTCCCAGATCACCAGACCGGACGCCATTTCATGCAGCAGACGGCTGCTCGCCGGCCGGAAGGCGCCCTCCTTGGTCGCGCAGACCGCCTGGATCTCGTGGTAAATCCGCGCGCTTTCGGCCGGACTCAATACATAGCCTGACGACGGTGAATTGAACATGCCCAGCGCGATGTCGGTGCGCTGACTGACGTAGCGGAAGAATCGCAGCACGCCTTCGCCGCCATGGACCTCCATCATCGGTGTCTGGATATAGGCGATGTCAGCGCCTGCCTGCTGGGCGTGCAGCGTCAGGTCCAAACAGTCCTTGGCCGACATGGCCGCTGTGCAGGCCTGCACCACGACGTCAGGGTTTGCGCTCCGCGCCTCCTCGATCGCCACCTCCAGCAGGCGTTTGCGCTCATCGAGTGTCAGCGACCAAAACTCGGCGATTCCGCTGGTGCACCACAAAAGTGGGTGCCCGAGGTCACTCACGCAGTAGCGCACCAGCGTCCGGTACGCGTCCCAGTCGATGTCGTCGCCGTCGACTTCGCAGAACGGGGTATACAGCGAATCCCCGATCCCACGCAGAGCGCTATGCGCCCACTCACGCGCCTCACGGGCCGTTGCCATCCATCGACTCCTCTCGACTCGATTGCTCGCCTCCTCCTCGGGCCGCCGTACCGCCCGCATCGTCGCCGGAGGCTAGGTGAAGTCCGAACCGCCATCGACGTTGACATTCGCTCCGGTCATGTAGGAGTTTCGTCGCGACGCCAAGAAGGCGACGACGGGCCCGATCTCCTCGGGAAGTCCGGCTCTGGGAAGATGAGCAGGGTGCCCGAAATGCTTCGCGACCGCGTCCATCAACTGATAAGGGTTATCGCCGTCGACGCCCACCGACTTGGCCCAGCCGACCAGCGCTTCCGACGCGATGCTCCCCGGCGAGACCACATTGACCAGGATCTCGTCTTTGGCCAGCAGCAAAGACAAGTTCTTGGAAATGCTCGTCACCATCGCCTTGGCGGCGGTGTAGGCGGGCAGCACGACACTTTGCCGCTGTGTCGAGTGCGCCGAGAAGTTCACGATCCGCGCCCATGCCGCTTTCCGAAGTAACGGAAGCGCCGAACGCACGCAGTGCACCAGTCCCATCACGCCCTCGTCGACGGCCTGACGCCACTGGTCGTCGGTCAGGTCTTCAAAGCTGCCCACCACACTCGGCCCGACCGCATTGATGAGCACGTTGAGTTCGCCATTCCACCTCTCACCGAGCTCGGCGAAGACGGTGTCGACCTGTTCGGCGTCGCGGATATCGGCGGCCAGTCCGAGAGCGTCGGGACTGCCGCGATAAGTCAAGTCCTCGGCCGCGCGGTCGAGGTCGGCTCGGAGCGGGCCACGACGGCGACCCGCGCGCCCTCCTTGCCAGGCAGCGCGCGGTGGCCAGACCCATGCCGCGACCGCCGCCGACCACTATCACAGTCGCGTCCGTCAGACCCAAATCCATGGCCTACGCCCAGTCACCCTTCGACCGACCCCATAGCTACCAAAAACCCTACGATAGGCATTACAGTAGCAGACGGGAATGGGAACACGCCTGGGTAGATGCTGTTCAGAGGGCGACTGCCGGTAGATTCGATCCACCGGCATTGCGGCTCGGCGTGCGTAGTACTGATATTGATGGAGGTGCCCGTAGTGGCAAAACAAGCTACCGTCGACAAGCGTCAGCGGCGCGAACGGGGGTCCATCAATCCCGACGACATCATCAGCGGCGCGTTTGAGCTCGCAGAGCAGGTATCGATCGACAACCTGAGTATGCCGCTGCTCGGAAAACACCTGGGCGTCGGTGTCACAAGCATCTACTGGTACTTCCGCAAGAAGGACGATCTGCTCAACGCGATGACCGACCGCGCGTTGCGTAAGTGCGTGTTCGCCACACCGTACGTCGAAGCCAGCGACTGGCGCGAGACCTTGCGGAACCACGCACGCTCTATGCGGAAGACGTTCATGGGCAACCCGATACTGTGCGACCTGATTTTGATTCGTTCCGCGCTCAGTCCTAAAGCGGCCCGGCTGGGGGTTCAGGAGATAGAGAAGGCGATCGCCGGTCTGGTAGAGGCGGGACTATCGCCAGAAGAAGCCTTTGACACCTACTCCGCGGTGTCGGTGCATGTTCGGGGATCAGTCGTCCTGCATCGGCTCCACGAAAAGAACCAGGCGACGGAGAATGGCGCACGCACGATCGAGGACGCCATGGTGATCGATCCCGTAACCACGCCTCTGCTTGCCCAAATAACCGCGAAGGGTCAACATATCGGGACTGCTGATGAGACCAACTTCGAATACGGTCTCGAATGCATTCTCGACCATGTCGCCCGGCTTATCGAGCAGGGGTCGAAAGGGGCCAAGTCGGGCTCCACGCGACAAGGTAAAACCACCAAGCCAGCTGCGCGACAACGCAAAGCGGCCAAGTCGCCGGCTCCACGAGGACGGGCTAAGACGGCCGTAGCACGTTAGCGGCGTGAGTGAGTAATCCGCCCGGCGCGTAGGCGTTTCGGGCTCGCCAACCCGAAAGAAACTATTGGCTCAACACAATAATCGCCTTCGCGCGATTCTGGGCCGTCCTTACGGGTCGTCTTCGTCGTCGTCGCGCAGGAGTCTTTCCGGATGATGAAACTTATTGGTTCTCGGCTGGCCGTAGTCTAGGTGTTGGGGTGGAATCCATTCGGTGTCGCCGTTTTTGCGTTTTCGGGTCGTCCAGCCGCCGGGTGTGATGAGCCGATGATGGGAGCCGCAGCCAAGCGTCAGGTCGTCGATGTGGGTCTCATGGTGTCTGGCCCATTCGCGTACATGGTGCACTTCGGTGAAATAGCCCGGCACATCACAGCCCGGGTGTGAACACCCGCGGTCCCTGGCGTACAACACAATTCGCTGCCCCGGCGAGGCCAGCCGCTTGGTCTGATACAGCCCGATCGCCCGCCCCTTGTCGAAGATGGCCAGGTAGTGGTGGGCGTGGGAGGCGAGGCGGATCACCTCGCTCATCGGCAGCAGTGATCCGCCGCCGGTCAGCGCGCGCCCGGCAACCGGCTTCCAGCTCTTGCAGGGTGGTGGTGACAATGATCGAAGCGGGTAGCCCATTGTGCTGACCGAGTTTTCCGCTGGCCAACATCGCCCGCAGGGTAGCATGCAGCCCGTCGTGATTCCGCTGAGCGGGGCTGCGGGTGTGTCGCGCTGGATCGCCTCCTCGGAAGGTGTGCCGTCCAGCACCGGTTCTGGGTCATAGGGGTTCGCCATGCCGGGAGCGGCCAGTTTTGCCAGCACGGCTTCCAGGCTGGCACGCGCGGCCGGGGTGAGCCAGCCGCGCAGCGGTGACATCCCGTCGGGATCTTGCTTGCCAAGCGTCAAGCCACGGCGGCGGGCGCGATCCTCGTCGGTGAAATTCCCGCCCAGGTTTAGACAGTCGGCGAGCTTGTCGGCGAGTTTGGCCAGTTGTTCGGGGCCAAATTCGGCGGCGTGTCGGGCCAGTTGTGCTTTGGCGCGCTCGCGGGTGGGTTCATCGATCCAGCAGGGCAGCTGCTCGACGAACTGGCGAATCACGCTCACCTGCCCGGCCCCGATCGCCCCCGCGCGCTGCCCCGCAGCCGTGGCCGCCAGCCGCGGCGGCACCGGTTCGCCGCTGAGCGCCCGCCGCGCGCCGAGGTCTTGGGCCTCCCCGACGCGCCGGTTTACCTCGGCGCGGCTGATGCGTAGCCGGTCCGGCCAGCGCATGGGAGAGCTTGCCGCCGAGCTCGGCCGGGCTGGCTTGCTGGCGTATCCCCTTGATCAGCTGATGCCGCGGTACCGGAAGGCGCCGCGTCTCGTGTTCGAGGCGTTCCAGCAAGTGCAACCGCTCCGGGGTGGTCAACACCTCAAAGGACAGCTCGAGCAGCCCAGAGACCGCGTCGTGCAGCGCGTCGAAGCGCGCCACGATCTCCTCGCGACCACTCGAAACCATGTTCGAATTCTATCGGCCCGCGCCGACATTGTCCGGCGCCCAGAAGCCCGCGCTGTGGATCAACGCCAAACTGTGCACAACTCTCGGTTTGAACGGCCAGCGAAAACCACTGAAACCAAAGTGACACAAGTGATTTCAGTGACCTGTCATGCCATGATAGTTCGACGACGCACGGCTGCCGCTGGCTCCGTCAGCCATGGCGTGCCGACCGAGAGCTGGCTAAGTGTTCGCGGATTGGGTTACGGCACTTCCAGTTCCGGCACGTGAAAGTGCTTGTCACGCAGCCGGAACGCCTCTTTCGTCCCGTACTGCGCTCGTGTTTTGACGAAGTTGAACTCTCCAGGCGCGAACTGCAGGTTCGTTCCAAAGGCGTGGAATAGGTAGCTCTCACCACTTCCCCATCCTGGTATGCCTGGCTCTGTTCGACGAGACGGAACGCTTCCTTGGCGATGACAACTCCGTCGGCCGGCATTTTCGCCGCCTTCTCGGCCCAGTACCGCGCTCGCGCCTGGACAGAGCCGGGATCGCTTGTGTCGGTGAAGATTCCAAGATGCTCGAGTGTGCCGGCTTCGATGATGTCACCGGTCAGCAGAAGGCGCCGGGCCAGCACTGGACCCAGCCGGTGGAAGAACATGTGCAGGCTGCCGAGTGCGGGCCCCAGAAAGCGCGTCGCCAGCATGGCAATTTTGGTGTTGCGCGCGATGACGGAGATATCGGTCATAAAGGCCATCTCGAAGCCGCCCCCGAGGGCATAGCCGCTGATCTCGCCCACCGTGACCTTCGGGAAGCCCATAAAGTTGTGGTAGAAGCTGAACGACTTGCGGTCGACGGTGAGCCGCCGGCGTTGACTGGGGCGGCTTTTGGCCGGCCGCGTATCGCCGCCGGCTTGGCGTCCTGTTCGCCGTACCAGCCGTATGCGTTGCCCTGGAACACGGCGCTCAGTTCGACGAAGCGGCGGTCTGGGCCCGGGGATCGTGATGCCGTGTTGGGGATTGGTCACTGTGCCGCCCGCCTATACGCGACGACACCACAGATGCCATGCCGCTATCAGCTGGCACGCGCGCACCGGCCGCAGGTTGCCGTTGATCGGCGGGCATACAGGGAGATGCCCCAGAGCAACCGGTCCCTCCGTCGCACATCGTCGATCCCCGCCGTCGCACTAATGGAGCTTGGCAAATCAGCGCGCCGTTGTTCGGCGGTCTCTTCGGCGAGAACTTGAGCGGCTCGCGTCTGCGACCACGCCCCGCTGGATGAGATGGTCGATCAACGGAACCGCGCCTGCGGCAAGGTGCTCCGACATGGCTTTGCGGGCGAGCGTGCCGTCGCGTTTCTCGAGGGCGGCCAGCACCCGCCGATGGTCCTGCACCGACTGCTCCGGCCAGCCCGCGATGGCGGGAAACACCGATTCCGGTGCGTACCGGGTGATCTGTGACATCAACTGGGCGAGCTTAAGCGAGTCAGCGGCAATGTTGATGGCCCGGTGGAACTCGTGGTTGAGACGCACGGCGCGTTCGTCGTCACCGCGGGCATAGGCTTCCTCCAGCTGGACCTGGATCGCCTTGAGGTCGCGCAGTTGATCCTCGTCGATGTTGACGGCGGCCCGCGCGGCCAGTTCGCCGCCGACATGGGCTTGGACGTTTGCGACGTCGGTGAGGTCTCGCCGCGTCACCGGCAACACCACAAAGCCTCGGCGCGGCTGCTGAGCGAGCAGCCCTTCAGCGCGCAGTTCGAAGAGAGCCTCTCGCACAGGCGTGACACTGATGCCCAATTCCGCGGCCAATTGATCCAGCCGGACGTACTCCCCTGCAGCGTACGTACCGTCGAAGATCCGCTTGCGGACAAAGCGCGCCACGTCCTCGGAAAGTTGTGGCCGGGCGAAATCCGGAATCGTCACCGGTCACATCCGATACTCGGCAAGCAGCCGCTTGCTGATGATGGACTTCTGGATCTCGCTGGTTCCCTCGCCGATGGGAAGGAACGGAGCATCGCGCATCAACCGCTCGATCTCGTACTCCTTGGAGTAGCCGTATCCGCCGTGGATGCGGAAGCTCTGTTGCGTGACCTCCGAGCAGAATTCGCTTGCCAGGTATTTGGCCATGCCGGCGGCCAGATCGTTTCGCTCCCCCGAATCTTTCAATCGGGCCGCGTTGACCATCATCAGATGGGCGGCTTCGACTTTGGTCGCCATCTCGGCCAGCTGGAACGCGATCGCCTGGTGCTCAGCGATCGGCTTGCCGAAAGTATGACGCTGCTGGGCATAGCGCACGGCGAGTTCGAAGGCACGGATTCCGACACCAGAGGCTCGGGCGGCGACGTTGACCCGACCGACTTCGATGCCGTCCATCATTTGGAAGAAACCCTGTCCAGGGGCGCCACCGAGGATGTCGTCGGCGTCTGCCACATACCCCTCGAAGATGAGCTCAGTGGTGTCGATGCCCTTGTAGCCCAGCTTGTCGATCTTGCCAGGGATCACCAAACCCGGCGCGACCTCGCCGAAGCCCGTTGGCTTCTCGATAAGGAACGCCGTCAAGTTGCGGTGTGGCTTCTCCGCACCTTCCTCCGTTCGCACCAGCACCGCGATCAACGTTGAACTGGCACCATTGGTCAACCACATCTTCTGGCCGTTGATGGTGTAGGTGCCGTCGGGATTGCGGGTCGCTCGGGTGCGGATCGCGGCGACGTCGGAGCCCAGTTCCGGTTGCGACATCGAAAACGCGCCTCGTGCCTCGCCGGTCGCCATGCGCGGCAAAAGACGCTGCTTCTGTGCGTCCGTGCCGTGCTGCCGCAGCATGTAGGCGACGATGAAGTGGGTGTTGATCACCCCCGAGATGCTCATCCAGCCGCGAGCCAACTCCTCCACGCACAGCGCGTACGTCAGCAGCGACTCGCCCAGCCCGCCATACTCCGCGGGAATCATCAGACCGAAGAGGCCCATTTCACGCATCTGGTCGACGATGTCTTGCGGATAGGTGTCGGTGTGTTCGAGTTCCGGTGCGCTGGGAATGATTTCCTTGTCCACGAATTGCCGCACCGTGGTGATGATCTCGGTCTGGAACTCGGTAAGCCCCAGCGTCTGGGCGAGTTTGGTCATGCGGTGCCTTCCTCTCCCCCAACCGAACAGGCGATCGTCTTCGCGTCCACTAGACGTGCGATGTCAGCCGGGCTCAACCTCAAGTACTCGGTGAGGACGTCGGTAGTGTCCTGCCCCAGCGTGGGCGCGGGCATGCTCACCGGATGGGCGCCGTCGAAGGCGGTCGGCATGCCCGGCGCGAGATAGTCTCCAACACCCTCTTGGTGCAGCCGGGAGAACAGTGGGTTGGCGGTCACCCGTTGATCTTCGGCGACTTGCGCGAAGGTACGGTACCGCTCGAACAACACCGTGGTGGCTGAGAGCACCTCCGTGATCTCGTCGGCGGTGTGATCGGCGAACCAAGTCGCGAACAAACCGGTTAGCAAATCGCGGTGTCGGTAGCGGTCGCCTTCGTCGTTGAAGTCCGCCCCCAGAGCTTCGGCGAGCGCCGACACCGCAGTCCCGGTGCCGGTCACCTCGACCAGGTCGCAAAAATGCTGTCCAGTCAAGGTCACGACCATGAACGCGACGCCGTCGCGACTGGTGAAGTCCTGGCCGTACTGGCCGTAGATGGCATTGCCGAGACGCTGGCGCTCAGTCCCATTGATCTGTGGCTCGGTCAACAGCCCGAGATTTCCGGCGGTGGCGAGCGCGACATCCTCCAGTGCCAGGCTGATGCGCGCACCCACGCCATACTGGTCACGGCGGCGTACCGCGGCGACGACAGCGAGGGCGGCGTACAGGCCGCAGCAGACATCCCAGGCCGGCAGCACGTGATTGATCGGGCCCGCGTGGTTCACCGGACCGGTGACGAGCGGGAACCCGATCCCAGCGTTGACGGTGTAATCCACGCCGGTGGAACCGTCACCGCGGCCGAGCAGCTGAACGTGGATGACGTCCGATCGCGTCGCCGTCAGACGCTCGTGAGCCAGCCAGGGCAGTCCAGCGGCATTAGTCACAACTATGCCGTCGCCTTCGACGATCAGCCGCTGAACCAACTGCTGACCTTCGGGTAAACACAAATCTATTGTCGCCGAGCGTTTTCCCTTGTTCAGACCGGTCCAGTAGATCGACACACCGCTCGCCGCCAGCGGCCAACGGTAAACGTCGGAGGCACCGCCGATCGGATCGACACGGATCACCTCTGCGCCGAGCTGACTCAGCGTCATACCGCACAACGGTGCGGCCACGAAGCTGGACACCTCGACGACCGTGATACCGGTCAGCGGCAATGCCGTCGTCGGCGCAGGATTGGTCACTGGGGCTCGACCCGTTCGAAGACGGCGGCAAGTCCCTGACCGCCGCCGATGCACATGGTCTCCAAGCCGTAGCGCGCCTGGCGCCGATTGAGCTCGCGGGCCAACGTGGCCAGCATCCTGGCGCCGGTCGCGCCGACCGGGTGGCCGAGCGAAATTCCCGAGCCGTGCACATTGGTTCGCTCACGGTCTGCGGCCGTGAAATTCCATTCCCGCATCACCGCAAGCGCCTGTGCGGCAAAGGCTTCGTTCAGTTCGATGAGGTCGATGTCGCTCAGCCGCAGCCCCGCCTTGGCGAGCGCAACCTCGGTCGCCGGTACCGGCCCGATCCCCATAACGCTAGGCGCCACGCCCGCAAGGCCCCACGACACCATGCGCACCAACGGCGTCAAGCCCACTTCGTCGGCTTTTTCAGGTGTCGCCACCACGCACATGGCTGCCGCGTCGTTCTGCCCGCTGGCGTTACCGGCGGTGACTGTCGACTCCGGATCATCTGCCAGCAGAACAGGTTTGAGCTTGCTCAACGATTCCAGGGACGTGTTGGCGCGCGGATGCTCATCGGTGTCGATCAGTTCCTCGCCGTGCCGAGTCCGCACCATCACCGGAATGATCTCCTCGGCGAAAATGCCGTCCTTTTGCGCGGCGATGGCCCGCTGGTGTGACGTCACCGCGAGCTCGTCTTGCTCGACTCGCGAGATGCCGTACCGGCGGCGCAGGTTCTCGGCGGTTTCCAACATTCCGCCCGGCACCGGATGGTGTCGGCCACCGGCGGTTGTGCGGCCACGAGCGAGCCCATCATGCACCGTGACGCCGCCGCGAGCGCCGCCCCAGCGCATATCGGTGGAATAGAAGGCGACATTGCTCATGCATTCCGCGCCGCCGGCGACGACGAGGTCATTGTCGCCAGCGCTCACCTGCATCCATGCCTGAATTACCGCCTGCAGGCCCGACCCGCAACGGCGGTCGACCTGCATACCTGGAACCGTCACCGGCAAACCGGCATCGAGTGCGACAACACGGCCGATCGCCGGTGCCTCGCTGTTGGGATAGCAGTGCCCGAGGATGACGTCTTGCACCGATTCTCCTGCGATTCGTGTGCGGTCGAGCAGCCCTTTCAGCGCGGTTACGCCGAGGTCAACGGCGGTCTGCGACTTGAACATTCCGCCGTAGCGGCCGATCGGTGTCCGCACCGGTTCACATATGACGGCTGAGCGCATTCGCCCTCCCTCGATTCACATAAACCTGCCGCCGGTCACCTCAAGCACCGTCCCCGTCATGTACGAGGAAAGATCGGAGGCCAAGAACAAGGCGACGCTGGCCACCTCGCTGGGTTCACCGGCCCGGCCCATCGGGACCTCGGCGAGCTTTTCGTCCCAGATCCGCTGCGGCATGGCCTCGGTCATGGCTGAGCGGATCAACCCGGGCGCAATGGCGTTCACCCGCACACCGAGGTGGGCGAGCTCCTTGGCAGCGGCCTTAGTCATGCCGACGATCCCGGCCTTCGCCGCCGAATAGTTGGTCTGGCCGACCAGCCCGACCTTGCCAGATAGCGATGACATGTTCACGATCGTGCCCTGTTTGTTCTCGCGCATGATCGCCGCGGCCTTGCGGGTCCCGTTCCAGGTTCCCTTCAGATGCACCGCAATGACTTCGTCGAACTGCTCCTCGGTCATCTTGCGCATCGTCGCATCGCGGGTGATCCCGGCGTTGTTGACCATGATGTCCAGGCCACCGAACTGCGTGACGGCGGTCCCCACCAGGGTGTCGACGTCGGCGGCCACGGTGACGTCGCAGCGCACCGCTAAGGCGACGTCGTCGCCTCCGAGCCGCTTCGCGGCGACCTCGGTCGCATCAAGATTCAGATCACCGAGAACCACCCGGGCGCCTTCGGCGACGAACCGCTCCGCTATGGCGAAGCCCAGACCTTGCGCACCACCCGTGACAATCGCGGTCTGACCACTCAGCAACGACACCCGCCACCGTCCTCTCGCCGTCATCGACCCCAACCTCGCCAGGCATCATATTTCATATATGATCCCTCCGACGCCGGGGCGCCTTTTCAAAGGTGCCACGGACTGTAAGCTCCGCCTTGCTCGGCTCAGAAGGAACGTAGAGTTATGGCCACTGCCCTCGTCGACGACGACGATTTCCGGGAAATCCTCACGCAGACCCGCCATTTCGTCCGCACCGCCGTCGTCCCCCGCGAGCAGGAGATCCTGGCCGAGGACCGCGTGCCGGATGACCTGCGCGACCAGGCCAAGAAGATGGGCCTGTTCGGGTACGCCATTCCTCAGGAATGGGGCGGACTCGGTCTGAACCCGGTCCAGGACGTCGAGCTGGCGATGGAGTTGGGCTATACGTCGCTGGCGTTGCGGTCCATGTTCGGCACCAACAACGGCATTGCCGGCCAAGTCTTGGTCGGGTTCGGGACCGACGAACAGAAGGCTCGCTGGCTGGAGTCGATGGCCTCCGGGGACGTGATCGCCTCCTTTGCGCTGACGGAACCGGGCGCGGGATCGAACCCGGCGGGCTTGCGTACCAAAGCCGTTCGTGACGGCGACGATTGGGTGATCTGCGGACAGAAGCGGTTCATCACGAATGCGCCTGTCGCCGACCTGTTCGTCGTGTTCGCGCGCACCCGACCCGCCGACGACAAAGGTGCGGGCATCGCCGTCTTCCTGGTCCCGGCCGACACGCCGGGCGTTGAGGTGGGCGCAAAGGACGCCAAAATGGGCCAGGAAGGCGCGTGGACGGCCGATGTCAGCTTGACCGATGTCCGGGTCTCGGCCGGCGCCCTGGTCGGCGGCAGTGAGGACATCGGATACCGGGCCGCGATGATTTCCTTGGCGCGCGGTCGGATTCATATCGCCGCCCTGGCCGTGGGCACCGCGCAGCGGGCACTCGACGAATCCGTGGCCTATGCCGCGACGGCGACACAGGGCGGTACTCCGATCGGCAACTTCGAGTTGGTGCAGGCGATGATCGCCGACCAGCAGACCGGCGTGCTGGCCGGGCGCGCTCTCGTCCGTGACACCGCACGGCTGTGGGTCAGCGGCCAGGACCGCAGGATCGCTCCCTCCGCGGCGAAGCTCTTCTGCACCGAAATGGCAGGCAAAATCGCCGATCTCGCCGTGCAGATTCATGGTGGCAGCGGATACATGCGTGGCGTGCCCGTGGAGCGGATCTATCGCGATGTTCGGCTGCTGCGGCTGTATGAGGGAACCAGCGAGATTCAGCGTCTGATCATCGGTGGAGGGCTGGTCAAGGCCGTGCAACATCGGCAGTGACGACGACTGGAGACTCGGAAACCGACTATGATTAAGCATCACAGTGGAAACCAATCCGCAGTTAGCGCATATGATCACACTATTTCTTCCCCGCTGGGTTGCCGAGCCGGAAGATATTGCCTACGCTGTCTGCTGGCCAGCGAGCGACGAGTCGCGAAACGTCATTGCCGCTCAGATCTCAGTCGATCAGGGCTCCACGCAATACTGACCTCTCCCGTGGGATGGATAGACACGCCAATCATCCCGTCTATCATAATGATTCGTCGCTGTAACGTAATGTGCTTCCGTAATTGGGTGGACGTGCACCTCACGATAGCACTGTGACATTTCAACAAGGACCCACACCCGAGAGGTCGCCAATCAGGCTTTCAAATGTCGTTGGCAGGGCTATCCCGCCGCACCATTTAACCACCAACGGAACTTCCGCCGCGAGCGCATCAGTCGAAAAGGACCTCTCCCCCAATCCGGAACGGCCGCATGAGCGGCTACATAAGCCCGATAAATGATGTTGTCAGACAAGCAAATTGTGCGCAGTTAGCTTTCGACGGCTTGCATGATGGCTCGCAATCGGATGATGCCGCAGCACCAAGACGGCACAGGATACTCGAGGCAGGATACTCGAGCGTGGCGCGGGCACGCTGGTAGCCGCGGCACAACCGCTCCGCGCGTCTTGCTGCCACTCATCTCTGCATGCGCGGTCGCGCAGCCGGTAGTCCAGTCTGCGGAGAAGAAATAGATATTCGTCACGTATCAACGTCACGTCGTCCGCATCGATTCCGTAGACCCGGGTCCAGAACGCTTCCCAAGGGGCTATTGAGCCAAATATATGCGCCACGTTAAAGTGCGCTTCGGTCCGTCCCATGGGCCCAGGAAGGCAGCCGATGATAGGGATCGAACGGCTCCGATACGAGGGCCAGCGCGAGAGCGGTCTGGCCGCGCGTCGCCTCGGAGGAATCGTCGTCGTCCTGCTCTTGATTTGTTCAACCATGCTCGGCCTCGAATCCGCACATGCTGACGGCGGAGACGAACCGCAGTACGCGGATTTTTACACCCCGCCGGATCCGCTGCCGCCGGGTCAGCCCGGTGACCTGATCCGCACGGAGCCGTCGCGGCTGGTGCTGGAGCCGTCGGGCCAGTTGGGTGCGATAGTGGCCATCGGCACCCGGATCATGTACCGCAGCACCGATGCGCGGGGCAACCCGATCGCCGTGACCGGCACCTACTTCGAACCGGACAACCCGTGGCCAGGGACGGGGCCGCGGCCGCTGATCAGCTACGCGCCCGGAACTCAGGGTCAGGGCAATCAGTGCGCACCCTCGCGGATGTTCAACCAGGGCATCCACTACTCGGGTGGGTGGGACATCATGTTCAATTACGAGGAGTTGTTCGTCGCCACGATGGTGGCCCGCGGGTTCGCCATCGTGATGACCGACTATGAGGGCCTGGGCACCCCGCCGATGCACACCTATGTGAACCGCCTCGCCGAGGGCCAGGCCGTCCTCGATGCCGCCCGCGCGGCCATGCGGCTACCGGAAACATCCTTAGATCGGCACGGACCGGTGGCGTTCTGGGGATACTCTCAAGGCGGCGGCGCGGCGGCATCGGCCGCCGAACTGGCACCCTCCTACGCTTCCGAGCTCCATATCATGGGGACCTACGCCGGCGCCCCAGTGGCCGACCTGAAAGAGCTCTTGCCTTACGCCGACGGCAGCGCATTGGTCGGCGTGGTCGGCTATGCCCTCAACGGCGCCATGGCCTCCTATCCCGAGTACGCCGACGCGATCCGCTCCAAGCTGACACCGCGCGGGCAAGCCATGCTTGATTCGGCGTCCCGCCAGTGCGTCGGACAAACCATCATCGATTTCGCCTTCCGCCATCTGCAGCCCTACTTCAACGAAGACATTTGGCAAGTGATCAACGAGGAACCGCTCAGCACCCTGTTGGATCAGCAGCGCCTCGGACGGTACAAACCCAACGCGCCCGTGCTGATCAACAGCAACCGCTACGACCCACTGGTGCCGTGGACCGCGGCCAATCAGCTCGGCCGCGACTGGTGCGCCCAGGGCGCCGACGTCGAGTTCCGCACCAACGAGGAACCACCGTTCCTCAACAAGCTTGTCGTTAACCACGGGCTACCGATGCTCGTAGATGGTGAGCCGGCCATGCAGTGGATCGCTGCCCGCTTCAACGGCGAACCGACCACACCCAACTGCGGCCAGTTCTGATCTGGAAAGTTTTTTGCCAGGGGGTCATCGTTAAGCGGCGACTGCCGACGTTCATGCCGTCGTCCGGTCATCAGCCGCGATCCGGCCGATCAGGTTCACTGTCTCCAGATCACGGATCGCCTGGCAGCCCCGCCGGAGCATGGTCAACACCATATCGTCCCCCCGCTCGATGGCCGTGGCAAACGCGAACCCCAGGGCGGCGATCAGGAGCGCTTGCGGCATCCCGAGTCGGTAATCACGCCAACAGGTCTCGCGGTCATAGTCGGTCACGCCATAGATGGCTAACGTTCGGTGATACTCGTCGACAAGATCTTGTTCGATCGCTGAGCGCAGCGTCGGCTGCAGGCTGGTTGAGGTGAAGTACGCGAGATCCCGTCCGGGCAGCCCCACGCCGAGCGTTTGCCAATCGACCACGGTGACGCGGCTGCATTCGGGATCGAACAGCATGTTGTCGAGGCGATAGTCGCCGTGCAGCAAGGCGAACCTGTCCGGCTCCGCGAGCAGCCAGGGCGTCACCAAGCCCATTGCGGTCGTGAAGGTTTCGCTGTCAGTCGCGCTCAGCCAGTCCCCGAGCTTCTCCAGCGTGATGTCGGCACTCATCCGCGCGACGTCGCCGAGCCCCTTGGCCGACGCCTCGTCCGGGCGCTGAAAGGCGACGTCGGGGAAAGTCCAGCCAAACCGGATCGCACCAGCTGGGCCCGTGCAGGCCGGCCAACGCGGTGACCGCGAGCCGCGCCTCCTGCTCGCCGCAGCCCGCGATCTGGTCGCCCTGCACCGCCGGGGCCTGATCGGCGAGCAACAGAGCGTACTCCGCACCGTCATCAAGGATGTCACAGTAGAAGCACTGCGGTGTCGGCACCCGCACGCGGTCAGCGACCGTCGCGTAGAACGTGCATTCACTGCGATAACCGACGGTCATGCACGGTGTTGTCCCGGGCCGGTAGTTTGATCACGAAGGTCTTCGGCAAGCCATGCGGATTCGTCGCATAGCTGGCCGACACGCGCAAAACACGCCCCGGTCTGCCCGGTGCCAATCGCGACGACATTCACCTCTAACACCTCGACGGGTGTGCGGCCGCTGCTGAGCACCGCCGACAGCCACTCGCGGGTGACGTCGCCCGGGTAGCGTGGAATGAGTATCGGGGCGTTCAACCTACGTCCAACCGCACCTCAGCCGATGCGGTAGCACAGGCAACGAGAGCGACGCGTTCAGTGCCTCGGACAACCTGCCCCCCAGGGACGACGGGTACACGGACGATCACGCCCAACGGTCGTGTCAACTGTAAGCCATACGGCATGAGTTGCGGTCGACTTGCCCGGAATGGGCTCCTGGCGCACGCCGAGCCCGGACCACACTCGCCGATCTGCGAGGCTCGTTGCGTACACCTGGAATCTCTAGGCCACGAACTTGGCGGCTCTAGATGGTGTGTCGCAGGTGTGTACTTGGTGTATGTCTCGCACCAACATCGATCTTGATGACGACTTGGTCGCTGAAGTGATCCGCAGGTTCGGAGTGGCGACGAAAAAGGAGGCCGTTGAGCTTGCTCTGCGGCGTTTGGTCGGTGTCCCGCTGACCCGTGAGTTCCTGCTCGGACTCGAAGGTGTCGGCTGGGAAGGCAACCTCGGGGATTTACGCAGCGAGCAACCCGACAAATTCACATGATCCTGGTGGACACCCCGGCTTGGATCGAATACTTCCGAGCCACCCGGTCGGCCGCTGCGGTCGAAGTCCGCCGACTGCTGTCTGAGGAAACGCACCAGATCGCAATATGTGAGCCGATCGCGATGGAGATCTTATGCGGCGCAACCGATAACAGCACACAGGCAGGGTTCGAACAGCTGGTGAACGGCCTGCCCTCGTTGAGCGTCGACAATGCCGTCGACTTCCGAGCAGCCGCCGCAATCTATCGGTCCGCGCGGCGCACGGGTCAGACGATTCGCAGCATCAACGACTGTTTGATTGCAGCAGTGGCGATTCGCCATGCCGCTGGCATCGTTCACTGCGATGCAGACTTCGACGTGATAGCAGGGATCACCACCCTCATGGCCGCATCATTTCGATAGGCACCATTGCCATTCGATCTCGCGTATGAAACGTGGCATCGATGCAGATCTGGCGGTCGTTATTGGCTGTTGGGTATTTTGTTTCGCCTTCGGTTTCGATCGGGATGTCGGTCAACATCTCACCCAGACGTCGAACTTAGCGGTGGCGGCCGGTTATCTGTATCGGACCCGTCAGCCGTGCCGCTGATCGTGAAGCTTCCTTGAGTAAAGGTGGTGTCGGCGTTGCCGCCGTCACCTTCGGAATAGAGGCCGGTAAAGCCGCCCCAGGTTGCGGATATGGACTGATCTCACGTGGGGCGTCGCCGCAGTTTCATCGATGAACAACCCGGCACCTGCCATTTTGTCGCCGATGTCAATCATCTTGAGCCATTGAATCTGAGTGCATTGAACATGGTTCAGGTGGTGGTTGATCGTCCGACTGACGCCATACCTCTCATTCCATTCGTTCGACCCATTGAGCCCGAGATGCCCCCGGCTCGAACGCCTCGCTAAAGTACTGCGTCTCGCGGACCACCTCCCCACCCTCGAATTCCATGATGCTGACCACGTAAAACGGTTGCCCGTCATACGTCAGGACGAGTTCGCTGATCCAAAGATCGCCGCCGCCAAGCATGCGTCGCACGGTGAAGCGTTTCGTGCTCGGCTGGGCGACGCGCGACGCCTCAATGTTGGCTCGACCTCGGATGCGCTCGCCCGATTGCGGATACTCGAGAACTGCATCAGCTCGGTAGATTTGGTGCTCCGTCGCAAAGTCGTTGGCGTCGGAGGCCGCCCAGTGGCGCCGCAGGGCGACCCGCACGTCGTCATCACCCATGGCTATCTCTCCTCCCAGTGGATGCATCGATGTTCCCCCATTGGGCGGGACCCCGACGCACATGTCGATCCCGCACCATAACCCTCTCAGAATCGGTTTGTATTGCTGGCGTGGTGGGAGAACATCGCGGGTCACTGGGAGATCATCGACTCCGAACTGCGGCTACCCGCCGCCGTGCGCTGTGCCATTCGCGACGAAGGTGGCCCGATGCCGGCCACCGAGCCGATGGACGAGTTGCAATCCGCCCCCTCGCTGCTCACGTTGAGCGCGATGGGCAGCCAGTTCGGTGAGTCGTCGGCAACCGCTATCGGCTACATCGTTATCGAAGACTCGACGGGCATAACCGACGCCGACTGCCACTTCTATGCCGACCTGGTCGACACGATTCAGCGCAACACCGCCGACGTCGACTCAGTACAGGATCTGATCAGCTCCCCGGCTACTGCGCCCACAGCGACGAGCAAAGACGGCAAGGCTGTCTACGCGATCGTACGGTTCCGTGGGGGGATGGGCTCGGCGCCGCAACGCCGGGGCCAGGAATTCGTCGATTCGGTGCTGGCGCACCATTCCGCGCCGACCGGCGTCCACGCGTATCTGACCGGTCCGGCTCCCACCATCGGTGATGAGCTCACCACCGAGGATCACACCCTCTTGCTTATCACGGGGTTGAGCGTGGTCATGATCGTCGCGCTGCTTCTACTGGTGTATCGGTCCGTGACGACGATCGTGGTACCGCTGGCCAGCGTCGGTCTGGCGCTCGCGGTGGCTAGGCCGATAGTCGCTTTGCTTGCGCTGCATGTTGGGCTAGATATGTCGATCTTCTCGGTGATGCTGCTGGCGGCGTTGATCCTCGCTGGCGGTACTGACTACGCGATCTTTCTGGTCAGCGGCTACCACGACGCCTGCCGGCGCGGCGTCGCGCCGGGTCAGGCTGCCATCCTGGCGGCGTCAGCACGTACCTCAAGCATCATCGTCGCGTGCGGTCTGACCGTGGCGGCAAGCTGCGCGGTGATGGCGCTGACCAAGGTCGCGCTATTCCGCACCGCTGGATTGGCTTGCTCGCTGGGCATGCTGCTGGTGATAGCCGCGGCTGTGACGCTCGTCCCCGCACTCATGTCCATCCTGGCGCGACGCGAATTGCTGGAACCGAAGGGCGCTGGCAGGTCACGGCTGTGGCGGCGGCTCGGGGTCGGCGTCGTAGACATCCGGTTGCGTCGTTCGCGCTGAGCGTGGCCGTGCTGTGCTTGTTGGCCGTCCAAGTACCGCGCATGTCGACCGGCTACGACGAACGCGCAATGCAGCCCAACTCGACGATGAGCAACCAAGGTTATGCTGCGATCGCCCGGCACTACCGCTCCAACGAACTGACCGCCGATTACCTTGTCATCCGCTCCGACCACGACCTACGAAATTCGGCGGGCTTCTCGGCGCTCAATGCCGTGTCACGGGCGATTCAGCAGGTGCCCGGAGTCGAAGAGGTACGCAGTGTCACCCAGCCCGATGGACACCCCATCCCGGAATTCTCGCTGGCTCACCAAGATCGGATCATCGCCGACCGGATGAGTACGGCCATCAGCCAGCTCACGGCGAGCCGACCCGAGCTGGCGCGGCTGACCGATGGGATCACGCGCCTCGACGACGGGTTGGGCCAGATCTCCTCGGGGAATGCGCTGGCGGCGGGATCCCTGCAACTAGCGAACGGCATCGAGACGGCGGAGACGGCGGTTAACCCCATACTCGGTCTGCTCGACACCATCGCGCCACCGCCCGCCGGAACGGCCTGCCCGCCGGATTCCGGTTGCGACACCGATGCGCAACTGAACCTCCTGGCGCAGGATCACTCCCTGGTAGGACAGCTGCGATATACCCTGATCCGGCTCAAGACCGGATCTCGGCAACTAGCCGACGGAAACCAACGCCTCGCCGACGGGGCACGCCAGCTGCGCGACGGTCTAGTCCGCGCCGCGACCGGGTCTGTGTCGCTTGCTGACGGCCAGCAACTTCTCACCACGAAGCTAGGCGAACTGTCCCACGGCGCGGTGGTGGCCAAGGCGGGCACCCAACAGATCTCCGACGGCGTCAATCGGTTGGCCTCCCAGATGCAGACGCTGGTGGACGGCCTCACCCAGGCCCGCGAGTTCCTCGCCGAGGTGGGCACCTCAGTGGGAGATGGCCCCGACGGGGGTTTTTACGTACCTAAGGTCGCGTTCTCCAATCCGCGGCTGCAGCAAGTGATGAAGTACTTCTTGTCATCTGACGGACACACCGCTCGCGTGATCGTCGTGAACACCACGTCGGCTTACAGTCCCGAGGCCATCGCGCGGCTGCATGACATCTCTGCCGAGGCCCAGCACAGCCTAAGCCGAACCTCGTTGGCGGGCAGTAGAATTGACGCCACGGGCCTCGCCGCCGGATTTCGCGACCTACATGACATGGTCATGGCAGACTTCGTGCTGATTGGCGCCTGTGCATTAGTGTTCATCTTCGTCATCCTGGTTGGTCTGCTCCGGTCACTGCTCGCGCCGCTGTATCTCGTCGCCACAATCGCGCTGTCATACGCCGCCGCGCGTGGCCTGACTGTCCTCATATGGCAGGAGTGTTTCGGCATCGACATCTACTGGGCTGTACCACCACTGGCGTTCGTAGCCCTCGTCGCAGTCGGATCGGACTACAACATGGTGTTCATGTCGCGGATCCGCGCCGAATCCGCGACCGGCCTCAACACCGGAATCCTACGAGCGTTCAAGGAGACCGGCGGCGTGGTATCAACCGCAGGAGTCATCTTCGCGCTCACCATGCTAGCCATGCTGGCCAGCCCGACTCACAATATCGGCCAGGTCGGTTTCACGATCGGTGCCGGTTTGCTATTGGACACATTCCTCGTGCGCGCCATCACAGTCCCGGCGATCGCTTCGCTCCTAGGGAAGGGGAACTGGTGGCCGCAGCGCGCCCCGGTATCACCACGCACCGACACCGCCCACAACGCCGGCCTGGCTGGGTTACTGGCTGACAACAGCAGCGGAGCAGGTCTGGACGCTCGACGGTCCGCCGCGGGCCGGTCCGAGGGGCCCACTGTGGCGGCGCGCCAGGCGAGCCGTGACCGCCCAGCGCGGGCCAGCGCGGTCGGTCTACACCACCGGCGCCGACCCCGACGACGCAACGCTGGCCGGTGCGCGCCGGGAGTGGCTGGAGCACGCCCAGAGCGTCGACGCCGCCGCCCCAGCAGTGGCCGCCCCAGCAGTGGCCGCGGTCGGTCGTGCGGCGAGCGCCTACAAAGCCGCCCACGCCGAACTTCACGCCGCGGTCGGTCGTGCGGCGAGCGCCGCCGGAGCCTCCTGGGAGACCATCGGGCAGGCCGCCGGCATCACCGGCCAATCCGCACACGAACGCTGGGCCCACGCCGGCGAGCGACTCATGGACCGCAACGACCACTGACCCGTCTATCCAGCGACACGCATCGACGCTCATCGACGACGCGTGGAGCGGCTGGGCGGTAGGGATGTTCAACCACACCGGTATGAGCAAAATCAAGCGGACAGGTTAATGACCTTGGTGGCAGTGGTCTGAGACCTAAAGACCACTCGGGCTTCGAAGCCGATCGCTGGCGCAGCGCCACCATGCTTGACGGCACAGAGGTGCAAGGTGTCCGATCAAACCATGCTTGTCGGAGTTGTTGTCGCCATCCTCACTGCATTTACATCCCTCGCCATCGCGATCTTCAACGCGCGGTCCACAAGGAATCTTGAGCGGCAGGCAAGGGAGGCCGACCGAGCAGACAAGCTTGAGGAGCGGAAGGCCGCAGACAAGGTTGAACTCGACCTTATTCGCGAGCCGCTGATCAATGCCGCGCTCGACCTCGCCGATCGGATCGACAACATGCGGCGTAGACGATTCCTGGGTACCTATCTAACGAGCCGCGTGGACCATCGCAGTGAAATCGCTCGCACCAGTACTCTCTACCGCTTCGCGAAGTACTGGTGCATCGTCCAAAGGCTGTACGACAACGTGACTCTCCATCGGCTACTGCAGGAGGACGGACTAGGGCCGGTCGGCGACATGCTCAGCGAAATCGCCCACACGTTCGCCAGCGACCGCTATGACGACGGGCGATTCATGGTGTGGCGCGACGAGCAGCGCGCCATCGCCGAAAAGATGAGAACCGACGAGACGGCTGAGGGCTGCATTGGCTACGCAACCTTCGCGGAGCGGTACGACGATACGTTCGCCCAATGGTTCGCTTCATTCGACCAGGACCTCGCTTCATTCGACCAGGACCTTAACGAAGAGACTGCGATTAAGAGTGGGCGACTTCAGACCCTACAGCAGAATCTCGCAGCACTTGTACATCGGCTCGACCCCGACCAGGCTTACGGTGAGCGGTGGAAGTGGCTGATGGAACGATCACGAGGCGACAAGTAACTGCATCCATCGATCACTTCTCTTTCTCCCAGACCTTTGGCCAAAAGTGGAAAACCGCGAGTTCACAGCGCATTACAGTGTTCTTGCGAGGTAGCTGGGATGGATGATTGGAAGCAGCCGCTATGGATGAGAGCGGCCAGGATGCATCGATCAGCCGCCAGGAACATGTGGCCCGCTACGGTATACCGGTCAAAAGACCAGCCGAATGGGCGTCGAAGCTGTGGTGCATCGGTGGGTGGGTCCGCTGGCGGCGACGCCGGGAGCACACCGTAGCGAACCGGCATGTTCGGCGTCCCGGCGAAACCGGGCGTCGCATACGCCGGGACGCTCACACCGTAGCCATGACAAGCAGCACCAGCGCAAACGACAGTCTCGCCGACATCCCCCAACTGGCCGGCGTTACTCACGTAAATGGGACCCGCCGTCGACGGCTCCGACAACGGCGCCCGGTACTTCACCGGCCACACGTCAGGTTGTCGCTTGCCGGCACGATCGCCCGGGCGCGGTCGTCGACCAGGGCGTCGCCGAAGAAGCCCTGGCGCGATAGTGGATGGGTCGCCGCGGGCCGCGGCGGCCGCGGGCGAGATCCGGTGCTACAGCGCTACGCGCCCTGCCGCAGCTCCGCCTCGGCCCGGTGCCAGTTCTCCTCGTCGGTCCCGCCTTCTCCGGATTGGGAGATGTGGTAGGCGCGTTCGGCGATCATCTCCTGCGTGATCTCCGGCGCCGCGGCTTTCTTCGTCGTCGCCTTGGGGGTGGTCGGCTTCTTCGTCCCCACCGCTTCCTTCTCCGGCGCCGCGGCCTTCTTCGTCGTCGCCTTGGGGGTGGTCGGCTTCTTCGTCCCCACCGCTTCCTTCTCAGGCGCCGCGACCGACGAGCTCGAACTGCGGGAGCGGGAGTGACCACCGGGTAAGGCCGGGTATCGACGCCTCGAGCTCGATCGCGCACGAGGAGGAGCACCGGTATGGCAGCGAAGGAGACGAAGACAGAAGCGGTGGGGACGAAGAAGCCGACCACCCCCAAGGCGACGACGAAGAAAGCCGCGGCGCCGGAGAAGGAAGCGGTGGGGACGAAGAAGCCGACCACCCCCAAGGCGACGACGAAGAAAGCCGCGGCGCCGGAGAAGGAAGCAGT